>JBGPVE010000208.1:0-5321 GCA_041491545.1 Gemmatimonadota bacterium | reverse complement strand
GCGACGGCGGCGGCGAGCATGCTGCTGTACTCGAGGTGGGCGTGCACCAACTGCGGTCGGCGGTCGGCGAGCCGCCGGCGAAGCCGCGCCAGGCCCATCGGATTGGTCTTCGAGAGGCCGAGCACCTCGGAGCGCACGCCCCCGCGGGCGAGACGCTCCGCCAGCTCGGGCAGCGCTCGACGACTCAGGCACCACACCATCGGATCGATATCCGTGCCTCGGGCTTCCAGCAAGTCGACGAGACTGGTCTGGGCGCCGCCCGCCCCGAGATGATCGATCAGATGGAGGACTCTCATCCGCCACCTGGATCTTGCACGGCCACGCGCGCTCCTCCTTGGCTGTGGGAGCGATACAGTGCGTCGATCACGGCCAGCGACCGCCGCGCCTCGCGGCCCGTCACCATCGGGTCCCCATCGCCCCGCACGGCGGCCGCCATCCGATCCAGAATCGCCGCGTGTCCCTTCGGCTCGCGCCAATCGACCTGTGCCACTCGATCGGCCTGGCGCCGCAACCAAGCGCGCGGCGATCGAAAGGGCCGCACGCCGCGGCCGCCGCCGGCCAGTCGCGCCGCGACACGCCAGGCCAGCGAGCGGGGGCCCGCGCGCCAGCCCCCGTGCTCGCGCCGGACGATCGATTCGATCTCTCCCGCGGAGAGGGGGCGCGCCCGTTGCCGCTCCGACGGCGCGATGCCCAGCTCCACGATTTCGGCGTTGTCGTAGTCGCGGATCTCGATGCGGAAGCTTCCCCTCGTGCCCGCGAGCTCGATCGCGATGTCATCCCGGGATCGATTGGCCGCGGTGCTCGCGGCCAGGGTCGCGAGCGCGCCGCTCGCGAATTCTACCGTCGCCGCCACGGTGTCCTCGCCCTGTCCCTGAATCACCAGCGCCCGAGCCGCGGCGCTCACCCATCGAGGCTCGCCCAGAAACCAGACCAGGAGATCGACGACGTGGACGCACTGATCGAGGAGAAAGCCGCCCCCGGCAGCGCTTCCCCGCCACGGGTCTCGATCGAGCTGCGCCTGGCTCCGATACCAGGTGTGCGTCGCGGTAGCGAGCACGACTTTGCCCAGCGTCCCCTCCGCCACCAGCCGGTGAACGGCCTGGGTGGCGCTCCGCGCCCGCTGCTGGTGGACCACGCCCAGGTGGACCCCGGCCGCACCGCACGCCGCGATCGCGCGGTCAGCCTCGACCAACGTGGGCGCGAACGGCTTCTCCACCAACACGTGCTTGCCGGCCGCGGCCGCCGCCTCGATGAGTGCCGCATGGGTGTCCGGCGGCGTGCAGATGGTGACGACGTCGATGTCGCGTTGCTCGAGCAGCGTCTCCACCGAGGCAAATGCCCGCGCGCCCGACATCGAGGCAACCTGCGCGGCGGCCGTGGGATTCCGGTCGGTCACGCCTACCAGCTTCGCGCCGGC
Organism: Gemmatimonadota bacterium; assembly: GCA_041491545.1. Classification (GTDB taxonomy): domain Bacteria; phylum Gemmatimonadota; class Gemmatimonadetes; order Gemmatimonadales; family GWC2-71-9; genus DASQPE01. The sequence continues at coordinate 3,904 of JBGPVE010000208.1, read as the reverse complement.
GAGCGTCCGCACGCTTCGGGCGTGCCAGCGCCCGATGCCCCCGCAGCCGATCAACCCGAAGCGGACCTCAGCGCGGGTCAGGGGACTGCTCCGATTGGGGTGCGAGCAACGCGTGCGCCTCGAGGATTCCTCCCACCGCGGCAGCCATCAGCTCGCGACCGAACAGCAACAGGCCCAGGGCTGCCGCCGCGGGTGCCGGAATGCCGTAGGGATGCAGCACCGCGATCAGGCTGCCCTCGCGCACGCCCAGGCCGCCCACCGTGATCGGCAGCATACCCGCCAGCGCGAGAACCGTCCGCGTCCAGCCTGCGACGGCGAGCGACAGCGGCAAGTGGAGCGACCGGGCAAAGCAGTAGAACGCCGCGATCATGAGGAGGTGGCGCGCCGTGGACGAGCCGGCCAGACGGCCGAGCGTGCCCTTCGGCATGTCCCGAAGGCGGGCCGCGGCGGCGAGCCCGAAGTCGACCCGGTCGCGCCAGCGCGCCGGCATGATGGCCGCACATCGCCGCCGCACGGCCGCCAAGAACCCCGCGTTCGCGCGGGGCCGCGTGATGAGTTGCGCCACGAGCACGAGGCCGAGCAGGATCCCGCCGAATATCTCGGGAATCAGATGGTTGGATCGCGCGCGCGAGTCCGCCGCCCAGAAGATCAGCCCGGCGACGAGCACGGTGGTGAGCTCGATGAAACGACTGTACAGAATGACGGCGAGTGCGGCCACCGGACGCGCCGTGGCGTCGGATCGCGTCAGCCGGTACCATCGCACCGCGCCACCCGCGAGGTAGCCGGGAAGAAACAGATTGTAGAAGCTCGTCGCCAGATTCAGCGCCAACGCGTCCCGCGCGGAGAGGAAGATGCCGTGTCGCTCGCTGACCAACCGGAGCTGCATCGCGCCCGCCGCCAATCCCGCCGCGCCGGCGGCGAGCCCAAGGGCGACGAGTATCGGGTCGGCTCCGGCCAGCGTCTCCCAGAGCGCGCGAAGCGAGATCCGGTCGATGATGTACCAGAGCAGCGCGACCGAGAGCGCCAGCTTCAGGATCCAGACGACCTCCGCGCGGCGCGCCGGCTCCCCCGGCGACAATCGCATGCGCACGCCGCTACGCGACGCCAACGACTGGTTCCGGCGCCGTCCGCGCGCGCAACACGGTGTCGAACGCGGTCTCATACCGCCGGGCCACGCTCGTCCAACTGAGCTCGTTCTCGAGTCGGAGGCGCGCCGCGCGGCCGAGGGCTTGGCGCCGCGCCGGCTCCCGGGTGAGGGTGGCGAGCGCAGCCCGCAGCCCGCCGACGTCGCCCGGATCGAAGAGGAGGCATGCGTCACCGACGACCTCGTGACAGCCCGTGCCCCGCGTGGTGACGATCGCGAGGCCGGCGGCCATCGCTTCCATGAGCACCATCGGGAAATTTTCGACGTTGGATGCGAGGACGAAGATGTCCGAGGTCTCGTAGAGCTCCACGAGCTGGGGCGAGGCGGGCTCGAGCCATCCGTGGAACTTCACGTCTACGCCCAGCTCCCGGGCCAGCGCCACCAGCGTGGACTGGTAGGGGCCCGCCCCGACGACGTGCACCTCGTGCTGATGCCCAATGCCGGCGAGCGCGCGGATGACGTACTGGACGCCCTTGCGCTCGAACAGCCGCGCGACCAGCAGAATGCGCGCTCGGCGAGGGCGATCGGGCCGGAGGATGGAGGGGTCGATTCCGTTCGGGATCATCACCGGACGGACATCAGGCGCCGCCCGGCGGATGAGGCTCGTGAGATAGTTGCTTGGTGAGATGAGCGCGGCTGCCCCGTGCACCACCGTGCGCCACACCGGCTTCAGGAGTCGGTGCCCGGTGATGAAGCGGTCCGGGTTGAAGCCGGGCACATCGGAGCCATGCGCGGTGATAACGTACGGCAGCCCGGTGAGCCGCTTGAGCGTCCAGGCCAGCACGCCGTCGGGAAAGATGAAATGGGTGTGGTTCAGGTCGTAATGGTTGCGGCGGATCAGACCGAGGGCCACGGGCAGCGCCTGCGCCAGGTACGTCGCCATTTCGGGCGGCGAGCAGATGGAGGGCGAGCGGCGGATGCAATCGACGTGGTGGACCCTCACTCCCTGCACGACTTCGAGTCGCGGTTGCCGCCCGTATCGCATCGTGATCACGTCGACGCTGTGCCCCGCGCGCACGAGCTCCGTGGACAGCCCGGCCACGACGCGAGAGCCGCCGCCACCGATCGGGGGGAACTCATAACACAGGGTCAGGATCCGCACAGATATCCTCCCGTCGGCAGCCGGCGCGTAAGGGTCGGCTCTAGAGCAAGATCTGTGCGCAGGATACCCCCTCTCGCAGATGAGGGGTAGAGCCGCACGCGGGAGTTCCCGGCGCTCAGCGCCGCGGTCTCGCGAAGGACCCGCCGGTCACGAGCAGGGCGGGGTTCACCCTCCGCGCTCAGCGTCCCGATTGAGGGAGTGGTCAGCGGCTCGGCCGGCAGGTAGATGATCCAAAGCGTGGCCGACCCGCGGTCGGCCCGGCGCATCAGGTGAGCGCCAGGTACTCGTGCACCAGCCTCACCGCCATGGAGCCTTCGGCCACCGCCGAGGCCACCCGGTTCATGGCGCTGGCCCGGACGTCGCCGGCCGCGAACACGCCGGGAACGCTGGTCTCGAGCGGCAGCGGCTCCCGAGATTCCTTCCAGATGCGCGCGAACCCGTCGGCGATGGTCGCGTCCCGGCCCGTGAGCACGAACCCCTTGGCGTCGCGCAGCACGGCGGGCGGCAACCAGTAGCTGTGCGGGCGGGTGCCGATGAACACGAACAGCGCGTCCATGGCCTCCGTCACGCAGGCTCCGTCATCCATCGACTTGAGCGCGACGCGCTCCAGATGTCCGTTGCCCTCGACCCGCTCGAGGACGGTATGCAACCGGAGCCGGATGTTCGGGGTCGCCGCGATCTGATCGACGAGGTACCGCGACATCGTTTCGCGCACGCCGTCACCCCGCACCGCGATGTGCACCTCCGCGGCGTAACGCGACAGGTGCATCGCGCTCTGTCCCGCCGAGTTCCCTCCCCCCACGACGAGGACGCGTCGGCCGCGGCAGGCCTGCGCCTCCGTGGCCGCGGCGCCGTAGTAGACGCCGGCGCCGTTGTGCTCCGCGGCCCCCTCCGCCGGGTGCTCGCGGTACACCATGCCGGTCGCCACCAGCATCGCCCGGGAGACCACCTCGCGTCCGTCCCCGAGCGCGAGGCGCTTGTACCCGCGGTCGATCGATACACTCATGACTTCGACGGGCGCGAGGAACTCGGCCCCGAGCCGCTGCGCCTGCGCGATCGCGCGGCGAGTCAGCTCGCTGCCGCTCACCCCGGCGGGGAAGCCGAGATAGTTCTCGATGCGGGAGCTGGTGCCCGCCTGCCCGCCTGGCGCGTGCCGGTCGAGCAGGAGGGTTCGGAGTCCCTCGGACGCGCCGTAGACCGCGGCGCCGAGGCCCGCGGGGCCGGCACCCACGATGACGAGATCGTACAGATCGTGCGCCGCGGCGACCGCGCGACCGAGGCGCTCGGCGACCTGGCGCAGCTCCGGGTTGCGCAGCACCGACCCGTCCTCGAGGAACAGCGCCGGCAGCTCGTCGGGGGCGACGGCGGCGGCCGCCAACAAGCCACCCGCATCCTCGTCTCGCTCAACCTCGAGCCAGCGATACGGAATGAGGTTGCTCCCGAGGAAATCCTTGATCGCGTGCGACCGCGGCGACCATTGATGCCCGACGAGCCTCAGTCCGACCGTCTCGGACGGGCGTTCGGCCTGCCATGCGTCGAGGAGGTCGTCGACGACGGGGAAGAGACGCTCCTCGGGCGGGTCCCATGGCTTCGAGAGATAGTGGTCGAGGTGGGCCTCGTTGATGGCCCGCACGGCCGCGTCGACGTCCGAGTACGCG
>JBGPVE010000207.1:0-5321 GCA_041491545.1 Gemmatimonadota bacterium | reverse complement strand
GGGAAGCGGTCGCAAGGACGACCGTAGGGGACACTTAATCCGCCCGATAAGAGCACACCCGGAGCGATCCGGGGCCGCAATACTAGAGGTCTCAACCCACGCTGCGCTAACGGGGTGAGATAGCTCGGTGCCGAAGGTGGACAAGGGCCAGCGGTACGATCGCGCGCTAGCCTTGTCGGGTGTGGGAGGCAGCATGAGATCCACGCACGCGACGGCTCGCGAGTTGGCCGCACCCGCGAGGCTCGGTTTGGATACCCGGGTCGAATTCCGCAAAACGGCCATCGAGGCACTGGACGCGCTGCCTGAGGGCGGCGGCCAGCTGATCATCGATCTCTCCTCCACTCGGCACGTGGACTCGGCGGGCCTCGGCGTTCTGATGCTGATCCAGCGTCGCGCAGCGGACCGACGCCAGACCGTCGTCTTGCGCAATCCGAGTGACCAGCTTCGATTTCTCCTCGTCATCACCAAGCTCGTCGACCTTTTTCAGCTTGAATCCGCCGTGTGACCGGCCGCCGTACCGTCCTATGGACGGTACCGCTGGAAATGGTTAGTCTTTTCGTCTCGCTTTCCCGACCTGTCCGAGGCCGTCCAAGGCCCTGTGTGTGAAGGCTGCGTAGCATGACCGATGGGAAGGGCCGCCGACGCGTCCTGATCGTGGAAGACGAGCCGGCCCTCAGAGTCGCATACGAGCGGTACTTCAACCCGCGATACGATCTGGCGTTCGCCAGTACGGGCGCCGAGGCGCTGGCGAAGCTGGAGGAATATCGGCCGGACGTGGCGGTGCTGGATATGCGGTTGCCCGACACCGACGGCGTAGAGCTGTTGCGCCGAATCCGCCGCTCGCAGCCCGAGCTGCCGGTCATCATCGCCACCGCCTACATGAGTATCGAACCCCAGCTCAAGGTGCTCGACCTCCCCCATTCCGGCTACATCGTCAAACCGTTCCGCCTCGACGAGCTCGGCGCGCGGATCGATGCCCTCCTATGACGGCCCGTTGCTTGAGGCGACCGGCCTGCACCGCTCCTTTGGAGCGGCGCGCATTCTCCGCGGCGTAGACCTTCGGCTCCAGCCCGGCGAGGCGCTCGCCGTCGTCGGTCCCAACGGGGCGGGGAAGACGACGCTGCTCCGGCTTCTGGCGGGCATCATGCGGCCGACTCAGGGCGAGGTTCGCGTTCTCGGCCGCGTGCTCACGTCGTCGGCGCCGGAGACGCGGCGGCCGCTGGGCCTGCTATCACATCAGTCGCTGCTCTACGACGATCTCACGATCCTCGAAAACCTGATCTTTGCCGCGCGGCTCTACGGCCTGGCCGACCCGGCGGGCGCGGCATTGGCCGCGCTGGAGGACGTGGATCTCGCCCGGCGCGCGCACGACCAGCCCCGCCGCTTGAGCCGGGGACTCCTGCAGCGCGCCGCCATCGCGCGGGCGCTGCTGCACAAGCCCCGGGTTCTGCTGTTGGACGAACCGTTTACGGCGCTCGACGCCACGGCGGCGGAGCGACTGCGGGTGCTGCTTCGCGGCCGGCTGGCCCAGGGCCTCGCCATGGTGCTGGTGACTCACCATCTCACAGAGGCCTGGGAGCTGGCATCCCGCGTGGCGGTGCTGGCTGGCGGGCGCTGGGCGCTCGACGAGCCGCGCGCCGGGGACTTGGCCGCATTCCTACCTCGCTACCACGAGCTGGTCGGTGCCTGAGGCAATACGATTGGCCTTCGTGATCGCGGCCAAGGACATCCGCGCCGAGCTGCGAAGCAGGACCGCGCTGCTCTCCGCGCTCGTCTTTGCCGCGCTCGTGCTGGTGATCTTCAACTTTGCCCGCGATCCGACCGTGCTCGCCGCCACCGACCTCGCGCCGAGCGTGCTTTGGGTGACGTTCGCGTTCGCCGCCATGCTGGGGCTCAACCGCGCGTTCAACGTCGAGCGGGAGCATGGTGCGCTTGATGGCCTCCTGCTCGCGCCGCTGCCGCGAAGCTCGCTGTTTTGGGGAAAGCTGCTGGCGAACCTCGCCTTCGTGGGTGTGGTCGAGGCCGTAACGCTGCCGCTGTTCGTGCTCTTCTTCAACGTCGATCTCTCGGCGGCGCTGCCCGGCATCATCGGCACCGCGGCGCTGGCCACGGTCGGGTTCGTCGCCGCCGGCACGGTCTTCAGCGCGATGGCGGTGCGCACCCGCTTCGCGGAGCTGATGTTGCCGGTCCTCCTCCTGCCGTTCATGGTGCCGCCGCTCGTGGGAGCGGTGCAGGTGACGTCCCGGCTGATGGCTGGCCGTCCGTTGAGCGAGATGCTGGGTTGGCTTAGGTTACTCGCGCTGTACGATATCGTGTTTCTCACGATCTCGACGTTGACTTTCGCCGCGGTGGTGGACGAATGAGTCCGGATCTCGCGAGGGCGAATGCGGTGGTGCGCCGCGGGTTCTGGATCAGCGCGCTGGCCTTCCTCGGCATCGCCGGGGTCTACGTGCTGGCGCTCGGGTTCACGCCGGTCGAGGCCCGCCAGGGCGTGGCGCAGAAGATCTTCTACTTGCACGTGCCGGCGGCCTGGTGTGCGCTCCTCGCCTTCTCGCTCGTCGGCATCGTGAGTGCGCTGTACCTCTGGCTGCATGATCCCAGGCTGGATCTCTTCGCGGCCTCATCGGCCGAAGTCGGCGTCACCTTCAGCGCGGTCATGCTCACCACCGGGCCCATCTGGGCCAAGCCGATCTGGGGCACCTGGTGGACCTGGGACGCCCGACTCACGCTCACGCTGTTCCTCTTTTTCCTCTTCGTCGGCTATCTCGCCCTCCGCGCCGCGATCCATGACCGCCAGGAGCGCGCACGCTTCAGTGCGGTGGTCGGCATCATGGGATTGCTGCTGGTCCCGTTCATTCACCTGAGCGTCTATCTCTTCCGTACGCTCCACCCTCAGCCCGTGGTGCTCAAGCCGAGCGCGCCGTCGTTGCCGCCGGAGATGCTTCGCACGCTGCTGATTTCCTTCGCGATGTTCTCCTTGCTCTATCTCGGCTTCGTGACCGTGCGCTACGGGATCGGGCTGGCCCTCGAAGCGCGGGAGCTGCGCGATGCCGGTTGAGCCACCCGCCAACGGCGGCTACGCCGTCGCGGCCTACATCGTCGCGGCGGTCATCCTGCTGGGCTACGGGATTGGACTGTGGAGGAGGGCAAGGAAGGCGATGAACGGGGGGGAGTAGGCGGGAGCCACACCCTCTCCCGCCCGTTTCTGTTGTCTACCGCCCGCTCCCCTCATCCACGGTCTTCATTATTACTCTCTCCCACAACTGCGCCGCCAGCACCGCGCCGACGATCGGGCCCACCCACCACACGATCTGATGGTCCCAGTGGCGGCCGACCAGCGCGGGCCCGAACGCCCGGGACGGGTTCATGACGCCGCCCGTGAGCGGTCCCCCGACCAAGATGTCGAACACCAGCACGAGCCCGATCCCGAACCCGCCCACTTTAGGGGCCGTCGGCGAGACCGCCGTGCCGAACACCGCCGCCATCAAGAAGAACGTCAAAACGATTTCGATACCGATCGCGTTGCCGACGCTCAGATTCCCAGCGAGACTGGGCACGCCGAGCATCGCCTGCTGGACGATCTCGGCGGGAAAGAGCGCCTGTACGAGAAACGCGCCAAGCACAGCGCCGGCGAGCTGCGCGATGATGTAGGCGATGGCCGTGGAGAGGGTCACCCGCCCCACGCTGAGCAGGCCGATCGTGACCGCCGGATTGATGTGACCGCCGGAGATGTTCATGGTCGCCGTGATGGCGACCGCGAGGACCAGCGCGTGGGCCAGAGCGATGCCGATGAGCCCGACCCCGCTGTTGGGAAAGCCGCCGTTGACGACGACGACGGCGCAGCCGATGAACGCCAGCCCGAACGTACCGAACGCCTCTGCGACCAGCCGACTGCGGAGCGAAGGCATAGGGATCCTCGTGAGCGAAAAGGGGCACGGCGAATCTACTCGCGGCGGGAAAGGTCGGGAAGGCGCGACGGGCGCCGCGTTTGCGTCAGTCCGGTTGCCGAAGCACCAATGTCGCGTTGATGCCGCCAAAGCCGAACGAATTGCTCAAGATGAACTCCGGTGCCGCGTCGCGGCCCTCGCCCCTGAGGTAGTCGAGATCGCAAGCCGGGTCGGGGGTGTCGAGATTGATCGTGGGCGGCAGCCATCTCCGCCGAAGGGCCAGGGCACAGATGGCGGCCTCGATGGCGCCGCTCGCGCCGAGTGCATGGCCGTAGTACCCCTTGGTGCCGCTCAAGAGCAGGCGGTAGGCGTGGTCGCCGAAGACTTGCTTGATCGCGGAGGTCTCCGTCGGGTCGTTGAGCGGTGTGGACGACCCATGGGCGTTGACGTATCCTACGTCGGTCGGCGCGATGTGGGCCTCGGTCAACGCGAGGCGCATCGCCCGCGCGGCCTGGCGGCCGTCGGGCCTCGGCGCGGTCATGTGGTGGGCGTCGTTGGTCAGCCCGTAGCCGCAGATCTCGCCGTAGATCGGCGCGCCGCGCGCCAGCGCGCGACCTCGCTCCTCCAGCACCAACACCGCCGCTCCCTCGCCCATGACGAACCCGTCTCGCCCTTGATCGAACGGCCGGCTGGCGTGCCCGGGGTCGTCGTTACGCGTGGACATGGCGCGAATGATCGAGAACGCTCCGAAGCACAGTGGCGCCAACGGCGCTTCCGAGCCGCCCGCGATCATGACGTCGGCCTCGCCGCGGGCGATGGCGCGAAACGCCTCGCCGATGGCGATGGTGCCCGACGCGCAGCTCATTCCATTCGTGGCATTGGGACCCGTCACGCCGAACTCGATCGCGATGTTGCAGCTCGCGGCGCCGGCGAATACGGTCAGCGCAAGGGCGGGATCGACCGCGCGCGGGCCACCGCTCAGGAAGGCGCGGTATTGCGTCTCGCCGAACCCCACGCCGCCGAGCGCCGTGCCCATCATAGCGCCGATGGTGTCCGGGTCCTCCTTGCGGAGATCGAGCTCGGCGTTCGTGAGCGCGAGCCGCGTCGCCGCGATGGTGAACTGCGAGAAGCGGTCGAGCCGGCGCGCCCGCCGCTCTTCGACGTAATCCGTCGCGACGAAATCGTTCACCTGCGCGGCGATGCGACTCTTGAACGGGGTCGGGTCGAAGCGGGTGATGCACTGCACCGCGGAACGGCACGCCCTGAGGCCGGTCCAGAAATTCTCGATACCGGTACCGATCGGCGTCACGGGGCCGACTCCGGTGATCACGACGCGCCGCGGGTCAGTCATCGGCGCGCTCCACGGCGCGGCGAATCCCCGCCAAGGTTCGCGACGCGATCCCATGGACGAACACCGGTCCGATCACCCAGTCG
>JBGPVE010000206.1:0-5334 GCA_041491545.1 Gemmatimonadota bacterium | reverse complement strand
TCGACGGCGGCGGAGACCTCACGATCCTTCGGCGCGCCGAACGACGGCCCGGGGAGCGGTCGCTTTCGTACACGCTGATCCCCGCGGAGCCGGGCACTCACCGCGCGCATGCCCGGGATGCGGGGAATCAGTCCCATCACCGGCACCCCGGTGACGCTCATGACATCGGCCCGGGTGTGCACCGACCGATCGCGCCAATCGCGCACCACGCCGACGCCGAGCCCGAGCGCGAGCGCCAGGCCGACCGCGGCCAGCATGTTCACCACGGGCTTCGGGCTCACCGGTTTGTCGGGAAGGATCGCCGGATCCACGATGCGCACCGTCGGGTCGATCGCCGCCTGGGCGATCTGCGCTTCCTTGAGCCGAGTCTGCAGCAACGCGTACATCTCGCCCAGTACCTTCGGCCCGCGCTCGAGCCTTGCCACTTCGACCTGGGTCTTGGGGATCCGCTCGATCTGGCTGCCGTATGCCCTCAGCGTCGAATCGATTGACGCCGTCTGATCGGTCAGGCCTTGGAGGTATGTCACGCCGATCGATCGCAACTGCTCGTCCAGTTGGCGCACCCGCTCGGTGAGGATCTGGACATCCGGGTCATCCGGTGTCCGGCGAATCAGCAGCGTGGCCCGCTCGTCCTCCACCGTCGCCAGCGAGCGCAGCAGCTCCGACGTCGCCGGATTTCTGAGCAGGGTGGGGAACGCGATCAGCCGCCGATAGGGCGAGGGCCCATCCACCTTGGCCGCCGCGGCATCTGCCTTGACGCTCACCAGCAGGTTCCGGAGAGCGCCCGCCTCGGCGTTGAGCTGGGCACGGTCCGCCTGCATCTGAGCCAAGCGCTTGACCTGACTGCTCGACTCCTCGTCGAGATTCACCGTGCCGGCACGCTCGCGGAACTTGCGCAACTCGTCTTCCGAGACGAGGAGTTGCGCGCTCAGCGTGTCGAGCTGCTCGCGAAGGAAGCTGACCCGGCTCCGTGCCTCCGACCGCTGCGCATCCTGGCGCCCGGCGATGAAATCGCGGGCGATCGCGTTGACCACGTTCTTGACCAGCTCGGGATCGGAGCCGCGGTAGCGGACGAGGATGATGTTTGCGTCGTTCGGCGCGCGGGAGACCTTGACGGCGCGGCGCAGATCCTCGGCCGTGGTCTCGAACCGCCGAAACCGCAACGTCGCTGCACCGAATCGAGCCGCCGCCGGCGCGAAGACGAGCGAGGCCCCCGGTAGGGTCACCGTCGAGCCCGGGCGAGCAGTGACCAGAGCGGAATCGCGGGTGGGAGCCAGTACGGCGATCCGGCCATCGTCCTCCGGTCGTACACGGTAGGTGACGGAGTCGGCGGTGTCGGACACTTCGATCGCGCTCAAGAGGCTGGAGCGCGGCAAGTCCCGCGACCCCTCCACCTCTACCGCGAGTCGAAGCTCACGCGCCACCTGCTCAGCGAGCGTGCGGCTCTTGAGCATCTCCATTTCGGTGGTCAGGTCGCTGGCGGCTTGGAGCGGCTCGATTCCGGGGAGGCTCACCAGGCGGTCGTCGATGCGGATCGACGCGGACGCCTCGTACTTCCGCGGCGCGCGCACGGTGTAGAGCGCGGTCAGCGCACCCACGGCGGCGACGCAGGCGGCGATCACCCAACGATTGCGGAGGCAGAGGCCCCAGAGATCGAGTCGGCGCGGGGCAGCGTCGAGTTCCGGCCGGAGGCTCGGAATGATCTCGACGTCCGGCGCGAAGGGCTCGACGGGATAGTTGGACATGCGGACCCCCATCAGTGCGTAATCAGGGTCGCGCCAAGGAGAGCGGCCGCGGTAATTCCGGCGGCGACGATCGCGGCATTGCGGCTGGCCCAGCTTCGCTCCGACACATATATCTGATCGCCCGATCGAATCGGTGAATCGGCGATTTTCGTCTCCTGCGTGAGCGTGACCGTGAGTTTCTGGCCGTTCCGGCGAAGCTCGATGCGATCGGCGCGGCCCTCGTTCGACACGCCGCCCGCCAGCGCGATGGCGTCGGCGAGGGTCATCGTCGGCTCGACATAGTACAGGTTTGGATTCCGTACCGCGCCCATGATCCGCACCCGACGAAGAAACGTCACCTCGATGGACGGATTCCGGAGATACGAGGTGTACCGCGCGACCAAGAGACGCTTGAGCGAGTCGGGCGACATTTCCGTCACCCGGAGGGCGCCGATCTTGGGAAAGGTGGCGGTGCCTTGCTCATCGACGTCGATGGGCGTGCGGGAGAGATCCTCCTCGCGCCAAATCCGAAGTCGGATCTGGTCGCCGGGCTGGAGCATCTGGGTGGGCGCGGCTGCGGTGGGCGGCGGGGCGGCCGTCTGCGCCGAGAGCGACGCGCCCAGCCCGAGGATCAGGAACAGGACGGGGAGGAGCCACGGAGCGACCGGAGGCGAACGCATGAGAGTCCGGCGAAAGCGGTGATCGAGAGACTGGCGATCAGACGTAACGGTTCCGAGACTGCCAGTGCTTCAGCGGCGCAACAGACTGTCGAGACCCCACAGCAGCGGCGAGCGGCGTATTGGGCGGGAAACCGGTTGCGGTGAAACCATCGGGGAACCTCGGAATTACCGCAGGTCGTGCTACCCAACTGTCTGCTACTGAACGATTTAGACTAGTCTTCGACCCCCGCTCGGCCGATGGATTAGAACGACGCAACTAAAGCGTACACCATCACCCAGAAGCGAGCGGGTTCCCGAACCACGACAAAAGTTGCAACTCCCAAGCCGCATTCCAACCGGTAAGTCATTACTTCCCCCCGAATCATCGCCGTCGCGGGGGCCACATGGCGCCGTTTGGGCACCGACCGGCGCCTACGCCCCGTGATCGTTCTCTCTGCCGACACAGGTAACCTAGGCCGCTAAGTGAACTTGGATAGAGGAGCCCGAGGGCTGGCCGACCCCCAACCAATCGACAGCCTATTCGCAGGCGATTTCTCGCACGATCCACACACTCTTTCTCATTGGATGGCAGTTCAAGGCTGGCGCGACCGGCACGGGGGGCAGCCGGTGCACCTAAAGCTCTTGCGACCCTCCGGCATACCTTTGATACGCGGCCAAGCCGAGCGTATTATTCGACTTGTGCCGTCCGTTCCAATTTCCTCCGTGGGATGGTGGGTCTCTGGCTCACATCGGCGTCGATCCTGGTCGGTCTCATGATCGCGCCGTGCACGACGGCCTCCCGAGTCTAAGGCGCACGCCCCGCTCTGTGTTCTAAGGACGGAGATAGATGGCAGAAGAGCTTGATCTCGGCACCCTAAGAGACCCAGCACTGCGTCAGGTCGGCGGAAAGGTCCTCGGCGGGGCCCGCCTCGACGCGGCGGACGCGCTCGCGCTGTATGCGACGGCCGATCTCCTCGGCCTCGGCACCCTCGCCGACCACGCCAACCGCCGCCGGAACGGTGACCGCGTCTTCTTCTCCGCCAACCAACACATCAACCCCACCAACGTCTGCGTCCTTCGCAACACCTGCGTCTTCTGCTCCTTCGCCCGGATGCCCAAGGAAGACGGCGCCTACACTCGCTCGCTCGACGACGTGTTCGCGGAGGCGGAGCAGGCCCGCGGACTGCCCACCAAGGAATTCCACATCGTGGGCGGACTCCATCCCAAGCTCCGGCTGAGCTACTACACCGACATGATTCGCGGGCTCAAGCAGCGCCATCCCGACATCCACATCAAGGCGCTCACCGCCGTCGAAATCGCGCATCTCGCGCGGATCGAGAAGACGTCGGTGCGCGAGGTGCTGATCGCGATGAAGGAGGCGGGGCTCACCAGCCTTCCCGGCGGCGGCGCCGAGGTATTCAGCACCGCCGTCCGCGCCACCATCGCCGAGCGAAAACTCACCGGCGAGGAGTGGCTGGCCGTACACCGGGCGGCGCACGAGCTGGGCATCCCGACCAATTGCACGATGCTCTACGGACACGTCGAGACGGCCGCGGACCGGATCGAACACCTGCATGCCCTCCGCACGCTGCAGGACGAGACGGGCGGGTTTCTGACCTACATTCCGCTCGCGTATCACCCCGATCACAACGAGCTGGGTGAGGAGCTCGGCCGCGTCGGCACCGCGACCACCGCCTACGAGGATCTCAAGAACATCGCCATTGGCCGGCTCTTCCTCGACAACATCCCGCACATCAAGACGCACTGGCCGATGGTGACGCCCTTTCTGTCGCAGGTGGCCTTGAGCTTCGGCTGCGACGACGTCGAGGGCACGGTGGTGTACGAGCGGATCTACCACGAGGCCGGCGCGCACACCGATATGCACATGCCGTACATGGATCTGGTGAAGCTGATCCGCGGGGCGGGGAAGCGGCCCGTCGAGCGCGACAGCCTTTATCGACCGGTGCGGGAGACGTTCGAGGATCCGCCTCCGGAGCCCGCGCTCCGACGCGGTGTCGCGCTTCCAGTGGTGCATGCCGCATGAGACTCGGCCGGATCCCTTGGATCAACTGCTATCCGGTGTACGCGGCCATCGACCGAGGGATCGTTCCGGTCGCGGCCGACCTGGTCACCGGTACCGCCTCCGAGCTCAACGATCTGCTGGCCGCCTGCGAGTTGGACGTGAGTGTCGTTTCGGCCGTCGAGTACGCGCGGAACGCGGCGGCGTATCACCTGTTGCCCGATCTCGCGATCACCTGCGACGGCCCGGTCCATAGCGTCGCTCTCTTCGCCAAGCGGCCGGTGGAGGAGCTGAGCGGTTGCACGGTGCTGCTGAGCGCTTCGTCGCGTACCTCGGTCCTCTTACTCGAGCTGCTCTGCCGCCATCGTTGGCGGATCGCGCCCAGGTTCGCCACGGTCCGTGCCGAGGCCATCGACCTCGAGTCGCTGAGCCGCTTCCCGCATGAGGCGGTGTTGGTGATCGGCGACGCGGCGCTGGTGCTGGGTGCCCGTGCCGCGTATCCGGTCAAAGTCGACCTGGGTGAGTCGTGGCGGAGCTGGACCGGTCTGCCGTTTGTGTTCGCCGTGTGGGCTGCGCGCCGAGACGCGGATGCCGTGGCGGTACAGGCGGTCCACCGCGCGCTGCTCGACTCGCGGAGTTGGGGGCTTGCTCACTTGACCGAGTTGGCGACCGAGGCGTCCCGCCGAACCGGCGTGGCGGAGGCCGCCTGCCGCTCGTACCTTGGCGACTTGGACTACGCGCTCTCCTATCGCCATTTGGCGGGTCTCACCGACTTCTTCCGCCGATTGGCCCAGGACGGGCTCGTGCCGGACGGGTCACTTTCCTTTATCTCCGCGGCGTAAGTCGCTGTCAAAATGAGTGTTGTCGATCGCACTTCGAGTGAATTCAAGAGTTACCTCGAGCTCTACGAGACCGCGGACCTGCTTGAGCT
>JBGPVE010000205.1:0-5339 GCA_041491545.1 Gemmatimonadota bacterium | reverse complement strand
CGGGCAGGGCGGGCGCGAATGGCAATCTCCAAACCACGCAGGGCCCGTTGACGCTCTCGGTGGCCGCCAGATACGCGTTCAAGTGGTGGAACCCGGAGTGGACGCCGGCGCTTCGAGCGTACGTGCCCTTTTCCAAGCCGGCATTCCAAGACGATCACGTCCGGCAGCAGACGTACGGCCTGACGGCGGCCGTCCGGGCGACGGCGTCGTGGACCCACACGCTCACACTGGGGTACGACCAGACGTATCAGGACTATTACGATCGGCAGCCGAGGCTGACGACGCCGTCGGACTCGTTCTACCAGGTCTTCGCCGGTCACCTCGAAAAGGCGTCGATGCTCTACTACACCGATCTGAGCCTCTGGAGAGGAAGATCGGTCGCGGCGGTCGTGACCGGGGGCGTCAATTACTCGGAGTTCAATGACGTCGACGCGTTCGTCGGCCGGTCGACTAGGAACGGCGGCTTCCTCGATTCACCAAGCTATCTCGTGCGGAATCCCTCGTCCAACACCGGCTACTTCGGTCAGGTCCGATTCGACGTCGCCAACTCGCTCTTCCTCACCGCGGGAGTGCGAGCCGAGCGCAACGCCAACTTCGGGGCCGACTTCGGGACGGCGGTGTCGCCACGAGTCGGGGTGTCCTACGCCCGGCAGCTCGGCCAGGTGACCGTGAAGCTCCGCGCGTCCTACGGGGAGAGCATCCGCCCCCCGTTCCCGTTCCAGAGCAGCGCCAACGTCACGTTCTTCGACATCCAGCGCGCGAATCCCCATTTGGGCCCCGAACGCCAACGCGGCGGGGACGGTGGTCTCGACGTCCAGCTCGGCCGGACCGCGTCGTTCGGTGTGTCGTACTACAACCAGCGGGCCATCGATCTCATCGATCGGGTGCTGGTCGATCCCTCCGCGTCGTTGCCGACGTATCAGTACCAGAACGCGGGGCGCATCAAGAACGAAGGGTGGGAGTTCGAGGGCCGCCTCAACCTGTCGAAGGTCGTGGTGTCCGGTACCTTCTCCCTCGCGAACAGCACGGTTCGGCAACTGGCTCCGAACTACTCGGGAGACTACCAGATCGGTGACAAGGTGCTGGGCATTCCGCATTCGTCGGCGGGCGGCACCATTACCTACGCGCCGTTGGCCGGCACCAACGTTAGTGCGAGCGTGACCTATTTCGGGACTTGGACCGGCAACGATTGGATCGCGCTGTATGGGTTCTACTACGGCGGTCAGCCCTATCGAGGGTCCGGCCGAGACTACTGGTTGAGCTATCCCTCCGTGACGAAATTCACGATCTCCGTGAATCAGGACGTGAATCGTTTCATCACCGGCTTCGTGCGTGCGGAAAACGTCGGCGACAATCTCCGCTACGAGTCGAATAACGTCACGGCACAGGTGCCGCGCACGGTGATCGTCGGCGCCAGATTCCGGTATTGAGGACCATGACCGTGACCGCCAGCTCTCGTGTCGTATTGATCCGCTTTGCCGCCCTCGCGTTGGGCGCGCCGCTCTCGATCGCCGCGGCACAGGTTCAGATACCGGCGCCCGTGACCGGGCGGCCGCATCCGATCACGTTGGACGCAATCGTCGGGCGGCGCGACTTGCAGGAGATGCGTATTTCGCCGGACGGGCGGCGGATGGCATTCGTCGTCAAGCAAGGGTTTCGGGAGAAGAACGCCTACCGCGCCGCACTCTACGTGATCCCGACCGCGGGCGCGTCGGCGCCCGTCAAGTTGCTCGAGGAAGAGAGTCTCTCCGGCGTGCGCTGGACGCCCGATTCGCGATCGATCTCATTTCTCTCGTCGAGAGGAGGCGCGGCGCAGGTCTGGACAATCGGCGCGACCGGAGGTCGGCCCACCCAGGTGTTTCGCCACGCGCCGGGCCGGGCTGAGCACCGGGTGGATAGCTGGCAGCCGCTGGATCGGCCGCCGCCGTTGGCGGGAGTCTTCAAGTACGAGTGGTCGCGAAGCGGGCGGCAGATCGCGTTCACGTCGTCGCCGTCGGTGCCGGCCGACCGCCGGAAGGATGTCGAGTCACGGGGCGTGCTGTATGACGACGAGACTATGCTGGTCACCGACGTGGTGAACGCCACCTGGCTCAAGCCCCCGACCCAACTCTGGATCGTCGATGTCCGGACCGGGCGCGAGCGCATGGTTTGGCAGATCGATCGGGACATCAATGACTTCAGTTGGGCGGTCGACGAGCAGCGCCTTGCGGTGACGTACGAGGCGCCGCCGATTCAGCACGAGTCGCAGGTCTACTTCAATTCCGATGTTGGCATACTCTCGCTCGCCGATAGCCGGCTCACCCCGATCGCGACCGGCGAGGCGGCCGAGGACCAGGCCATGTGGCTGCCCGGGGATCGGGCGGTCGCGTTCGTCTCATCGATGGCGGACGCCGCCGGTGCATCCATCGGCGTCGTGGATCTCGAGACGCGAACGCGGACGAACCTGGGAATGGGCAAGCTGGGCACCTACGTCCCGGCAATATGGGCGCTGAACGACAGCGCGTTCGTCTACGAGACGGCGGATTCAGGCTCCGTCCGCCGAGGCAAGAGCGCGTTGTACCGGATCGGGAGATCGGACGGCTCGATTCGCCAGCTGTCGGCGGAGGCTGGGCATCTGTCGGGCTGCAGCGTCAGCGCGGACGGGTCGGTGGCCGCCTGCATTCGCCAGTCGACCACCGTTGCTCCCGACCCCGCGATCGTGGATCTCCGGACCGGCGTGGTCACGACGCTGGCGAATCTCAATCCGGAGTTGGCCTCCGCCACGTTGGGCGAGGCCACGGAGTTGCGGTGGCGCAACAAGTACGGCACCGAGACGAATGGCTTCCTGATCAAGCCGGTGGGATATGATTCCGGCCGGCGGTACCCGACGCTCGTGGTGCTGTATGGCTTCGGGGGAAAGCTGGCCCTGGAAGCCGAATGGATCTCGAGCTATCCGGTGCAGGCGTTCGCCCGCGACGGCTTCGCCGTGCTCCTGGTGAACTATCCGCGCTACGACAACTGGACGGGACGGGACTTCGAGCGGGGCAGCGTCGCGGAAGGATACAGCCCATTGGCGAGCATCGAGCGCGGAGCCCGGATGCTCGTGGAACAAGGCATTGCCGATTCGACTCGGCTTGGGATTCTCGGCTGGAGCTACGGCTGCTTTCTCGGCGAGTTCGCAGTGACGCACTCCAGCCTCTTCCGCGCGGCCGCCGTCGGCGACGGCGGAGACTACAATCCCGGCATCTACTGGCTCGGTGGTCGGCGCAGCTTCCGCGAGAACGCCGAGCGGGTGCTGGGCGGGCCGCCGTTTGGTCCTACGCTGGCCAACTGGCTCAAGTTCTCGCCCTTCTTCAACGTGAGTGAAGCGCGCGCTCCAGTCCTGATGGAGTTCAATCCCTTGGAGGCGTTGATCGGTCTCGAGATGTCGTCGGCGTTTCGCAGAGCCGGGGTGCCCGTCGAGTTCGTGCTCTATCCCGGGGAGGGGCATATCTTCACGCAGCCGCAGCATCGGCTCAACTCGATGCAGCGGAACCTGGACTGGTTCAACTTCTGGCTCCAAGGACGCGAGGATTCCGATCCAGCGAAGCGGGATCAATATGCGCGGTGGCGCTCGATGCGGGACCAGCTGGCCCGGCTGCCAAGCTCCGGTGCCGGGCAGGCTTCCGCGGCCGGCGCGGTCAAATGATCCGGGGGTCCAAACAATACAAGGTTATCGTGACCCCCGAATCGGTCTGATTTCCTCCAGTACCTGGGTATCTCCCGTATCCTGCTGTCAGCCGGTACGCTTGTCCGTGCTTGCCGGCGTGAGCAACTCGTTCGGATTCCTGATCGCCCGCCGCCATTCTTCGCGTTAACAGGCTCTATCTCGCGTCAAATTGATGACGGCTGGCCACGAACTGGTCGGTAACTTACCGACGCCTATACAAACGACCGGGATACCGATGGCTATTGGTAGTCTACTTAGTACTATTGACAGTAGTACCATAAGTACTATATCCTTCGGCATGCTTGATGACCTGCCCCCCGATGCTCTGGCCAAGGCCGCGCAGATCCTTCGGCGCCGCGAAAAGAAGGAGCGGGCCTCCCTTACCCTATCTGGTGAGGTGCTGGCCGCGCTGGATCACTTGGGCGGCGAGGGTCAGCGGTCGGCTCTCGTCGATGCCATGGTTCGCCGCTATCTGCTGCGCGCGGCCCGGCGCTCCCGGGAGGCTCGGGATCTCGAGCTGCTGACGCTCAAGGCGGAGCGGCTGGCGCGGGAGACCGACGATCTGATGCGGCTGCAGTCGGAGCCTGCCGATGCCAGCGTCCGGTGGGATGGATGAATCTGGCGCGCGGCCAGGTGTATCTGCTCGATCCCCCTCCGCGGGGAGATCCGAAACAACGCCGCGCCGTCGTGGTCGTGAGTCGCCAGACCTTGTGCAACTCGCCCTTTCCACGCGTCGTCGTCGCACCGGTCCATTCGGACGCCGACGGGTTGTCCACCGAAGTTCTCGTCGGGGTCGCCGAAGGCCTCAAGCGCAGGTCCGCCGTCAAGTGCGATCAACTCTTCCTCATCGAAAAGAGTCGGCTCACCAACTTCATCGGAGCCCTCGGCACGCCCAAGCTCGGAGCGCTCCGCGACGCGCTGCGCATCGCGCTCGCGGTGGAGTAGCCGCACGACCCCTGGGCCCCGGGTCATTGACAGCTCCGCCCCCACCGCGCCATAGTAGCCCTCGTGCTCTCGCGGAGGATTTCGATTTCCCAAGCACCGTTCTGAACTGGAGGTTGACGGACTCGACGCCATGAGATGAACCGCGGTCGACCCGAGCTCATCGCGCCTGGAGTCGCCGTTCTTCGTGACCTTCACGAGCCTGTCCGAGGCGGTGTGATGGCCGCCTCGGCTCGGTGCATCTGATCGAACGCCGTCCTACACCTTCGCCGCCAACCACTTCGGCAGCGGCGTCACCACCGTCCCGTACAGCCGCTTCTCGTTCTGGACCCGGTGCCGCACCGCCGCGATGAAGGCACGCCGCTGGTCCCCGTGGGTCCGGAAGCCGAAGTAGGCTCTCGGATACTTGCCCGGCGCTTCCGCGATCTGCGAGATGTAGGCCCACTTGTAGTAGTTGAGATACACCCCGCGGATCCCGGACGGGCTGCAGCGCGTCCAGGGGACCGGCAGGCGGCGGGCCGTGGCGGGGATGCCGTGTTTACGCATCATCGCGTCGCGCCAAACCTTCGCCTTGGCCAGCGCCTTCTCGCGTCCACCGTGCTTGCGGTCGGCCCAGAACTTCGATTCGGTGGTGTGGCGGGCCAGGAACGCGACCGCCCAGCCCTCGGTGCTGCGGTCTTGGCGACGCTTGATGTACTTCATGCCGAGT
>JBGPVE010000204.1:0-5339 GCA_041491545.1 Gemmatimonadota bacterium | reverse complement strand
GCGGCGGCGGTGGCGCCGATCGTGGAGGGGCTCGATCGGATCGGCGTGCGGGTGCCGATCGTGGGCGATTTTCACTACAACGGCCATCAGCTGTTGACCAAGTATCCCGAGTGCGCCCGGGCGCTCGCCAAGTATCGGATCAACCCCGGCAACGTGGGCGGCAAGCGCCACGACGAGAACTTCCGCGCCATCATCGAGGTCGCGCTGCGGCATGAGAAGCCGGTTCGCATCGGCGTGAACTGGGGCTCCCTCGACCAGCACCTGCTCACCGAGATGATGGACGCGAATGCCCGCCGTGCCGAGCCGATGGACGCGCGCGAGGTCACCCTGGAGGCGATGGTCGAGAGCGGCATCCGCTCCGCCGCGCTGGCCGAGCAGTGCGGGCTGGCGCACGATCGGATCGTGATCAGCGCGAAGGTGTCCGGCGTCCAGGACCTGATCGAGGTGTACCGGATGCTGGCTGCGCGCGCCGACTATCCGCTCCATCTCGGGCTCACCGAAGCGGGCATCGGCATGAAGGGCATCGTGGCCAGCACGGCCGGCCTCGCGGTACTGCTGCTCGAAGGGATCGGCGACACGATCCGCGTCTCCCTTACGCCGGAGCCCAACGGTGACCGCACCCTGGAGGTGCAGGTCGCCCAGCAGATTCTGCAGTCGTTGGGTCTCAGAAGCTTCACCCCGCAGGTCACGAGCTGTCCCGGCTGCGGTCGCACCACCAGCACCTTCTTTCAGCAGATGGCCCTCGACATCCAGCGCTACCTGCAGGAGAAGATGCCGATCTGGCGCGCCGAGCGGCCGGGCGTGGAAGAGCTGAGGGTCGCGGTGATGGGCTGCGTGGTCAACGGGCCGGGCGAGTCGAAGCACGCGAACATCGGCATCTCGCTGCCGGGCACGGCCGAGGAGCCGAGGGCACCGGTGTACGTGGACGGCCGACTGCTCCTCACCCTCAAGGGCGAGTCGATCGTGCCCGAGTTCCTCGCGATTCTGGAGGAGTACGTGGCGACAAAGTACGGCGCCCGCGAGGTCGTGGGCGCCTGAATTCAGACGGATAGGACGAAATTCGCATGCGTTGCATTCTCTTTGCTCTTTCCCTCGCCGCGGGCCTCGTCGCACTGAGCACCCGAGCGGCGACGGCCCAGGCCAACGATCCCGCCGTCAGCATTGTCTCCGGGCCGGACGAGGGTCGTGAGGCACCGGATTTTTCGCTTTCGTGGGCGACCAAGGACACCGTGGGGATGGCGGACAGCCCCTACTCCCTTTGGCGGGATCGGGGCAAGACGGTGGTCCTGGCCTTCTACCCCCGCGACTTCACCAAGAGCGACAGCGTCCTCTGGGCAACGTTCCGAGACCGGCGAGACGACCTGTTCGGGCCGGATGCTGTCGTCATCGGCATCAGCGTCGACTCAGTCGAGGCCCACCGCCGGTTTGCCGCCAAACTCGATCTGCCGTTTCGCCTGCTGAGCGACCCGGGCCAGAAGGTGGCGCATAAGTACGGGGCCGGCGATCGCCAAGGAGTGGACCGGCGAGCGGTCTACGTCATCGGGCCGGAGGGGACAGTCCGATACCGGGATCTGCGGTTCAACGTCGGCGACCGCGGTGGGTACGGGGCGCTGCGGAATGCAGTACGAAAATCGACGCGATCGGCCGCGCGGCGGTGATGGTACAAAGAAACGCAGCTGTGACCTGAATAGCTGAAAAACCTCATGTCGACAATGTTTCTAATTCCGTCGTATGCATAAATAATTCACCGCTAGCGACACTGTCGACTTATTAAGCCATCGTCCAGGTGGAACATCGTAAGCTGCTGGTAAGCGGGATGTTGCTTAGTCGACCTAACGCAGTATCTGAGAGCTAGCTCCGCTTTTCCGAGAGTCAATTGTGGCTCGGAGGATATGCACTTCGCTCGTTTTTCCACATGTGGATATGGAGCTTCCGGTCAGCTCACGGCCCTCCCATTTTTTCCACATCATCAGCTCCCGATCTCGAAATGTTGACACTTCCCACCTGTCGTGGTGCAGCCCTGACACTCCGCGATTAAACTGGTGCAACCCATTTCCGAAGAGTCGCCCGTGTCGCCCGAGTCCATTCGTCGGACCAAGATCGTCGCTACCCTCGGCCCTGCGTGGGACCAGCCCGATCGTATGGTCGCGCTGCTCGACGCGGGCGTTGACGTGATCCGGGTGAACGCCTCCCACGGAACCCCCGAGATCCGGACCCAGTGGATCACGCGGGTAAAGGAGGTCATCGCGGCGCGGAGCGGGTACCGAAGCGCAGCCATCCTGCTCGACCTGCGCGGACCCCGAATCCGGGTGGGGAAGCTGCCTCAGCCTCTCCTGCTGGCGGCCGGCCAGGATGTTGTCTTTGCGCCGGAGAAGAGCGCCCGGGCGGGTGAGATTCCGACGACCTACGCGGGGCTCGCCCAGGATGTGCGGCCCGGCCTTCCCATTCTGCTGGACGACGGTCTGCTCGATGTCGACGTCATCAAGGTGGACGGCGATCGCGTTTTTGGCCGGGTCCGCTACGGCGGCGAGCTCAAGGCGAACAAGGGGATGAACTTGCCCGGAGCGGACGTGAGCGCTCCCGTCATGACGGACAGCGATCGAGACGAGGTCGCGCGGGCCGTCGAGTTGGGAGTCGACTACATCGGCGTCTCGTTCGTGCGGCGGCCGGAGGACATCGAGGAGGTGCGGCGGCTCCTGCCCCGGTCGATGCGGCTCATCGCCAAAATCGAGAAGGACACCGCGCTCAAGAACCTCACGGGGATCCTCAAGGCGGCAGACGCGATCATGGTGGCCCGGGGAGACCTCGGGGTCGAGCTGCCCTTCGAGGAGGTGCCGCTCGCGCAGAAGCGGGTGATTCGCGAAGCCAATCTGCACGGTAAGCCGGTCATCACCGCGACCCAGATGCTCGAGTCGATGGTTCACGCGCCACGCCCCACGCGAGCCGAGGTGTCCGACGTGGCCAACGCGATCCTCGACGGGACCGACGCGGTCATGCTGTCGGCCGAGACGGCGGTGGGTGCGTATCCGCTGGAGGCGGTGCAGGCGATGACCCGGATCGCGCGGGAGTTGGAGCGAAACCGCAAGGGCCGGAGCCCCGCGTTCGACGTGGCGGTAGGCCGCCGCCGGGAGGAGCTGGAGCGGCTGCACCGGGGTGAGCCCACCGATGCGCCGCTCTTGACCCGGACGGAGGACGCGATTGCCGTGGCGGTCTGCGCCGCGGCGGAACTCATGGCGGCGCCGCTCATCGTCTGCTTCACGAGCAGCGGCTTTACCGCGCGCACCGTGGCTTCCTACCGCCCGTCGGTACCCATCTTCGCCGTCACGCCGGAGCCGGAGACGTTTCGCCAGCTCGCGCTGGTCTGGGGCGTCATCCCCTCGCTCGTGGAGCATCTCCCCACCTACGACTCGATGCTGACCGTGGCGCGGCACAAGCTGCTCGAGCTCAAGCTGACCAAGCCGGGCGAGCGGGTGGTGGTCACGGCCGGCGTTCCTTTCGACCAACCCGGGACTACCAACCTCCTGAAGATCGAAGCAGTTTAGGAGATGCGCCTCACCTTCCTCGGCACGGGCACGTCGTTCGGCGTGCCGCAGATCGGGTGCGAATGTGCCGTGTGCCGGTCGACCGATCCGCGGGATAAGCGCACGCGGTCGGGGGCGCTGGTGCAGGTTGGTGAGCGCCGGATTCTGATCGATACGCCGCCGGAGCTCAGATTGCAGCTCGTCGCGGCCGGGATCGATCGGGTCGACGCGGTGCTCTACACCCACGAGCACGCCGATCACATCGCGGGGATCGACGACCTGCGGATGTTCTCGGTGCGGCAGCGCCGGTCCCTCCCGCTCTACGGACCGGCGGAGACGTTGGATCGACTGCGCGGCTCGTACGGTTACATCTTCGACGACCGGGCGCCCTACGAGGGCACCTCCAAGCCCTGTCTCGAGCTCCGCCCACTCGAGGCCGGCGAGCCGGTGAGCGTGGCCGGTGTGTCGGTGCTGCCGTTGGCCTTTCAACACGGGCACATCCGGGTGTTCGGCTATCGGATCGGCGATCTGGCTTATATCACCGATGTAAAGGAAGTGCCGGACGCGATACGCGCGGAGCTCCGGGATCTCAAGGTGCTCTCGCTCAACGCGCTCTGGTGGCGTCCGCACCCCACGCACCTGAGTATCGGCGAGGCGGTGAGCACCGCGCAGGCGCTGGGGGCCGAGCGCACCTTCCTCACCCATCTCACGCACGAGACCGGTCACGCTCAGCTCGCTGCCCAACTGCCGGCCGGCATCGCGCCGGCTTACGATGGGCTCACGGTGGAGGTCGACTGATGAAGCTCGCATACGGCCGGATTCTTCAGGACGGACTCGACGGCGAGCACGGCTTGCCGCGGGCGCATCTGAACGACTTGGCGCGGCGGTTTCCCTCGGTGCAGGCCGAGGTGCGGGAGCGGCGCGACGGCGGCGACTACGGCTTCTACGGGTTGGTGGACCAGGCGGCGACGGTGAAGGCGATCGCCGCGTTCGCGGAAGGGTTGGGGCAGGCCCACGATCACGTGTTGGTCTTGGGCATCGGCGGGTCGGCGCTCGGCGCCAAGGCGTTGCTCAACGCGCTGCGGGCGCCGGCCTGGAACGAGCTGGACGACGAAGCGCGGGATTTCTTCCCGCGGCTCACGATCCTGGAGAACGTGGACCCCACGTCGGTCGCGGCGGCCTTGAAGCGCATCGATCCACGGCGGGTGCTGGTGAACGTGATCAGCAAGTCGGGCGGTACCGCCGAGACGATGGCGCAGTATCTGGTGGTCCGAGCCTGGCTCGAGGAAGCGCTCGGGGGGGCGGCCTACCGTCACTTCGTCTTCACCACCGATCCCGTCCGCGGAGCCTTGCGCGAGCTGGCCCAACGGGAGGGCATCGCGACGTTGGCGGTGCCGCCGGCGGTGGGCGGGCGGTTCAGCGTGCTTTCGCCGGTGGGGTTGCTCCCGGCGGCGCTGGTGGGGATCGACATCGAGGCCTTGCTCAGCGGCGCGCGTCAGGCCATCCAGCGGGCCGAGTCCGACACCTTGCTGGAGAATCCGGCCGCGCTGTACGCGGCGCTTCACTGGGCGGCGGACACGTCGCTTGGAGCCCGCGTGCACGTGCTCATGCCCTACAGCGACCGCTTACGGGAGTTCGCCGAGTGGTATCGCCAACTCTGGGCGGAGAGCTTGGGCAAGCGGGTGGACCGGCGGGGGCAGCCGGTGTTCGTGGGACCGACGCCGGTGGGCGCCGTCGGCGCGACGGATCAGCACAGCCAGGTGCAGCTCTTCATGGAGGGACCGTTCGACAAGGTCATCACCTTCGTCACGGTGGATG
>JBGPVE010000203.1:0-5353 GCA_041491545.1 Gemmatimonadota bacterium | reverse complement strand
CGAAGGTGCTCAGCACGTTGACGAAGTGCTGGATCCCCAACTCCAAATCGGTGCTCACCACCAGCTCGACTCTCAAGAGCAGCACGAACAGCTGGAGCAGGCGGACGGGCAAATCGCGGCGCCGCCAGATGACCGGACACGCGAGGACGGCGACCAGCAGCAGCCAGTAGTTGAAGGTGTTGTAGCGAAGCAAGCCGCCCTCGCTCATGAGGAAGATGCGAGCCGGCGCATCCAGGGTGGCCACGAGGGCGATGCCCAGGAGGCCTACCGCGGGGCGCGCCAGCCCGAGCATAGCCAGGATGTAACCGAGCGCGGTCAAGAAACCGAGACCGCGGGTAAAGCCAAGCGGAATGCTCGCCAGCCATCCCACGGCGATGAGACCCACGACCCAGCGCCCCCACGACTCGATCGGCGCGCCGGACCGAAGGTCCCTGCCGGATCCGGCACCCGGAGCGAAGGAAGGCCGTACCGTCGTCGCGCTCATGCGCCCAGCTTTCCGTCCACCACGGGCACGCCCCATTGGAGCGAGCACCGGCGCGCGATCTCCGCGGCCCAGGCTTCGATCGTGAGTCCCTCGGTAAACTCCCGGCAACGTCGCCGGAGCGCAGGCCAGTCCGGTGGCTGCAGTACCAGACGACGCAACGCGTCCGCGATGGCCGCTGGATCGCGGTATGGTACCAGCCAGCCCCGTTCAGCAGCTCGTCCCACCACGGTGCCGGCCGAGCCGGCCTCGGTCGCGATGGCGGGGAGACCGCAGACCATGCCGTCAATCAACGCCTTGCAGAAACCCTCGGTGAGCGAGGGCAGCACGCATACGTCGCTCCGGCACATTTCGGTGAGGAGCGAGATGCGATCGAGCTGGCCGGCGAAGTGGATCAGGTCGTCGACACCCAACGCCCTTGCGGTGCGCACCAGCTCCTCCCGCTGCGGGCCGTCGCCGGCCAGGGTGAGTTGGGGTATCCGATCGCCGAGATCGCCGCGGGCGCGGAGCAGTGCCATCGCCTCCAGCAAGTAGAGCAGTCCCTTCTCGGGAGAGAGACGACCCGCAAAGATCACCCGGAGCGGCTCCGACGCGCCCCGCGTGAGATCGGGCTGGACCTCGGCCAGTTCCCGGGAGGAGATCGCGGTCGAGAACACCCAATGGACGCCCGGCGCCGGCGGCTCGGCTCCGACACCGGTCGCGAGCATGACGTTGCGCCCGCCGGCAAAGAGCCGCATGCATTGCCGGGTCACCCGATTCATCATGGTCGATTCGGACGTCGCCGCCCACGATCCCCCGTACCGCGCTATCAGCCGACGCCGAAGCCCCAAGGCGGTGAGCATGCCGAGAAAAGCGAGGTCTCCCGGGAGCGGCGTGTGCACCACGTCCGCTCGGCGCACTTGCCGCGCCATGCGCACGAGATACGAGGGCATGCGCGCACCCACCGACAGCTTGCGGCGGAGATCGGCGCCGGTCGGGGACGCCAGCGGCACCACCTGCGCGGCCGGCGGCAGCAGCAGGCCGCCGGCGCGGGGCCGGCCTTCAACGACCATGAGAGTCATCGCGTCGAAGATCGAGCCGATCGCGTGCATCTGTGACGGGAACCCGCCGTCCGAGCGCCACGCGCCGCCCTCGTCCCGCCAGCACACCTTGAACGAGATCACACAGACTCGCATGCGATCAGCGCTCCTGCGCCAGCGTGCGCGGCAGGATCACGGTGAGGCGGTCCGCGTCGCGCAGTCTCCGGATCTCTTCGAGCAAGGTCACGAGATGTCGCTCATCCTGCTCTCCGCCCGCGCGAAGCGAATGGGGGTGTCCGTAGACGATGCCGAGCCCGCCCGAACTGACGCAGCGGCGCATCATCGATTGCGCCGACTCGGCGAAACCGCCGGGCGTGTTGAGACGCAGACAGGTGACGCCCTCGATCAGCTCGGGCTCGACTGGCCGGTCGAGTCGACGACGCGCGAGCGCCTCCACGGCACGCTGGTACATAGGCCGGTAGCTCACCCGGCAGGTGCGATAGCCGCATTCGCGAAGCGCGGCGCAGAGGCGCTGGACGTCGATCCGATCGGCACCGGCGGTCCGCCGCTCCGAGAGGCTGAACGACCAGCCAGCCGCGTGATCGAACGGCTGGTTGTAAGGCGGCACGAAGGATTCGACCGGCGCACCTATACAGTCTTCCAGCGCCTCCTTGCTGCGTAGAAGCGTCTCGCGGAGACCCGCCGCTCCCAGCCCAGGCAACCATTCGTGCTGGAAGGAGTGGCTCGCCACTTCGTGGCCGGCCGCGTGCAGCGCCCGAATCTGAGCGGGATCGTGGTAGGGGCGCGTTCCCGGGAGCGCGGCCGCGCCGACCACCGCGAAGCAGGCGGGTATGTCGAATGCAGCATGCAGCTCGAGGAGACGCTCGGTGTTGACGAACTCGTCGTGGCCCCAGGCTTTCGGACCGCCGCCCGCGCGCGAGCGATCGCCGCCCCACTGCGTATCGTAGTCCCAATAGAGAATCAGGGCGGCCGTCCGGGTCGATATCGGCGTAGCCGATGGCGCTACGACTGCCATGACGCCTCCGTGCCCGACGCCGAACGCGCGCTGGCGGGAATGCTCTGCCAATTGACCAGCGAACGCGCGATGCCCACGGTGGCGCCGCCCAGCCGCTGCCAGCCACGGGGGGAGACCGGCCGCCGCGCGATCGCGAGCACGCTCCGCGCAAGCTCCAGCGTCGCCAGGCGGGCCCAATCGGCGCGGTACGCGGCCCGGTCGGCCGCGACCCAGCGGAGCGTGTGCGCCCGGCCCCAGGTGGCCGTGAGTCCCAGCCGCCATCCCGCGCTCGCGTACGGCGTCGCTTCGGCGGGCGCTTCCTTCCGATGGAGTGCGAGGGGATCGATCAGAAGGAACAGATCACCGTGCTCGCCGGCATACCGGCTCAGCACCACGTCCTCACCCCGGCCGATGCCCAGACGATAGAGCTCGGCCAATCGATCGAGAAACCCGACCCGGGTCAGGACCTCTCGCCGGAACGACATCGCGCCGCCCCAAAGGTGCTCCACGCGTGCTATGCCCGCCCCGGTCCCGTTTGCCGTCACGCCCGCGAGCGATACGCTCAGACCACCCCGCGTAAGTCGACCCGACGGAGAGCGGTTGGTGCCAAGCCAGCGCTCTCGCCAGGTCGTGGCCTCACGACGGGGCTGCGATCCATCGTCCCACGTCTTGACGAACCCGATCCCCGCCGGGGGGCCCTCGGGCCGGCGGCCGAGCGTATCGTACGCCCGCTCCAGCACCGCCAGCGCACTGGGAGCCAAGCACACGTCGTCGTCGAGAAACAAAACGATGTCGGCGGTGCCCTCTCTGGAAGCGAGCCAGCGAAGCCGCGGAAGCGCGCGGCACGGGGACGCGACATATCGGGTCGCCAACTCGGGAACGGACGCCGCGAAGGCCTCGAACGCGAGCCTGGCGTCGGGTGAGCGAGAGGAGTCAGCCACCACGATCTCGTCGGGCCGACGCGACTGGCGCGCAAGCGCGTCGAGCGTGGAGCGCAGAAGGCCGACCCGCTCATACGTGGCGATGTAGACGCCGATCGACGGCATCAGCTGGCCCGCTTGAGCCAACGCCGGGCCCGGCTGGTGATGCGCTGCCGCATCCAGCGGGCCTCGCGGCGAGTGATCAGCCACAGGCGCAGCGACGCGGGGGCGGCCAAGGCCACCGCCGGTGTGCCGCTCGCGGAGCCTGGTCCCGCCGCGCGGGCGAGATCGTGGTACCCGGAGCCCAGCGTGTTGCGGAACCACCAGCGGTCCCGCTGGGCGGGCATCAGCGTGCCGGCAAGCATGCCGATGGTGGCGAGCCGGAACCAGGTGACCCAGGTGACCGATCGTCCCACGGGAGTCGTGTGCCCATAGGCCCGATGCGGCGCGACATAGTTGTCGCAGAAGCCGCCGTCCGCATTCTGCACTTGGATCAGCTCGACCAGGTAGCGATGCAGCAGGCGGTCGATCTCGTCCACGCGATGGCCGTACCGGCGCAGGTGGGTGAGGATGTCCACCATGTCGAGATCGATGCAGGCGGAGACGACACCGAGCGAGGTGAGTTCCAGGCAGCTATCGACAATCCGGTCGGCGTTCGGGACCGGCGCGTCGAGGTAGTAGAACAGATGCAGGTTATGCGCGCCGCCGGCCATCGCGTACTCGACATGGGTCGTGCGCACCGGAGCGTCGGAGTGCCATAAGCCCGTGCGAGGGTGCTGCTCCCGCCGGTGCCACTCGAGCATCTCGTGCAGTCGGTCCAACGCCTCGCCTGAACCATCCTCGTACTGGATGGCGTAGAACGAGGCGAGGTTCACGACGTTGTTTCCCTCGGACCATGGCTTACTGAGGTCGCGCCGGGCAAGCCACTCCGCCAGGACGCGCGGGGCGGCAAACCGCTCCATGAACGCGGGTGGGAACCGAGGCGCCGCACCCAGCGCTCGAAGCGCGCCCCACGCGTAGTTGGTGAAATGGAACGTATCGTACTCGATCCCGTGGTCGCCGAGCTCTTGCGGCTTGAGATCGGGCAAGAAGGTGCCGTCCGGCCGTTGGAAGCCGTTGATCCCGGCGGCGATGCGTTTGCGCTCCATCGGGCCGAACGCCTGGGGGCCGCGGATGAGCCGCGAGCCGAACACGCCGCCCCAGGTGCCATAGAGAAGATGTGCCGGATCCCGCACCGGATCGTGCGTGGTGCTGTGGCGCCAGTAAAGCGCATCGCCGATCTGGCGGGACTGGGCCGCGAAATAGCCGGCCGCCCGGGCGCTGCATCGATCGAGAGCGGAGACCAGGTCCATGACGCTATCCTCCCCGGCCGTTATGGAACTTGCGCACGACACCCAGAAAGAACTGCTCGTTCGCCGCCATCAGGGGGGCGAGGGCGAAATCCTGCAACACCCGGGCCCGTCCCGCGACGCTCAAGCGCGCCCCCAGCTCCTCGTCCCGAAGCACGGCCAAGATGGACGCCGCGATGCCGGCACGATCGTCCGGATCGATCAGGCGCCCATCCATCCCGTCACGCACGATCTCGGGCCCGCAGGTGCGCCTGGTGTAGAGCGTCGCGCAGCCGGCGGCCATCGCCTCGGCGGCGCAGAGACCGAACGTCTCGGTGTACGACGGAAAGACCGCGACCCGAGCGTCGCCCAGCCCGCGCATTACCTCGGGCTGGTTCACGTGCCCATGAAAGGTCACGCTGCCGCGCGCAGGCTCGGGAAGACTCGCGCGAAGGTATTCCTCTTCTTGCTCGATTGCAATCCATCTCCGCCCGAGCTTATCCGCCACCATGCCGAGTGTGTTGGATCCGGCGAACGGGTCCAGCGTGATGTCGTCGCGGTCGGTCAGGAGCCGGATGAAGAAATCGGGT
>JBGPVE010000202.1:0-5355 GCA_041491545.1 Gemmatimonadota bacterium | reverse complement strand
CTCGGCGTCACCGGCGTGGTCGTCACCCACGACATGCGGAGCGCGTTCACGGTCGGCGACCAGGTCGCCATGCTGTATCAGGGCTCCATCCGCCAGGTCGGCACGGTCGCGGAGATCCGTGAGACCACCGACCCGGTCGTGCGCCAGTTCATCGAAGGCCGGCCCGACGACAATAGCGATCGCGTCGAGGCAACGGCCGAGCGGAGGTCCGCGTCGTGAAACGGGGCAACGAGTTCATGGTCGGGTTGGTGGTCCTCGCGTCGATCGCGCTCGTGATCGGCGGCGCCCTCTGGCTGAGCGAGCGCGGCGTGAACAAGAAGCAGACGGTCTACGTCGCTCGTTTTCGCACGGTGGGCGGTTTGGGTGTCGGCGCGCCGGTGACGCTCCGCGGGGTCAAGGTCGGACGGGTCGATGCGATCCGGCTCACCGAGGATGATTGGGTCGAGACCGAGCTCACCATCGACCGTGAGATCGCCCTTCCGCGGAAGCCCGCCGTGATCTCGGCCTCCGCCAGCCTGTTCGGTGAATGGGCGGCCAACATCATTCCGTTCGAGCCGCTTCCCGCCGACCCCAATGTCCGCTCGGCGCTGATCGAGTCCGACACCGTCGGTGGCGACGCGTGGCCCGGCGCGACGCTGCCTGACGTGGGCCAGTTGACGGCGCAGGCGAGCCGCATCGCCGGTGACGTGGCCGATATTACCCAGCGCGTCCAAAACGTCTTCGATACGACGGCGCTGCGCGAGCTGCGCCGGAGCGTGCTCGATCTCGCGGCCATCTCGGACCGAGTCGCCAAGTTCACCGATCAGCAAGCCAACCGCCTGGACAAAGTCGGCATGAGCGTCGCCACCTCGGCGGATGCCTTTGCCGGCATCGCCCGGAGCTTCGAGCATACCGTGGCCCGGATGGACACGGCCACCAACGCGAATCAGTTCCAGGACATTTTGAACAACACCCGGGCCTCGAGCGCCGACCTCCGGGCCGCCGCCGCCGACTTCCGCTCGGTCATGGCGGCGGCGCGGGACAATGAGGCCAGCGTGGTGCGGGTCCTCCAGAGCGCAGACTCGCTGCTCACCAAAATGCAGGCCGGTCGCGGCACCTTCGGCCGGCTTGCCACCGACTCGACGCTGTACGTCGAGACGGCGCAGACGGTGAGTCAGCTCCGCCAGCTCCTGGCCGACATTCAGGCGAATCCGAAGAAGTACTTCAAGGTGTCGGTATTTTGATGGGGAAGCGGCGACCGGACCTCGAGGTGAGCGCCGGTGGCATCGTCTTCCGCCGGACGCCGGATGAGGGGACGCGCTACCTCCTGATCAAGGACTCCTACGACAATTGGGGGTTCCCGAAGGGCCACCTCGAGGATGGTGAGACGCCGGCCGAAGCCGCTTTTCGGGAGACCGAGGAGGAGACCGGCCTGAGCGGTCTGGTGCTGCAGGGACCCATCCGCCTCATCGACTGGCACTTCCGGTTCCGCGGCCGGCACATCCACAAATACTGCCATTTTTTCTTGTTCGAGTCGGTCGAGGGAGACGCGTGTCCCCAGGGCGACGAAGGCATCACCGCCTGCGAGTGGCACACCCTGGACGAAGCTCTCGAAACGCTGAGCTACGACAACGCCCGCGGCGTGCTCAAGCGCGCCGGTGAGATGGTGCGAACCCTGGTCGCGATGGGCGCCGGCCGGCCGCAGGTAAGCTCGACCCCTCCTCCAACCCCGTCCTGACTGTGGCCGCCGTCGCTGTCTTACTCGAGAGCCGCGCGGCGGTGCTCGCGCTCAAACGCACGTTGCCTCAAGGCGGAGCGCGGGTGGTGGCGTGCCGTAGCGTTTCGGGGCTTCGGCGGGTGCTGGAGACCCGCCTGGTGGACGCGATCGTGCTGGCGCCGAGCCTGGGGCTCATGGGCGAGTTGGCGACCTTCCGGCGCGAGCTGCCCGGCATTCCGGTGCTCGCCTACGCGCCATTCCGTCCGGACGACGGCGACCTGCTGCTGGCCTGCCAGCGGGAGGCGGTCGCGGCGGTGGCCGTCGAGGGCGTCGACGACCCGGTGGTGGGCGATCTCGTCATGCGCTGGTCGGTCACCAGCGCCCGCCGCCGCGCGCTGGCCGACGGGCCGCGCCTGCTCCGGCTCACCGAGCCGCTGCAGCGCGCCGCCTGGGATCTGCTTCTTCGGCAGGTGGAGCGGCCGATCCGCACCGCCTCGATCGCCCGGGAGCTCAAGGTGAGCCGGGAGCACCTCTCCCGCCAGTTCGGCGCGGGGGGAGCGCCCAACCTCAAGCGGGTCATAGATCTGATCCGCGTAGCCTGCGCCGCCCAACTGCTCCAAAACCCCGGCTATCAGGTGGCCACGGTGGTCAGAATGCTCCATTTTGCCTCCTCCAGCCATCTGGCCGGCACCACGCGGCGGATCGCCAACGCGACGCCTTCGGCGCTCGCGGCGATGGGGCCCCGCGGGGTGCTGGCGGCCTTCGCCCGAGGGAACACCCGCAGCCGCGTCTGACTTGCCCGGTGTCAGCCATTGTGACTATTTTCACAAGCTATTTTTGACCGGTTCCTCCACCCCGACGCCCACGACTCATGGCCACTGAATTCATCCTTCGTCCCGGCGAGCTGAAAGAGGTTTTGCTCCGCGAGATTGCCGCCGCGGACCTCTCGCCCTCGGCCACCACCGAGGTCGGCACGGTCCTCGAGGTGCGTGACGGGGTGGCCCGCATCTACGGTCTCGCGTCGGCGACGTCCGGGGAGATGCTCGAGTTCACGGCGACCGAGACCGGTGAAGTGTTGACTGGCCTGGTGCTGAACTTGGAAGAGGACAACGTCGGGGCGGTCGTGCTCGGCGAGTACACGGCTCTTAAGGAAGGCGACGAGGTCCGGCGCACCGGGCGCCTGCTCGACATTCCCTGCGGGCCGGGCATGCTGGGGCGGGTGGTGAATCCGCTGGGTGAGCCGGTGGACGGGCGGGGCGCCATCGCGGCGGCGACCCGCCGGCCGGTCGAGATCATCGCTCCCGGCATCATCGTCCGTCAGCCCGTCAAGGAGCCGCTCCAGACCGGCATCAAGGCCATCGACTCCATGATCCCGATCGGCCGCGGCCAGCGCGAGCTGATCATCGGCGATCGCGGCACCGGCAAGACCGCCATCGCCATCGACACGATCATCAATCAGAAGGGCCAGGACGTCGTCTGCGTCTACATCGCCATCGGGCAGAAGAAGTCGACGGTGGCGACGGTGGTCGAGAAGTTGAAGGAGACCGGCGCGATGGAGTACACCATCGTGGTCGAGGCTTCCGCCGCCGATCCCGCCCCTCTCCAATACATTGCGCCCTACGCCGGCACCGCGCTCGCCGAGTACTTCATGTACGAAGAAGGCAGGGCGACGCTGTGTGTGTACGACGATCTCTCCAAGCAAGCCGTTGCGTACCGGCAGATGTCGCTCATTCTCCGCCGCCCGCCGGGCCGGGAGGCGTACCCGGGCGACGTGTTCTATCTGCATAGCCGGCTGCTGGAGCGCGCCGCGAAAATCTCCGAGGATGCGAAGCTGACCAAGTTCGACCCGCGCATCAAGAAGCCGGGCGGGTCGCTTACGGCGCTTCCCATCATCGAGACCCAGGCGGGCGACGTGTCGGCCTACATCCCGACCAACGTCATCTCGATCACCGACGGCCAGATCTTCCTCACCACCGATCTGTTCTACTCGAACGTGCGCCCCGCGGTGGATGCCGGCATCAGCGTGAGCCGAGTCGGTGGCAATGCCCAGATCAAGGCGATGAAGCAGGTCGCGGGCCCGCTCCGGCTCTCCCTCGCGCAGTTTCGTGAGCTGGAGGCCTTCGCGCAGTTCGGCTCCGATCTCGATGCGGCCACCCAGAAGCAGCTTGCCCGCGGCGCTCGATTGGTCGAGATCCTGAAGCAGCCGCAGTATCAGCCGGTGCCGGTCGACCAGCAGGTGGCGATCATCTACGCCGTGACCAACGGTCACCTGGACGACGTCGACGTCGCCCAGGTCCGGAAGTGGGAGGCGGAGTTCCTCGCCTATCTCGAGACCCAGCGGCCCAAGGTGCTCGATGGCATCCGGACCAAGAAGACGCTGGATGACGAAAACAGCGCCGCACTCAAGGCCGCGATCGCCGAGTTCAAGGCCACGTTCCGGCCGGGCGCCTGATGGCGAAGAGCCGCGCCCTCAAGGGGCGAATCCGTTCGGTCCGCAACACGCGGAAGATCACCCGGACGATGGAGTTGGTGGCCACGTCCAAGCTCAAGCGCGCCCAGGACCGCGTGGTGGCCGCGCGCCCGTACGCCATCGCGCTGCGTGACGTGCTCGCCGATCTGATCACGCCGGAGCTGTCGGAGCGGTTCCCGCTCCTCCGCCGGCCGCTGCCGCCCTCGCGCGGCGGCCCGCGGCGCGCCGCGGTCATCCTGATCACGTCGAACCGGGGTCTCGCCGGAGCGTTCAATTCCAATCTGAGCAAAGAGGCGCGCCGCCGGATCGGCGAGCTGGAGAGCGCCGGTTACACGGTCGATCTCCACGCGATCGGCAAGAAGGGCGCGGGCTTCTTCAAGTTTCTGGGCCGGAAGCTCGCCGTCGAGCGGCTCGACATCGGCGATCGGCCGACCGCGGCGCACGCTTCGGGGATCGCCGATGGGTTGATCGCGGCCTACGCAGCCGGGGAGCTGGCCAGCGTCGACCTGATTCAGGCCAAGTTTATCAGCGCGCTGCAAACCCCACCGACCACCGTGCGCATCCTTCCGGTGGAAGCCGGCGCGGGCTCATCGGGCGAGAAGCGGCCGGGCCTCAAGCCGGACTATATCCTGGAGCCGAGCGCCGACGCGATTCTGGAGCAGCTGCTGCCACTCTACGTGCGGAATGCCGTCTACCGGGGATTGGTGGAGACGGTGGCGGCCGAGCACGGCGCCCGCCGCACCGCGATGAAGAACGCCACCGACAATGCGGGCGACCTGATTGACATTCTCACCCGCACGTACAACCGCCAACGTCAGGCGCAGATCACGCAGGAGATCGCGGAGATCGTGGGCGGGGCGGCGGCGTTACAGAGATAAACGGAAGCAAGGACCAGGAACGTCAACGCGCACCATCGGGACACCGCAACTATGGCAACCGCAGCCGTCAAAGAGGCCCGCCCCACCGGGGCTACCAAAAAGCCCCAGCGTCTGGGCCGCATCGTGCAGATCATCGGCCCGGTGCTGGACGTCGAATTCGAGCCGGGGCACCTGCCGGAGATCTACCACGCGCTCCTGATCGAGGATGCAACGCTCGCCACGCCGATCCGGGTCGTGGCCGAAGTGCAGCAGCACATCGGCCAGAACCAGGTGCGCGCCGTCGCCATGAGCAGCACCGAGGGCATGGTGCG
>JBGPVE010000201.1:0-5422 GCA_041491545.1 Gemmatimonadota bacterium | reverse complement strand
GGAAGTACGTCGTCGTCTCCCGCCAGCCGGACCCGCTCAGCAGCGGTCTCCATCTCTGGCTGTATCATCGGGACGGCGGCACCGGGATCGACCTCTCCAAGGCGGACAGCGGGGCCAACGCGATCGGCACTGGTCGCCGGGCGGTGCTGGACGCGCTCGGTGCGGCATTCGGGGCCGACTCCCGCTACATCTGGTTCGCGCGGCACCGGGGCGGCTTCGGCTACGATCTCACCTTCCCGCTCTGGCAGCTTGCGACCTACGACCGGGAGACCGGCAAGATCGTGGTCCAAAGCAGCGACTACGGCAGCTCGATGCGTCCCGTACTCTCGCGGGATGGCCGCTGGCTGGTCTACGCGACCCGACATGACGCCGAGACCGGTCTGCGCCTGCGCGATCTGGGCACCGGCACCGAGCGCTGGCTGGCGTACCCGGTGCAGCGCGACGATCAGGAGTCACGCCACACCCGGGATCTCATGCCCGGCTCCGCCTTCACTCCCGACGGCGCGGCGTTCGTCACCTCGTACGGCGGGCGGATCTGGCGGATCGACGTGGCCAGCGGCCGCGCCACCGAGATCCCCTTCCACGCACAGGTGGCGTTGGACGTCGGGCCGTTGGTCAAGTTTCCCTTCCGGGTGGATACCGGCGATGTCGTGGCGCACCAGGTGCGCGATCCCGCCGCGTCGCCCGATGGCAGGCGCGTCGCGTTCAGCGCGCTGGACCGCCTCTACGTGATGGAATGGCCCAAGGGTGAGCCGCGCCGGCTCACGCGCGACAGCATCCACGAGCAGGTGCCCGCGTGGTCGCCGGACGGACGCTACATCGCGTATGTCACATGGAGTGACAGCGGCGGGACCATCTGGCGCACTCGGGCCGATGGCAAGGGCAAACCGGAGCGGCTCACCGCGGCGCCGGGCTTCTTCGATGCGCCAGCCTGGTCACCCGATGGCCAACGAATCGTCGTGCTGCACGAGCCGCTCGACCTCAGGCTCCGCGAGCGAGACCCGGCCGGCTTCGAGCTCGCCTGGCTACCCTCGGCGGGCGGCGCGCTTACCCGCATCGCGTTCGTGAGTCCGGGCGGCCATCCGCACTTCAGCAGCGACCCGAGCCGAGTCTACATCTACGACCCGCGCGATGGACTGGTCTCGATGCGGTTCGACGGCACCGATCGCCGCGTGCACCTCAAGGTCACCGGATACACGTCGCCGGTGGAGGGGGCCGATCCGGACGCGGCTGACGAAGTGGTCGTCAGCCCTCGGGGCGATCAGGCCGCGGCGCAGATCGGCAACCGGATTTGGCTGGTGAGCCTGCCGGAGGTTGGCGGCCAGGTGCCGAGCCTGAGCGTCACGACTCCGAAGGAAGCCGCGTTTCCGGTCAAGCGGCTCACCCGCATCGGGGGCGACTTCGTGAGCTGGTCTCGCAGCGGCGCATTCGTGCAGTGGTCCATCGGACGGAGCCTCTTCCGCTACGATCCTGTTCGCGGCGACTCGCTCGACCGGCTCAAGGTCTCCGCCGATTCCACCCGCGCCGACTCACTCGAGCGGGCGCTGGCCAAGGGTGGCAAGCCGGATTCGGCCGCCAAGGCCCGGATGGACTCGATCGCCAAGCTCCCCGGGTACGAGGCCGATCGGGTCGATGTCACGATTCGCGCCCCCCGCGACGTGCCGCGC
Organism: Gemmatimonadota bacterium; assembly: GCA_041491545.1. Lineage (GTDB taxonomy): Bacteria > Gemmatimonadota > Gemmatimonadetes > Gemmatimonadales > GWC2-71-9 > DASQPE01. Next base: position 3,755 of record JBGPVE010000201.1, on the reverse strand, counting down.
GGCACGCTGGTGCTCCGCGGGGCCCGCATCGTCACCATGCGGGGCGACGAGGTGATCGAGAACGGAGAGATCGTGGTGCGCGACAATCGCATCGCCTACGTCGGTGCGGCGGGCGCAGGCCCGGCGGCGGCCGGCGCCAAGGTCATCGACCTGGCCGGCGCCACGATCATTCCCGGCCTGGTGGACATCCACTCCCACATGTGGCCCACCTGGGGCATTCACGAGACCCAAGTCTGGAAGTACCTGGTCAATCTCGCCTACGGCGTCACCACCACGCGCGATCCGCAGACGACCACCAGCGACGTTCTCACCTACGAGGATCAGGTCGAGACCGGCGAGCTGTTGGGGCCGCGCATCTACTCGACGGGCCCCGGCGTCTTCTGGAACGAGAACTTCCAGAGTCTGGACGAGGCCAAGGACGCGCTCCGCCGCTATAGCGAGTTCTATCACACGAACACGATCAAGCAGTACATGACGGGCAACCGGAAGCAGCGTCAATGGGTCATCATGGCCGCGCGGGAGTTGGGACTCATGCCGACGACCGAAGGCGGCCTGGACTTCAAGATGAACCTGACCGAGATGCTCGACGGCTACCCCGGACACGAGCATAGCTACCCCATCATGCCGCTCTTCAAGGACGCGGTGGAGCTGACCGCGCGCTCCGGGATCACCTACACCCCTACCCTCCTCGTCAATTACGGCGGCCCGTTCGCGGAGAACTATTTCTACGAGCGGTACGACATCCACGAGAACGCCAAGGTGCGGCGCTTCTTCCCGCATGAGGAAGTGGACGTGCGCGCGGAGCGGCGCCCCTGGTTCCGGGAGAACCAATACGTGTTCCCTCGGATTGCGGCGGGTGCGGCGGCCATCCTGCGCGCCGGTGGCCACATCGGACTGGGCGGGCACAGCCAGATGGACGGGTTGGGCACCCACTGGGAGCTATGGGCCCTCGCGACCGGCGGGCTTACGCCGCACGAGGTGCTCCGCATCGGCACGCTGTCGGGGGCGCAGGCCATCGGGTTGGATCAGGACGTCGGCTCGCTCGAGGTTGGCAAGCTCGCCGATCTCATGGTGCTGACGAAGAATCCGCTGGAGGACATCCACAATACCGAGACCATTCGGTACGTGCTCAAGAACGGACGGTTATACGATGGGGAGACGTTGGCGGAAAGCTGGCCCCGGCAGCGGCCAGGGCCGGTGACTTGGTGGGCGACGCGGGAGCCGAGCGCTACATCGCCCCAGCGGTGACCTCGGCGAGCCGGATCTGGGCCTCGGCAAATGCCGGTGCGGTGGGGTACTTCTCCAGGACGGTCCGGTAGGCCCGGATGGCGTCCTCGATCTTGCCGGCCCCGCGATAGGCGCGGGCGGCACTCACCAGGTATTCCGCCTTGAGATAGTCCAACTGGGCGTGCTCGGCGGCCTGTTGGTAGGCCACGGCGGCGTCGGCGAACTTCTTCACGTTCTCGTTGGCGGCGCCCAGAAGCGCAAAGGCGGGCGCCGCGTACCGGGGCGGCGGATTGCTTGCGACGAACTCCCGCAGGTTACCGGCGGCCAGCTCCGACTGTCCGTTCACCAGCCGCACCTGGTTCAGCGTGAGCACGGCCTGGGTGGCGGCGTCGGTGCCCTGGTATGTCTGGATGACCTTCTGCAGCTCGGCCGAGGCCTGGGCCAGGTTGCCCCGGTCCGCGGTGGCGACCGCTTGGGCGAGGGCGCGGGAGGCGAAATCCTCCTTGCGGCGCGAGCTGGTGATCACGAACCAGACGGCCAGCGCTGCGAGGGCCAGTGCCCCGAGGCCGATCAGCGTGAGCCGCTGGCGGTCGCCGTACCAGGGTGCGCCGGCCGGCGTGGGTTGCCCGGATCGCTGCGTTGTCGTCGCTTGCACCGTCGTCGCCATGTGAACCCAGCTGAGATGTAGGAAAACGACTTCCCCGCCCCGGCCCGACGCCTGGAGCGTCCTAAAATACCCAGCCGACAGGGCCGCCCGCCAGGCGCCCGTCCCAGTGGTAGTGGGTCTGACCCACTACCGTCCCGGTCGACCGGTGGGCTTGATCCGCCGGGAGATTGAGACACGGCGGTAGCCGATCGATGGCACTTTGGGTCTTTGGGCATAAGATTGATCCGTGCCTCGCATACCGCTTTCGCCGCTTTGGCTCGCCGCCGCCTTGCTTGGCCTTCCGGGGTGTTCCTCCACGGATGTCGCCGGGCCGGGAGGGACCGGCCCTCCTCCGACCTCCAGGCCGCCCGGCCCCTCGGGTCGCGTGGCGGTGCAGTTGGAGGTGTCCCGCGACATGGCGGCCGCGGGTGATACGGTGGTGGTGGCGGTACGGGTGAGCCGTTCCTCGGGGCCGCCGCTCGGGGCCTTTCAGGCCGACCTGCGGCTCGGCGGCAACCTGCTGGATCTGCTGGCGGTGACCGGCGACGGTGCCGTGGCCGGCCGGCAGAGCGCTCCCGACACCGTCGCGATCGCGGCCGTCAAATCCACGGGGTTGGCCGCCAGAGTGGTTACGCTGACCTTCCGAGCCAAGTCGCCAGCGCGGCTCCGCACCCTCGCCGTCGTTTCGCCCTTCGCCACCGACACCACGCTCATTCCGCGCCGCGACTTCGAGCTGGACAGCGTCGTCGTGGCCCACGACCTCGCCACGACGAGGTCGTCGGTGCCTCGGCTTGTCGCGCTCGCGCTCGCGCGATTCGATGATGCGATGTCGGGGTCAGCCCCGGTGTTCGGCGACGTGAACGGCGACGGGGCCGTCGACGCCCAGGACGTCGCGGCCATCATTGACATCATCGTCGGCAACCTGCGTATCGCGCCGACCGACACGGTGCGCCTCCTCGCGGCCAACCCCGCCCCGTTCAACCTGCCCGGACTCGGCGAGTCGGGCGATTCGCTGCCACCCGGCGTCGAGCCCGATGGCAGCCGCGTCATCGACATCGCCGACGCGCTGACGGTGGCGAAGTACGCGGTGGGACGAAGCGTCCCGGTCGTGGGCCAGGCGATTCCGCGCGCGCCCACCGCGCCGCCGCCGCGAGCCGGCCGATACGTGGCGCCCAACGGCACGCCGACCGCCGACGGGACTGCGGCTCGTCCCTGGGATCTCGCCAGCGTGCTGGCGGGCAAGCAGCGGATCGCGCCGGGCGACACCGTCTGGCTGCGCGGAGGCACCTACCACGGCTCGTTCACCGCCGGTTTGAGCGGCACGCCCGCGGCTCCGATCGTCGTGCGAGCCTATCCCGGCGAGCGTGCCACGATCGGCGGCACGTTGACCGTGAACGGCGCCGACGTCTGGTATTGGGGCTTCGAGGTCGCGAATACCGATCCCACCACGCAGGACGTCATGGGAGTCAGCAGCTTCGGGCCGCGCACCCGATTCATCAACCTGGTGATTCACGACCACAGCGGGAATGGACTGGGCATCTGGAGCGAGGCGCCCGATGGCGAGGTGACCGGGTGCATCCTGTACAACAACGGATTTCGTGGCTCCTCCGGCTCGAGCCACGGCCACGGCATCTACGCCCAGAACACGACCGGCGGAAAGCTGCTGCGGGACAACGTCGTGTTTCAGAGCGACGGCTACGGGTTCCATATCTACACCGAGAACAGCTTCCTGCGGAATTTCACGCTGGAGGGCAATGTCCTCTTCGACAACGGACTCGTGACCGGCGCCAACCTGTTGGTGGGTGGGAGCACGCCGGTGTCCGGGCTGACCGTGCGGCACAACGCGCTCTATCAGCCATCCTCGGCGTCGGTATCGGGGCTT
>JBGPVE010000200.1:0-5427 GCA_041491545.1 Gemmatimonadota bacterium | reverse complement strand
CGCTCCGACCTGGCGCGCCCGCCGGCCGATCGCCTCGAGATCGAGCAGCGTGCCGTCCGACCAGTCGACCGAGCCGACCGCCACCGCCGCCGTCGTCGAATCGATGGCCTCGATCACGTTCTCGGTCCAGCGGTCGGCGCGCCGCCCTAGGCCCTCGGGCAGCGGCACCCGTCGCAGCGTGCCGGAGCGGGCCGCGCAGAGACGGCGCCAGACGTGCACGTTGCTGGGAAACTGTCCCTCGCAGACCATGACCGACTGCCCCGGCGCGAGCTGCACGTTGCGCGCGGCCACGGCGAGCCCGTAGGAGACCGACGGCACGACCGCGATCCGCTCCGGCCGGTCGCAGCCGACGAGCTGGGCAAAGAGCGCCCGAACACGATCGGCCTCGCGAAAGAAGTCGGTGGCGCCCAGCCGGCTCGGGTCGCGAAGGCGAAAGAGGGCGCGGATCGCGGCTTCCTCGACCGGCCGCATGAGCGGCGCGAGGAAGGCGCCGTTGAAGTACGCGATGTGCGACGGCAGCGAAAACAGATCCCGCTGGCACCCCAGCGGCAACGGCTCGGCGTCAACTGGCTCAGGCGAGAAGAGAGGTCGGGAGGCCACGCTGCTGCCGGTCGTCATGGGTCGAGCCCCGCGCGAGGATCGCGCTCAGAAATGAATGTGTCACTGCGCGGCTTGATCGCCGCGCAAACGAAAAGCACCGCGGCTGGCTGGCCGCGGCGCTCCACTGTGGTTCCCACCTGCGTTACATCACGTCAACCGCTGGGGATCACAGACGCCGCGAGCCAGCGCGCCGGCCATAATGGCGGGCGCGATAATAATGATGGTGGCTCGGGTGGTCTGGGACGTCATGCGTGGATAATAACCGGGATGATCGGGGCCGCTAGTCCTCTAGGTCCGGCGGCCGTTGAGATACGTTCCGAGCCAGTTGAGGACCCGAGGCCAAGAGCCCCCTCCGGCAATTGCCACGCGGAAGCGAATGGGCGTCGGGGGCCGTCGAAGAATGCAAGCACGGGAGTCCAGTAGGCGACGCATCGCCCGGAGCGCCATGTCATCATCGGCGCGAAAGTCGACGAGGCGCGCGCTGCCCAATTCGTACTTGTCGAGCTCCGGATTGATCGCCGTGAGGCGGCGCCGATCAGCAAACCCCACGACGGCAATCCAGAGATCGGGCGGATGGTGAGCATCCTCCACGCCATAGAGAACGGCGCGCCCATCGGCTGAGACCGAGGGAATGCCCCAGTAGTGTCCGCCGTACGAAAGCGACTGCTCCACGGCGACGTCTGCCACCGCGAGCGGGGCCCGCGTGCCCGCGGCCACGAGAGCCCGCCACGTGCCGTCGATCCGCGCCCCCAACAGCAGCCTCCCCGCCCGACCCCACAGCCGCTCGAGCTCAGCCAGCTCCACCCGACGCGCCGGATCGCTCGCCAGCCACCGCTCGACGGCCCCAGCAGCCCGGTCGATTGGATCGTCGTGCTGCATGGGCCGCCGAGTCCGGAGCCAGGGGTCGTATGGGGCTTCCGTGGAGAGAGGCAGCGAGGAGGGGGGGCAGACCTTACAGGGGGAGGGTGTGTCGGCTAGAATTCGTCTTGGGAGGAATTGACATGACCGAGCTCGTCTTTCTGGTCGAAGAAGCCCCGGAAGGGGGTTATACCGCCCGTGCCCTGGGAGCCTCGATCGTCACAGAGGCCGAGGATCTACCGAGCCTCCGCACCGCGCTCCGGGACGCTGTTCGTTGCCACTTCGAGCCCGGCGCCATGCCGAAGCTCCTCCGCCTACATCTCGTTCACGACGAAGTCATTGCCGCGTGAAGTTGCCCCGGGCTCTGTCCGGGCGTGACCTCGTTCGTGCCCTTCGGATCTTGGGCTACGCGGTCACCCGCGAGACCGGTAGCCACCTCCGACTGACAACCACGCAGCAGGGCGAGCACCACATCACAATTCCGGATCGCGGCTAGACGACCCCGTAGCCGAATCTCGCCCCGGCCCGCAACACCACCGCCGTGAGCGCCGGGTCCCCCAGCGCTCGGTGAAACGACGGGCGCGCTGGCATCGCGTCGGCCCGCTCGTACAGCGCCACGGCATGACGGTGGCCGTCCATCGATGACGCGTACCAAAGCCCGTGAATGTCCGGATAAGCTTCGTAGCACCGCTCGGACCACCGGCGAGCACGCGGGCGCGGACCCGAGTTGATAGTGGCGGACGCCCCGGCCCGCGTGGGCCAGGCGCCCGTCAGATCGAGAAGCGAGAGCGGGGAGCGGAGCGCGAACGCGACCAGATACGGGTCGTTCATGCGGCGGTCGATCACTCGAGATTCCTGAAACACCTCGGCGAAGGCGGTCTCGCCATGCACCGCGGCATACAGAATACCGCGCGCCTGAACCGATCTCGGTGCCAGATGATGGTCGAACCGGCCGTTGGTCGGCCCGAAGTAGCGGAAACCATTCCAAGTGCCCGGAAACGCCCCACCCCTCAAATAGATCCGCCAGAGCAGCGTGCCGGCCGGCAGCATCCGGATTTCCGGTGGAATCGACGCAAGTCGATCGACGCTCGGCGGCTCGGGAAACTTCGGCACGTCGGGTGAGACCTAGATTCCGCTCGCGAGCTCCGCCACCGCTTGGGGCGATCGACCCGTGCGGAGCCAGTCGAGCGGAGCGACCGGCCGCTCTTCTTGAGAGTCAACGTGCAGGTCGGGATGCGGCGTGGTAAGCCAGCGATGGACGGCAACGGGATGGAGAGCAGGCGAAAGCGCCTCGAACACCGCGCCGATGCCGGGGACGAGTTTCTTCCCGGCGAATTGGAACTTCGGAATCCGCCAGCTCTTGCCGTCCTTGATCCCATACAGGCTGCGCGGCTTTCTGGTGAGCCGCTGGCGGATGCGGCTCGGGTTGACGCCCAAGACAGCGGCGGCCCGCTCGACGGTCAAGCTGGAGCTGAGCAGCCGAGCGTACTCCAGCGCGGCCCGCAGCAGCGCCTCGTCTTCGTCCGCGCGGAGCGGCGCGGTGTCGAAACCACCCGCGGTGAGCACGCGCTCCTCGTCGGCCGTCAGCACGTCGGCACCCGCCACGCCGGCATCCGCGCCGGCCAGCATATCGTCGACCACGATACCGATCTCCGCCAGATGACGCGCGGCATCCCGCGCGAGAGCGTCCGGCGTCCGCGCACCACGCCGGCGCCGGGGCCGCTTGACCGTCCGGACGGCGATGGACTTTCCGTCCACCACCGCGATGAGGACGTCGTCGGCCGAGAGGTGCTCGGGCTGCTTCGGCAGGAGATAGGTCAGGCCGTCCGCCGCGGGCGCTGAGGCGCCAGGGAGGCGGGCCTGGGCCGCGTAGGCCAGGGCATCGACGCCCTCGGCGACCACGGCCGCGGCGCGTTTGGATGGCACCTTCATGCGCCCATCGCTTTAACGGAATGATGTTGCGTTATCATTCGTTAATATTGCCGCGGACTCCGGCAGCCGTCAAGCCAGTTCGCGTAGACCCGCGATCGCGAGCCAATTGCCATCCCGGTCAAACTTGAGCAGGCTGAGCTGGCCAAGCCCGGTATTCAGCCGCCAATCGATGTGCATGGTGCGGGGATTGACGTTATACAGCCCGCCGTCCCAGGCTGCCACGATCAGAGCGCCGTCGCTGGGCGAAAATGCAAGTTGTCCAACATTGCTCGGCATGCCGTTAGAGGCCGGAGGCACCCATATGGAGTCCCGCCGTTGGCCCGACTTGAGATCCCATAGAATCACCAATGGGCCGGTCGCCGCGGCCAAAGTGCTCAAGTCCGGACTCAGGCTCACCGTGCCCACGATGAGCGAGCCAGTGGGCGTCAATGAGTCACCGGACGGAAGCACACGCGTCGTGCCCGGAGGTGTCGGATTCGCTGCCACGAGAAGCTGGAACGGTTCCAAACGCCAGGCGTGTACCCGCCCGTCATCCGTCCCAGCCGCGAACACCTCGCCGGACGGATCGAGCTCGACCTGTCCGGATCCGATGGCGCCGTGGATGGGCTGCGGCCCAGAGAGCTGGACCCGCGTCACGAAGCGAGGCGGAGAGATCTGCCAGATCGCTACATCTCCGCTTTGGGAGACCACCGCGAGCCTTCGTCCGTCCGACGTTGGCACCGCCGTTCGCAGGAGCGTGCCGGCAGGCGGAACGCGCTCATAGATCGGGGCCCGCGGTGGGAGTGACACCGGTGGGCGCGAGGAGAGGGGCGATGTGGAAGGAGTCGGCCCGGCACAACCTAGGAGCAGGCATGCGATTGTCACACGACCTCGGAGTTGGCGTCCCCGCGGCCTAGTGCAGGAGTGGTCTAGTCGGGCAGCGAGCGCGTCGTGTGCAGAGCTTGGACGTTGCATATTATGTGATAGTCCAATTCCATAGATGGACGACGAGTCAGAAGACCACCGCGAGCATCACCCGTTCGGTCACTGAGGTCGCACTCGTGCTGAAGCATAGGAGTGAAGGGCAATCTATTCGAAACGTGGATTCCTTGGAAGTTTCGCGAACGGCCGATCGATCCCAACCCAACCGGTGACGAATAGCGGAATGCGCAACAGCCGCTCCAGCTCGGTGAGCCCGGCCTCTCGCCAAAACAGCGTCGGTTCGGTCACGATGCGGCGCCCTCCACAAGCGGGACGGGGGGGAGCGCAAACGGGGCGATTGCTTCGCGAGGGTGCAGAGCCCGCGCGACCTCCCGGCCAACAGCGACTTAGGACAGGGCGCGCGACCTCGGTCAGTCAGTCAGCGGGTTCGTCCAGCGGAGCCGGGACGATGTCGCACCTCACCCTTTTCCTCTGTGGCGACGTCATGACCGGCCGCGGAGTGGACCAGGCTCTTCCGCGATCCTGCCCGCCCCGCCTGTACGAGTCCTTCGTGACCTCAGCTCTCGACTATGTGGCCCTGGCGGAGAGGGCGAACGGCCCGATTCGGCGCCCAGTCGACTACGCCTACGTCTGGGGCGAGGCTCGAGCGGTGCTGCAAGCGGAGCAGCCCCACGCCCGGATCGTCAATCTCGAAACCAGCATCACGACCAGCGACGATCCCGACCCCAAAGGGATCAACTATCGCATGCACCCCGGCAACGTTGCGGTCCTGGCGGCGGCCGGGATCGACTGCTGTGTGCTGGCCAACAACCACGTTCTGGACTGGGGTCGCGGGGGGCTGGCCGAAACCTTGGAGACCTTGGCGGGCGCCGGCATTCGCGTGGCCGGCGCTGGGCCAAATCTTCAGGCGGCACAGGCGCCGGCGGTGCTGGAGGTCGGAGACGGGCACAGGATACTCGTCTTCGCCTTCGGCATGACGGACAGCGGCATCCCCCCCGATTGGGGCGCCGAGGCCACCAGGCCGGGCATCAACCTCCTCCCGGATCTCTCGGCGAAGACGGTGGCAGGCATCGCCGGACTCATACGGATGACGAAGCGACCGGGCGACGTCGCGGT
>JBGPVE010000199.1:0-5436 GCA_041491545.1 Gemmatimonadota bacterium | reverse complement strand
GTATAGACCCAGAGACGGCGCGGGCGCTGGTAGGACGAATCGTACAGCATGTACGACTCGAGCCGGCCGGCAGCGACCCCGGGACGCGGGTCGGTGGGGTAGGGGACCGCCTGTTGCGCAGCCCCGGTCCTCGCGGTCAGGCCGACGAGGCATGGCAGGATGAGGAAGCGCGCTCGCCTGAGGTTCATTCACCACCTGCCAGCGGCCGTGCCATGACGTGATCGGTCTGGGCGTCGGTGCCGACGATGAACGTCTGTCCTCCCACCCGCTCGAACCCGACTTTGCGATAAAACGCCTGCGCCCGCGGGTTGCGCTCCCACACGCCCAGCCAGAGGGTGCGCGCTCCCCTGGCGCAGGCCGCGGTGAGGGTGGCGGCCATCAACGTCTGAGCCACGCCGCGGCCGTGCCACGCTTGGCCGACGTAGAAGCGCCACAGCTCCAGTGATCCACTGGCCGCCACACATGGCGGCGGCGCTCCCGGGCGCACCTGAGCGTATCCGGCCAGCCGGTCCACGTCCTCGGCGAGCAATGTCGTGATGGCCGGATCGGCCAGCTCGGCGGACTGCTGGGCTACGCCGTAGGACCGCGACACGTGCAGGGCCATGTCGTCGGGCCGATTCTCGTGGCCGAACGCCGCGCGGAAGGTGGCCGCGGCGAACTCGGCCAGCACGGCCGCATCGGCGAGCGTCCCAGGGCGAATCGTGATCACCGGCTCTTGCGTTTGCCGCACGACGGTCCAATCATGGTGCTTCCGCGAATGAAAGCAGGTGGCAAGGTGATCGGTGCCATGCTCGGAATGCTGGGCATCATCGTCGTGGGGCGCTGGCTCCTGATCGGCGGAGAGGGCGGACCCGCCCGAAAGCGCTAGCCGGGCCCTGCCGGCGGAGCGCTGCGCGCCCGGACTTCCTCGGACGTCAGACCGTACAACGGCGGCCCGTGGATTCCCAGCATGGCGAGGTACACGTAGATCTGTCCACGATGGTGGATCTCGTGGACTCAGCGTCCGTGATCACCATAAGGGCTCGCGGGCCGACCTCTCGTCAGCGTTCCTCGTCGTACAGCCAGAGGTGCAGCGCCGCGTACGCCCGCCAGGGACGCCACCGCTCGGCCCGGGCGCGCAGCACGCGGGGGCTCGAGGCGCCGGCGGCGCGCAGCAGCGCGTGATCCGAAGACGGGAAAGCATCCGGCCAATATAGCGCGCGCATCACGATCGTCGTCGCGAGCAGATCCCCGACGCCGTCGATCGCCATCAGGGCGCGCCGCGTCGTCATGACGTCGCTGGTCGGCTCGAGCCGCAGCGTCCCTGCGGCGATGGCGCGCGCGACGGACGTGATGACACCGGCGCGACGCGGCGGCACGCCGAGGGCCCGGAGACGCGACGCGCCGGCCTCGGCGACGCGCTCCGCGCTGGGCGCGAGCCGGGTGAGCGTGGCGATACCGGTGTCGAGCGTTTCCCCCAGGGTCCACACGACACGCCGGGCGAGATCGCCGGAGTCCGCCCCAACCCACGACGGGCGGCGGAGCAGCGCGCGCAACGCGACCTCGAAACCGTCGAGCGCGCCGGGAATGCGCACGCCCCGGCGCCGGGTGACGAGCGAGCCGAGTCCCCCCTGGTCGAGATGGGCGTCGACCACCGTGGGCTCGGCGTCGAGGTCGAAGAGCTGCCGGAGCCGGGCGAGCACCGGCATGAGCACCGGGAGGAGCGACGGCGAGACCTCCACGTTCAGACGGGCCTGCGCCGGGGCATCCTCCGCGAACAGGACTCCACTCCGCCCGTCGAGGCGCACCGTACGGCCGTAGCGCGCGCCCTGCACGATCTCCACTCCCGGCAGCGCCTCGCGCCGCAGGAGCGAGGTGAGCACGCTCCAGGCGAGCGGTGGGCGATACGCGAGCGTCAGGCGCACCAGGTCGGTCACCGGATCAGCCGGCCGCTCCCTGTCGCTCAGGTCCCGGAGCGTGTCACGCCCGCGCGGCGCCCGACGCAGGCCGCTGGGGCTGAGCCGGTAGCGTTCCCGAAACACCGAGTTGAACCGGCGCAGGCTCTGAAAGCCGCTGGCATACGCGATGCGCGTCACCGGGAGAGACGTGTCGGCCAGGAGGCGTTTGGCGAGCAGCAGGCGGTGCGTCTGCGCGAGCTCGACCGGTGAGACGCCGAGGGCGCGCTCCAGCGCACGGCGGAGATGGCGCTCGCTCACTCCGAGCTCGCGCGCCAGATCCGGCACGCCGTGACCATTGAGCGCGCCCGCGCCGATGCGGTACGCCGCCGCGCGCGCGAGCCGCGGCACCGCATCGATCAGCGCGAGGCCGGGCGCGAGCTCCGGCCGGCAGCGGAGGCAGGGACGGAACCCGGCACGCTCGGCCGACGCGGCGGAATCGAAGAAGCGCCGGTGGGCGTCGTGCGCGGCGCGCGAGGGGCAGACCGGCCGGCAGTAGATGCCCGTCGTCGTGATGCCGACGAAGAAGAGCCCATCGAAGCGGGCATCGTGCGCACCGAGGGCCCGCGCGCAGATATCGGCCGCAAGGTGCGTAGGGCGGGGGATCGCGCTCAGCACATCGAGAATCTAGTACCGGGGGTGGGGTTGCCGTCGCGCCGGATTCGGACGCGTAATTTCCGCCCCTCGTATTGTCCGGGCCGCCGGCGCGGGAATCCAGGTCCGGATCCGGCAAGCGCCCCAGTGGGTAACACCTATGATACGAACTCCCGACGGAGCGAGACGCTCGCTCCCCCGGCCGGGCGGATTGCATCGGACGCCCGCCGGGTGCGTTCGCTCATCTCCCGGTGCGGGTGACGGATCCATGGGATCTGAACGTCAGGCAGCGAATTATCCCGGCCGCGCAACCCCAGACGCCACTTCGATTGTGAAACGGTTCGACAATCCTGAACGGGTGCTGGTGCTCGACCAAGGCAGACTCGAGGTCATCACCGTGGGAGGGAAAACACTCGGAAAGGGCAGCTATGCACCGGGCTGGAAATGGTCGCTCTGCGCCACGGCGCCGGCTCTATCGGGGCGAGGAATGCCCGAGCATGTCGGCGTCGTGCTGAGCGGACGCGCTAAAGTCCTGATCCATGACGGGAGCGAGATCGAGCTCACCCCGGGCGGCTTCTTCCACATCACCTCCGAGGACGATGCGTGGGTCGTCGGCTATCGCCCTTGTGAGATCCTGTACTTGAGCGGCGTCGAGGCGCTGATCAAGCAGCTCCACCGGACGGGGTGACCTGCACACCCGCCACATCCAGCTTTGGGATGTGGCGGGCGCGTGCGAAGGGGCCGCCGTTCAGTTCGCCGACACCGGGGTGGCGACAAAGGTCAGCACCTGGCCGGTCACGTGATCTCTGACCCTGCCGGTGATCTGGCCGGCATCGTTGATGTCTTGGGCGGAGAGGAAGACATCGAGATTCCCCGGCCCGAAGAGATCGTTGAGGTCCGTCATGACCCCCTGTTCATAGATGAAAGCGTGTGAGCCGTTGGCCCCGCCGAAGGAAACGCCGACCACTTGCCCCAGTGAATTGATGGCGAAGGCCTCGCTAAACTGATCCCCAGGAAGGGTGTGCAGATCCACGACGGTGTCCGCGCCGTTGCTCCAGAGGAAGGCGCGCGCGATGAAGTCACCCGCCAGATCCTCGGGCCCGGGCGGGTTCGAGAAACCGACGACGTCACCCTGACCGTTGATGTCCATGGGCGTATGCCAGCTCGTGCCGCCCAGATTCGGAATCGTCGTCACCTTGCCGTTCTTGTCCCAGCGCACCGCGTGCCGGGCGCTGAAGCGTCCCACCGCCTGGTCGCAGTCCCCCGAGATGCCGACGGCTTCGCCCTGGTCGTTGATCGCCGTGGCGGCCGAGGCCGAGTCGCCGGGGAGCGGAGCGAGCTGTCGCATCTTGATCCTGTTCTTCTTGGGCTCCCAGATGACCGCGCGGAACTGGAGCACCTGGACGCCGGTGCAGGTTGAATCATGCACGGGCGTCTCCGCCCATCCGACCACCTGACCCAGGTTGTTGACGCCCGCGGCGAAGCTGTGATGGCCGCCGAGCGGAGGGAGCTCCCGCAGCACGTCATCTTGCCACACGAACCCGCGACAGATCAGGTTCGTGGTCCCTCCCGGGAGAAAACTCCCCGCTTCGCAGCTCCAGTCCTCGTCCAACGGGTCCACAGCGGTGGTTTGGGAAATGCCGACGACCATGCCCGCGTCGTTCAGCCCGGGCCAGGGCACCGTGCTGTTCGGCCCACCGAGGGTGAGGAGGTCGCTGATCGATCCATCGCGCCACAACGCGGCGTGCCGGGTCCCATCTGACCGGTTGGACCAGCCGGCCACCCATCCTTGGGTGTTGATCGCCATGCCCCGGCTCTGCGTTCCACCGAGCGACGGGAGTTTGGCGATGGTGTACGGCACGCCCGTCGTCAGCTGGGCGAGCGGTCGGGGTTGGGTGAGCTGGGTTTCGGTGCTACAGCCGCACACGGCGGCGATCAGGACGGCGGACGAGACGTGTCGCATGGACTCCTCCGGTTGTGGGAAGCCGATTCCTCGATGCTCCCACACCATAGAGTCCTGACCATCTACGTGCGTGCCGCATTCGGCCCCGGAATCCCGGGCACCCCGGCTCGCCGTATCCGGACTTCGAATCACCGGCGCGGGGCGCGGTGGTGTCGTGCGATGGGGATGGAGGATGCGTGCTACTACGCATCAAACGCGGGACCGAGTGGCCATCGCCGGTGGCTCCTCGGTCCCGCCGCTACGACGTGAATCCAAATCGGCGTCAGTGCTGCGCGCCCGCCAGATCGTTCACCTCCGCAGCCAGCGTCCGCACCTTCGCCTGATCGGCGGCCGCCGCCGCATCCCCGTTCAACTGTGTGGCGAGCAGCGCGAGCGCGTCGCGTTGCGGCTGCCCGGAGAGCTTCTCCGCGCTGGCCAGCGCCTCGCGCACCGCCATGACGCGGGTGGCGGGGAGGCCGTTGGAGCGCGCCAGCTGGTCGATATAGGCGCGCGCCACGACGAAGCTCGTCGGCCAGACGATCTTCGGCTGGTCCTGCGTGTTGAAATAGTCGAGATGCACCAGCTTGGCGGCGTCGATCTCGTTCTGCGAGACGAACGCACTGGGCGTCAACGCGAGGATGTCGAGTCCGCGGGCGATCTCCGAGCTGACGATGACGCCGTTGTACCAGTACGCCGACCACGAGCCGCCGCCCGCCGGCTTGGTCGAGTCCACCGGGCCCCGGTCGAAGAACGCGATCTCCTGCGGGTGCGCGGCATCGGTCCAATCAAAGATGGAGATGCCGCCCTGGTACCAGGCCTGGACCATGACGTCCCGTCCCGGGATCGGAATCAACGATCCGTTGTGGGCCACGCAGTTCTCGAGCGAGGTCTGCGGCGCCAGCATCTTGTAGTAGCTCTGGAACCGCAGCGTGTTGTTGACGATGGTGAAGATCGCGTCGGCGCCCC
>JBGPVE010000198.1:0-5477 GCA_041491545.1 Gemmatimonadota bacterium | reverse complement strand
GTCGAACCAGATCTTGAGATACGACGGCCCCTGCTTGATGCGACGGACGAAGTGCGGCCCCACCGACCGAAAAACCCGGAGATCGGCGTCGGGCGGCGGATCGCCGACCCCGTAGGTCAGAATGTCGACCTCGTGCCCGAGCGACTTGAGGTCCCGGGTGCGGTGATACGCGCTGAGCGGGGTGCCACGCGGCGAATAGAACGCCTGGGGCACCAGCATCAGGATCTTCACGCTGTCAACACTCCCAGTAGGTGACCAGTCGGATGCCCGTCGAATCCAGCAGGCGGCGAAACTCCGTCGAGCGGAGAAACTCGAGCTCCTCGTGCCGATGGCAACTCCCGGGCTTTCCCAGATCGGCCTGCTCGGTGCCGGGGTGACAGACCATCTCCGTCAGCTCGGGAAGCCCGGCGAGGAGCCCTGTCCGCGCCTGGCTCCCATGGGTCGCCATGAGCTGCCGGACATCGAAGGTGCGGCCGGGATGGCGGAGTCCAGCGGCCGAGAAAGTTCGGCTGGCGCTGCTCGCGAGGCGCCGGCGGGCCAACCGCTGGAGGGTGCGAACCGGGCCCATGCCGGCCACCATCACGCCCTCCTCGAGCGTACAGCGAATCCGCTCAACGCCGAACTCCCGTGCGAGCCGGGCGACCACACCGGCGACCCCGGGTAACTGATGCAGATGCTTGTGACTGTCCAAGTGCGAGATTTGGACACCCGCGTCCCGTACGAGCGAGATCTGCGCTCGCAGCTCGGCTTCGAGCTCACCCAGATTCATCCGTCCGAGAATCGCACGCACCGCCTGCGTGCGCTTCGGAAGAAACCGCCCGTCCGCGCCGGTGAGGGACGGCGCCTGGGTGAGCGACGGACCCTCACAAAGATTGAGGTGCACCCCGAAACTCGTCGTGCGGCCGCGCTGGGCCGCCTTCGGGAGAGCATCGGCGGTCCCCGGCATGTTCGCGAGGACCGTGGTACTCGTCACCACGCCGGCGTCGATACCGTCTTCAATGCCGCTCGTGATCTCCGCCGTTTCGCCGAAGTCGTCGGCGTGGATGATGAGTCGCCGCGTCATGCGACCGCGTTGACCGACTCGAGTGCGGGGCGCGGCTCGCGCGCCGCCCCAGCCGCCCGAATCCGGGCGAACGTGGCGAACGCGAGCGCGTACACCAGGAGCGCCGCGACGATCGTCAGTTGGAATCCCCACATCATCGAGCACAGCACGCTCGCGAGGCCACCGACCACGGTGAAGATTCCATTCAGGCCCCAGGCCCACGCCACAGCGCCGGATGGCTGCCCCTCGACCGAGAGAATGCCGAGGGGGAACGGCATGCCGAGGAACAGCCCCAGCGGAAAGATGAGAGCGCCGCCCAGCAGGACGCGGGCCGGAAGCGGGGCGGCCAAGAACAGGCGGAAGAAGGACGCATGGACGAGTACGAACAGAGCACCCGTCACCAGGATGCCGATGAACGGCCACGCCCATCGGCGATTCGGGCCGATGCCGAGCGCTGACGATAGTCGGCTGCCGGTGCCCGCCGCGAGCAGCAGTGTGAAGATGACCGTCGAGTAGGTGTAGAGCGGATAGCCGATGAGCTTCATGAACACCTGGATCAGGACCAGCTCCAGCGTGATGAAACCTGCGCCCAGACACGCGAAGTACACCATCGTCTCCACTTTGCCGGGCCAGGCCTGGCGTCCAACCCGCGCATACCGGAGCGGCACCGCGATCGCGATGATGCTAAAAAGAAGTGACACCACTCCCACGACGAGCAGATGCATAAGGTCGAGCGGCAACCGCCCCCGCTTGAGCTGCAGGTTGAGCATCCCCGCGATGGACGGATTGAGAAAATTGGCGGCGTCCGGCTTGAGCTTGGCGAAGCGCTTGCGCAGCAGGAAGAAGAACGGCTTGTCGTCGGTGGCCGGCGCCGCATGGTAGTTCAACCGGCGGTTGAGCTGCTCGGGAAAGACCCCGCTGTAGAAGTCGTTGGACAGGAAACCCCGCTCCGGCGCCACGGGATTCTCGGCCAGGTGCCGCGGACCCTCCAGCGCGACATCCGCCGCGAAGAATGCCTTGATGTCCGCCACCTCAGCCGCGGTCCACGGCGTCATCTTGATCAGCAACGTCGGTAGATCGTCCGGCGCGTCGGAGCGCTCGGCGACGAGGACGTGCCGGCGAAAATCATCGCGCCCCAGCTGATGCCACGCGAGCGCGGCGGTGCTCACCATCCGCGGATAGGCCAGGTGGTTGATGTGGAGGATCCCGTCCGGCGTCAGGTGCTCGAAATACTCTCGGTAGGCCTCGGCCGTCTGCAGGTAGTTCGGGCTCAGCGCCGCCGAGCCGTTCGCGATACTCGAGCTGGTGAAATTGCTGAAGATCTGGATGATGTCGTATCGGTCACCGCTCGCCCGCAGAAAGCTCCGCCCCTCGCCGACCTGCACGTGGACCTCGGGCCGATTGAAGATGTTGCCGATCGCCTGGGCGTAGCGGGTCTGCCCGAGCTCCACGACGATGCGCACCAGCTCGATCGCGTCGACCCGTGACGCGCCGTACACCAACGCCGCCTTGGTCTCCTGACCGCCGGCGCTCCCGAAGATCAGCACCTTTTGCCCACGGTCGCGCTTGAGGTAGTGCGAGGCCAACACCCCCCGTTGCCAGAAATTGCGAAGCACGGTGCCGGGAACGTTGGCATCGAGGTCCGCCCGAAGCCGAGCCAGATTGCCGTCGAACCGAAAGTAGTTGCTGCTCTGCTGGCCGCCGTCGTACGCGATGTGCCAGCCGGCGTTGCTCCAGAGCACCGAATCGCCCAACCGCCCGATCTCCTGGTGCATCGGAATCACATCGATCTTCGAGATCGGATCCCAGCGGGTGAACTCGATGATGCCCTTTTCCTGTGCTTCCTTCACGCCGCGCTTGTTTACGTGCTCGCGAAACTCGAGCGCCCGCGGTGGTAGCGCGTAAGCCGCGCCGACCAGCACGACGGCCAAGCCCACCGAGGCCAGCGACCATCCTCGGCGCGCGGAGAACAGCGCCGAGGCGAACAGTGCCAGCGCCGCCGAAATCAGCAGCAATCCACCCGCGCCGACGGCCGGCAGAAAGGGGATGAGCAGCACACATCCCACCGCGGCGCCGGCGAGGTCCCAAGCGTAGAGCCGCTGGATCTCCTTCGGGTGCCGGCTGAACGCCGTGGTGAGAATGAGACCCGAGAGAAAGAATGGGACCACCAGCGCGAGGTACATCGCGCCGAACGCCGCCACCTGCTTCAGCGGCTCCTCGCCGATGCGGTCGAAGTCGAACGGCAGGATATTGAGCACGGGAAGCAGTGCCACCGTCGACACGGCGAGCAACGTCGCCAGCACGCCCAGCAGCCGATCGGGATCGGACCGGTCGGCGAGAGGCCAGATACTCGCGTAGAGCCCCGCCAAGCCGAACGCGAAGATGGCGCAGGTGATGACCATGTAAGCCATGTTCGGCGTCAGGACGACGTCGAAGACCCGGGTGAGCACCAACTCGAGCACGAGCGTGGTCAGGGCGGTCAGGCTGATGGCGGCGGCGAGCCTTCGCATAGCGATCTCTGGACTAGGGAGTGATTTCGTATACCAGCGTATGACTCGGGTCATGCTTCAGCACCAGTCGGAAGCCGGATGGCGCCTTCGCGGGATCCGCCAGGAACTTGAGCGGCGCCCAGATCTCCGCCGCCTGATCGCTGTAGACGATGTACCGCGCACGGACCTCGCGTGCCTTCGCTCGGTACTCGTCCGGTCGTTCCGCCAGGGGAAACTCGGCGCGGAGGCCGGCCAGATACGGAAGCTGAGCGGTGAGGGTGATGACCCCGTCATTCGGCGACGCCTGCTGCTTGAGCGCGGCCGCCATCTCGACCAGGTACCGGGGCTCATGTTGGATCACCCAGGTGGAGCGATCGTAACCGAGTTTTCCCAGCATAGCCGCGATCGCGAGACAGACGGCCCAGCCGAGCCCTGAGCGGGTGCGGTTGGTCGGTCGCTCGCCGAAGAGCGCGTAGGCCACCCCGGCGAAGAGCATCGGAAGCAGGAACAGGTAGTACCGCGCGTAGAATCCCACCAGCCCGAGCAGGAGGTAGCCTAACAGGCCCACGACCAACAAGGCGAGCCGCCGGCGGGTGTGAACCGACAGGAGCCACAATATGCCCGCGCCGACAAAGAGGTAGCCGGGGAACTGCACGACCTCTTGCGCGAGCCGGACCGGATTGCGGAGCAAGACGTCGCGCAGGTACATGCCGATAACCCGATGGGGATCGGTTCGCACCACATCGGAGAGCGAGTGGAATCTCGCCCCAGCCTGGGTGAGCGACGTGCCGTAGGCGTCGCCGGTGGCGGCATAGAAGTGCGCCGCGATCTGCAGGTACGCCGTGCTGGTCGTCGGGCTGCCGTTCATGTGCCAGTTGGCCAGCAGCCACGGGACGGCGATCAGGAAGAATCCGCCCGTCACGAACCCAGCCCCGCTCACGGCTCGTCGGAGATTGCGGGGTCGATCCTGATCGAGGAAGAGCGCGAGCGTCAGGCCCGGAAGCAAGAACAAGGCGTTCGCCCGGACCAGGTAGGCGAGCCCGGTCGCCGCGCCGGCCAGAAGACAGGTCAGCGCTCCCGGATCCCGGCGGCGGAGGATGAGCCAGAGCGGCACGATCATCAAGACCGCGCCGACGCCGTCCGTCGCCGCCAGGAACGAATACGGAACCATGGCGGCGAGAATGAGCAGCATCGCCGCGAGCGCCACCCGCGCATCGAAGAGCGCGCGGAGGAGAAGGTAGGAGACCCACCCGAGCAGTGCCGCCGCAAACACGCTCAGAATCTTGCCGGCGACGAAGAAGTCGCCGCCCGTGAGCAGCGACGTGGCCGCGAGAATGAGCGCATAGCCCGGCGGATTGTGCTGGTACGTGTAGCCGTTCCCGGCCAACAGATTCCGGGCTTGCGGAGCGTAGTGCGCGACGAAATCGGTTTCCACCCCGAAATCGGGCACCTGGTGCTGCCGGGCCAGGACCCATGCCAACGCACAGAATGCCACGCACACGCCGGCCGCCACACGATCGTCCACGCGGCGGTCGAGCACTTCGGCGGAGGGTTGGACTGTCACGCGGACCGGGCGAGCGCGAGCATTTCTGACCGCACACGAATCGGCCGCGCCGTCATCCCGCGAGGTAGCATGCGGTCGGCCCGGGTCAGGGCGGCGGCGATCCAGCCCGGCGTATACCTCGCGAAGTGACGGGCGACGTAGCCGAAGGTGAGATGCTTGAACGCCGGTTCGAGCCGGAGGACGGCGAGTCCGGCGCCCTCGAGCCATGCCGTCAGCGAGCGTGGGCTGAAATACACCAGGTGCTCCCGCTTGTAGTGAGGCCAATAGCCGCCCAGCAGCCTGGCCGCGCCGCTCGTCACATCCGGCGTCACCATCAAGAGCACACCGCCGGGCCGCAGAATCCGGTTGAGCTCACGTCCCACCTCAGGAAGCTCGGGGAGAT
>JBGPVE010000197.1:0-5555 GCA_041491545.1 Gemmatimonadota bacterium | reverse complement strand
TCGAGCGTCTCGCCGATACGCGGATCCAGTGCGGCCTCCGCGGTGGCCGTGCGGGCGCCGGACTCGAGAATCGCGCTCATTCCGCGCAGGTTGTCGCGCTCGCGGCGGGAGAAGAGATCTCCGATGAAGAGCGAGGCATGCACGATGCCGTCCTCTCCCGCCAGCACCAGCTCCCGCGGGTTCGCGGGCTGCACCCAGGCATGGCCCCAGACCGACATGCCCGCCCGGTGCCCGGCTTCAACCAGGCTCCGGACCGCGTCGGGGTCGAGGTAGGCGTACAGCTTGAGACCCGTGGCGCCAGTGGCTTTCGCCACGGCGACGAGCGAGTCGGCGTCGTCGTCGTTGTGATAGACCATCGGCGTCCAGCCGCGCATCTCCATCACCTGCGCCTGCGGCAGCCGGTAGCCGGTGCTGCCGTCACTCATCGCGACCCGCTCTGCTCCGTAGAAAAACCGGAATCCCGCGATAAGTTGCATCGCCGAGACTCGGGGCGCCGCACCCAAAGCGCGGGTGCGGCTCAGAAGCTCGGCCGGGTTGGTGCCCATGTCACGCACGGAAGTGACGCCCTGCGCCAGGAGATCCTTGAGATCGTCGCCCATGGCGGTGCTCGCACTGCCGGGCCGGAGGAAGAGCAGGTGTACGTGGGTATCGATCAACCCCGGAATGAGCCAACCGCCGTGGGCATCGATCAGGTGGGCGTCCCGGGGCACCTGACACTCGCCCAGCGCGCCCGCGCAAAGGATGCGGCTGCCCCGCACCAGCGTGACGGCGTGAGGGACCGCGGGGCGGCCGGTGCCGTCCCACAGCATGGCGTCGGTGATCGCGAGCGCGGGCTCACGTGGGGGAACTGCGAGAGGTGGACGTGCCGTCGATGCGCACGCCATCGTGAGTAGCGCGGAGCCGAGCAAGGCCAATACGGGCGTCTGACGCATGACCTTCATCCCACAGAAGATGTCCGCGACCGACTGACTCGTCGGTGATTCGAGGGTGCGGACATGCGTGACCGATGACACCAGGGGGAGGTCCCTGCCGCAGTAGTGCAAGGACCGTACACATTGGCTCCGCCCCCGATCGAGGACACGAGCCATTCGCGGCTAAGGCCAACTGGAGTCAGGGTCTACAGGACGAACGGGCGGCGGCTGGTTCGCTTGTGACCGCCTCGCGCCGCCGGTAGCTTTCACCGCGTCCTGCCAGTCCGGTACGGCCGAATCTTCCACCCACCCGGTCATGAGCATCTTCCCTCTGGTCCGTCCCCGTCGCCGCCGCCGCACCGCGGCCTTTCGAGAATTGATTCGGGAGCATCGGCTCACGGTCACCGATCTCATCGCCCCGCTTTTCGTGGTGCATGGCAGCAAGCTCGAGCGGGAGATCTCGTCGATGCCCGGCGTGCATCATCGCTCGGTCGACGAGGTGCTCGACCGCGAAGTCGATCGACTGCGTGATCTCGGCATCGAGACGATGATTCTGTTCGGGCTCCCCGCCGGCAAGGACGAGATCGGGTCGGAGAACTTCGCCGAAGACGGCATCGTGCAGCGCGCGCTTCGGCGGCTCCGAAGCCGGCATCCCGATCTGCTCCTCGTTACCGACGTCTGCTGCTGCGAGTACACGAGCCACGGTCATTGCGGGGTCTTGAAGGGCGAGGTAGTGGACAACGACGCGACGCTCGAGATCCTCGGGCGGGTGGCCAAGACCCACGCGGCCGCCGGAGCGGACATCGTGGCGCCCAGCGGGATGATGGATGGGATGGTCCACGCGATCCGGACCGCGCTCGACGGGGCCGGATACCAGGACTGCGCCATCCTGAGCTACGCGGTGAAGTACGCCAGCGGGTTCTATGGGCCCTTTCGAGAGGCCGCCGACAGCACGCCGGCATTCGGCGATCGGCGGCAGTACCAGATGGATCCCGGCAACCTGCGCGAGGCGCTGCAGGAGGCCGCGCTCGACGTGGCGGAGGGCGCCGACATGCTCATGGTGAAGCCGGCGCTGGCCTACCTCGACGTCGTGCGCGCGGTGCGCGAGCGCACGACGCTGCCGCTCGTGGCCTACAACGTGAGCGGGGAGTACGCCATGGTGAAAGCGGCGGCGCGCGCCGGCTGGCTCGACGAGCGACGGGTCGTGCTCGAGTCGCTCGTCGGAATGCGCCGGGCCGGCGCCGATGCCATCATCACCTATCACGCGAAGGACGCGGCCGCATGGCTCAAGGAGACGGCGGCGGTATGACCGACGCTCCCATCACGGCCCGGAAGACCGAGCGCTCGGCGCAGCTCTTCCTCGAAGCACAGAAGGTATTGGTGGGCGGGGTGAACAGTCCGGTCCGGGCCTTCAAGGGCGTGGGCGGCATCCCACTCTTCGTCGCCAAGGGCGAAGGTCCCTATCTCGTCGATGTTGATGGCAACCGGTACGTCGACCTCGTGATGTCGTGGGGACCGCTCATCCTCGGGCATGCGCCTCCGGGCGTGCTGGCGGCCATCGGTGCCGCGTCCAGCCTCGGCACGACGTTCGGCGCGCCGACCGAGATGGAGATCCGGCTCGCCGAGCGGGTGATCGCGGCCTTCCCGTCGGTCGAGATGGTCCGCTTCGTGAGCTCCGGCACCGAGGCGACGATGAGCGCCGTTCGCTTGGCGCGGGCGGCGATGGGGCGGAACGCCGTGATCAAGTTCGACGGCTGCTATCACGGTCACGCCGACGGGCTGCTCGTGTCCGCAGGCTCCGGCGTCGCGACGCTCGGTCTGCCGGATTCGCCCGGCGTCACGGCTGCGGCCGTCGCGGATACGCTGGTGGCGCCCTACAACGATCTCGATGCGGTGGAGCGGCTCTTCGCGGCTCGGAAGGACGGAATCGCGGCGGTGCTGGTCGAGCCGGTGGCCGGCAACATGGGACTGGTGCCACCGGAACCAGGATTCCTGCAAGGGCTCAGGACGATCACCGAGCGCCACGGTGCGCTGCTCGTATTCGACGAGGTGATGACGGGATGGCGGGTACATCCGCAGGGCGCGCAGGTGCTGTACGGCGTTCGGCCCGATCTCACCTGCCTGGGCAAGGTGCTGGGTGGGGGACTCCCAGCGGCGGCGTATGGCGGCCGCCGAGATCTCATGCTTCAGGTGGCTCCGGCCGGACCGGTGTACCAGGCGGGCACGCTTTCCGGAAATCCTCTCGCCATGGCCGCGGGCATCGCGACGCTCGATGCCCTGAGTCAGCCGGGGGTCTGGGCCCGCGCGGAGCGGTGGGCGGCCCGCGCGGCGGAGGCGATCGGCGACGCCGGTCGGGCGGCCGGCGTGCCGGTGACCGTGCAGCGGGTCGGCACGATGTTCACCCCGTTCTTCACAGCCGAACCGGTGCGGGACTATGCGGCGGCCAAGCGCACCGATCGCGCGGCGTACGCGCGGTTCTTCCACGCGATGCTCGAGGGCGGGGTCTATTTTCCGCCGTCGGCATTCGAGGCCTGCTTTTCCTCGGCCGCGCACGGGGAGGCGGAGCTGGCGCATCTCGACCGGGCACTGGAGATGGCCTTTCGCGGCCCATGAGTCCGCGCAGTCGATTTGAGGCGCCATGGGCTCGGTAGGTGTGGTCGGCGGCGGAGTGGCCGGCCTCGCGGCCGCGTGTCGGCTTGCCCAGCTCGGTCTCGACATCGTGCTGTACGAAGCCGGCGATCGCGTCGGAGGGGTGGTGGGCACGGAGCGGCGGGAGGGATACCTCGCCGAATTCGGTCCTAACTCCTTTGCCGAACCCGAGCCGGCGGTCGCGAGGTTGCTCACCGAGCTAGGGCTGGACGCGCGGAGGGTCGATGCGAATGCCGCGGCGCGGGTGCGCTACGTCGTCCGCCGCGGGCGGTTGATTCCGCTGCCACTCTCACTGCCGGCCTTTCTCACCTCGCGTCTCTTTTCCGTTCGGGGCAAGCTCGCGATTGCGCGCGAGCCATTCGTGCGCCCGGGCGATCCCAATGTGGAAGAAAGCGTGGCTGCGTTCGTCCGGCGCCGACTGGGTCGGGAGGCCCTCGACTATGCCGCGAATCCTTTCATCGGCGGCATCTACGCCGGCGATCCCGAGGCACTCTCGGTGCGAGCGGCCCTGCCCAAGCTCTACGCGCTCGAACGGGAGCACGGGTCGATCATTCGCGGCGCGATGGCGTTGGCGCGGGCGCGGCGGGAGCGGGTCGCGCCCGGGCCGGCGGGAGTGATTCGATCGTTTCGGGCTGGCCTGGCGGAGATGCCGGAAGCGCTCGCGCGGCGGCTCGAGGGGCGGATTCGTCTCCGCGCGCCGGTGCGCGCGGTCGGTCGGGTCCACGCGGGCTGGACGATCGTCACCGATCAAGGTGAGACGCGGCACGAGGCCGTCGTCTACGGCGGTCCGGCCCATGCCCTCGCGGAGCTTCGGGTCGAGTGCGCCGGCCGCGAGCGCTTGGCTGACCTCAAAGCAATTCCGTATCCACCGGTGTCGGTGCTCGTGCTCGGCTTCCGCCGAGCGGATGTCGCGCATCCGCTGGATGGGTTCGGCGTGCTCGTCCCCGCCGTGGAGGGTCGCCGGATTCTCGGCGTTCTCTTCTCGTCGACGCTCTTTCCGGGGCGGGCCCCCGAGGGGCATGTGACCCTGTCGGCGTTCGTCGGCGGCGCGCGCCAGCCGGATCTCGCCCGGCTCGACACGGAAGCGATCACCCGCCTCGTGCTGGTCGAGCTGGAGGCGCTGCTCGGCGTCAGCGGGGTGCCCACGTTCCGCCGCCACGTATTCTGGCCCCGCGCGATCCCGCAATACGTCCTGGGGTACGGCCGATTGGCCCGGCTGATGGATGAGGTCGAAGCCGCAAATCCCGGATTGGCCTTTGCCGGTGCGTATCGGCAGGGCGTGTCGCTGGGTGACACGATAGCGTCGGGATTGGCCGCCGCGGAGCGAGCCGCCGCCGCGGTAGGCCGCGATGCCGGGTCGGCCGGCGGGCCGGCCAGCGTCAGGGGGACCTGACGGTTTGGTGTCGGATTGGGTTGACAGCCGTCCGCCCCGGTGTAGCCTCTTTCAGATGAAAGCTTCGTCCAGCACCGCCGGTGCAGGGGCGGCCGCGTACGACGGCATCGACAGCCGGTCGGCGGCGGCCGTTATGCAGGCCGCGGCCGACATCGCGCTGGTGATCGATGCCGGCGGCATCGTTCGAGATGTGCTCGTCGGGATCGGTGCGCCGCCGATCGGGGAGACGCGCAAATGGTTGGGCCGAGAATGGGTCCAGGTCGTCACCGCCCAGAGTCGGCCCAAGGTTCGGGAGATGATTCAGGAGGTCGCCGTCTCCGGCGTTTCCTGCACCCGACAGGTGGATCATCCCTCCGCCGCCGGCCCGGAGGTCCCGGTGAGCTACACGGCGGTTCGCTTGGGGCCCAGCGGAAACTTCGTCGCCTTGGGTCGTGACTGTCGAGCGCTCGCCCAGCTCAGGCAAGGGCTGATCGAGGCCCAGCAGGCGATGGAGCGCGACTACCGGCGAATGCGGCAGGCCGAAACGCGCTATCGGTTGCTGCTGCAGCTGTCGGCGGAGGCGCTGCTGCTGGTCGATGCCGCGAGCCGCAAGATCGTGGACG
>JBGPVE010000196.1:0-5577 GCA_041491545.1 Gemmatimonadota bacterium | reverse complement strand
TTCCGCCCGCTTCCGCCCCTTACCCCCCCCCATCGGCGCCTGCCCCCAGCGCCCCAAAACACCACCCAGCCCCCCCCCGCCCCAGCGCCCGATTCAGCGCCCCCAGCTCCGCCGGATCCGCGGGCGGCTCGACCACCGACGTCCCAGCGGCCAACCGGCCGATCGTCACTTCGTCACCCCGCGCGATCCGCCGATTCCGCTCCAGCACCTCGGCGGCAGCCGCAACGTAGCGCTCCGCCGGATCCCACCGCACCCGCGCGACCGGCGCGATCCGCACGACGCCCACCCGCCGATCGTCCAATCGAAGCTCGTCGGCGTCGGTCTCGGCGGTGAGGATCCACCACCCGCTCGGCGCGCCCGGAATCGTCACGGTGACGCTGCCGCCCACCGACGCGAGCGCCTGGCGCCCGGGCCGCTCACCCAACCGCACGCTCACCGGTACCGCCGGGCCCGAATCGCCCACCACCGAAACGACGGCGCGGCCGCCGTCCGACGACCAGGGCTGGGTGCCCGCGGCGAGCGACCCGATGCCGACGTTCCGCGGTGCGGCATCGGCGGGGCGCGCGATCAACAGCGGCGTCGTGATGTCCGCGGGCGAGACGGCGCTCGCCTGCAGATCGGAGACGAGCGCCACCTCACCCGGCCGCGACTCCGCGCCCAACACCTGCTCCGCGGTGCCGAGCGCGAGACCGAGATCGAGCCGTCGGGGCGAGGAAGCGGCGCTGTCGATCAGCTGTCCCAACGTGATCGGGTCGCCGCGCCTCGGCACGCCGTCGGCCAGGATCAGCCAGAGCGCGTCGTCCGCCGTGGCGCGCGCCAACACCTGGCGCGCCGCGGCCTCGAGCCGCGTGAGCCGCGCCGTTCCGTTCACCACGGCCGCGCTGCTCGCACTGTTGTCGAGCACCAACACGAGCGCGCTCGGTGCGTGACCCGGAACTCCACGCGCGGGTGCACTGGGACCCGCGGCGGCCAGCACCAGCGCGACGATCAGCAACGTGCGCAGGAGCAGCAGCAGCCAGTTCTGCAGCTTGAGCCGGCGTTGATGCGCCTGGGTGGCCGCGACGAGATACCGCACCGCCGGAAACACCACGGTGGGCGGCTCACGTCGCTGCACCAGATGAAGCAGAATGGGAATCCCCGCGGCCGCCAGTCCGGCCAGGACCCACGGGTGGAGAAAGGCGATCATGCCGGGCGGGACGCCGCGATCTGGCGCAGCACCGTGCCGAACGGCGTATCGGTCCGCACGCCGTGATATGCGATGCCGTACCGGCGACACGCAAGCCGCCACTCCGCGATCACGCCGGCGACCGTGTCTCGATAGGCCGCCGCCCAGTCCTTGGGCCGGAGCACCACCGCGGCGCGCGTCTCCGGGTCCTCGAACCGCGCCTCCGCCGGCCCGCGCAGCGTCATCTCGGCGGGATCCATCAGATGCAGCACGATGACTTGGTGGCCCCGATGCTTGAGGAAGCGTAGCGCCTTGAGCGCGAGCGAGCGGTCCAGCAGGAGATCGGAGACGAACACGACGAGCCCACGGCGCCGAAGCTGATCGATCACGCGGCGGAGCGCGGGCTCCGCGGCGGTGCCCTGCCCCGCCTCGAGCGCACCGAGGATGCCGAGCAGTTGCCGCCAATGCGCGAGGCGAGCGCGCGGCGGCGTCACCGTCCGCACGGCGTCGTCGAACGTGATGAGACCGGTCGCGTCACGCTGGCGCAGCAGGATCAAGGTGAGCGCGGCGATGAGGCGCTGCGCGTAGGCGAGCTTGGGCAGCGTGGTGTCGGGATCGCCGGTCCACGCCATCGAGCGGCTGGTGTCGCAGACCACCATCGCGCGGAGATTGGTCTCTTCCTCGAACTGTTTGACGTAGAGGCGGTCGTTGCGGCCCACGATCTTCCAGTCGACGTAGCGGAGGTCGTCGCCCGGCTGATACATCCGATGTTCGGCAAACTCCACCGAGAAGCCGCGCCGCTGAGAGCGGTGCAGCCCCGCGAGAAAGCCTTCGACCACTCCTTCCGCCACCAGCTCGAGGCCGCCCAACCGTGAGACCTCGAGAGGATCGAGCAGATCCAGGCGGCTTCGCCCGGGAGGCGACGCGACGCGATTCATTGCGGCCGCAACGTACTGGCGCGCCGCGGGGGAGTCAACGCGGTTCGCGCCTGTCGCCGCCCGGGGACAAAATCGGGGCGGGCCGATTGGTTCAACCTGCATGCATGAAGGTGGCATGGCTCCTGCTTCCGGGCACTGGCTACTCCCTAGCCGGGACTTGGTGACCTCGATGCTCGTTCCGCCTCCGTGGGCGTTCGCGATCGGCCTTGCGATCCAGTCGTTGCCGGCCGGCGACGCCCGGATCAGTCTCGCGCTCGATCGGGACGATCCCTACCGGCGGGGCGACATCGCCCGCGTCACGCTCTCGGTTCGCGAGCCCACCCACGTCCTTCTCATCCGCGTCGATACCGAAGGTGAAATCCAGATCCTCTACCCCAGCGAGCCCTGGGGCGGCACCCAGTTGACCGGAGCGCGCACGATCGATCTCGCCGGCCCCGAAGGGCGTGGCAGCTTCGTGGTGGATGACTACCCTGGGATGGGCTATCTGTTCGCAATCGGCTCCTCCGAGCCGTTCGACCTCGATCCCATCGTGCGGCGGGACGGCTGGGACTATCGGCAGATCGCCGGAGGCCGGATCCGCGGCGATCCCTACGTCGCCCTCACCGAGCTGGCTGCTCGCATCGCCCAGGGCGCGTACGATTACGACGTCGTCTCGTATTACGTGGATCGACACTACGATTTTCCGCGCTTCGTCTGCTACGACTGTCACACCGACGTGACCCCCAGAGCCTGGGATCCCTACCGAGCCGTGTGCCCCAGATACCGGATCGTGATCTACGACGATCCCTACTACTATCCGTACCGGCGCGGCGCCGGCCGCGCGGTCATCTCCGAGCGACCGATCCGGCCGGGCCCGCGCTACGAATTTCGGCCCGCTGACGGGACGGGCGAGTTCGTCACCCGGGCCCAACGGGGTCAGCCCGGCGCGGCCGAGCCGATCCACCCGATCGGCGAGCCGGAGTTGCGCCGCCGAAACACCGAAAGTGGCCGCCGCACCAACCATTAGATAAGGATGCTCATGCGACGTCTGCCGGCTCTCCTCTCGCTCCTCGTCCTCACCACTCAGCTTTCCGCTCAAACCGCCCGGCACCCAACCGGCGCCGTCGCGTCGATCACGGCGGACGAGGTCGAGCACCGCATCGGCGTCATTGCGGACGACTCGATGCTCGGCCGCGACACGCCGAGCCACGGGCTGGAGCAGACGGCGCAGTATGTGGCGGACGAGTTCCAGCGCTTTGGCCTCAAGCCCGGGGGCGAGAACGGCACCTGGTTCCAACGCTACGCGATCACCCAGCGCCGGTTCGCGACCGACAGCTCCTGGATCACACTCAAGGTTCGAACGACCGAGACCCGCGCACGGTTCGACGCGTCGGCACGTTTGGCGCAAGGCACGGCGCCGGCGCGGCCGGTGACCGGCAGCGTGATCCTCTTGGCCGGCGACATCCCGCCGGACAGCGCCGCGCGACTGCCGATCGCCGGCCGGCTGGTGCTGTTCGTCGCCGACTATGCCAAGCCCATCTCGCAGAACGCGATCCGGGCACTCGTCACCCGACACGACGGTCCGGCCGCGCTGCTCCTCCTCTCCACGCTCGACTCGGCCGCCTTCGCGGCCCGCACGATGGGCGACTCGAGACCGCGGACGGTGCTCGACTTGGGCACGCCGCGACCGCCGATCATCCAGCTGCAGGAGCGGGCGGTTGCCGCGGTGCTCACGGCGGCCGGTGTCGACGTCGAGCAACTCCGCGCTTCGTCCGCGCCCATGCTCCGCGAGCTACCCGGCCTCACCGCGACGCTGGATCTCAAGGATTCGGTGGTCTCGCGCGAGACGGCGCCCAACACGGTCGGCATCCTCGAGGGGTCGGACCCGAAGCTCAGGCACGAGTATGTGGTATTCAGCGCGCACATGGACCACATCGGGATCACCCCGGGCCAGGCGGACAGCATCAACAACGGCGCCGACGACGACGGCTCGGGCACCGTGGGTGTGATCGAGCTGGCCCAAGCGTTCAGCAAGGCGCATCCGCGGCCCAAGCGCTCGCTCATCTTTCTCACGGTGAGCGGCGAAGAGAAGGGGCTCTGGGGCAGTCGCTATTTCTCGGAGCACCCGGCCGTGCCGATCACCGAGATCGTGGCCGATATCAACAGCGACATGATCGGCCGCAACTGGCCCGACACCATCGTGGCGATCGGCAAGGAGCATTCGGATTTAGGCACGACGCTCAACCGCGTCAACGCCGCGCATCCCGAGCTCGGGATGACCGCCATCGACGATCGCTGGCCCGACGAACGCTTCTACTTCCGCTCCGACCACTACAACTTCGCGCGGAAGGGCGTCCCGATTCTCTTTTTCTTCAACGGCGTGCACGAAGACTACCACCGCGTGACCGATTCGCCGGACAAGATCAACTCGGAGAAGGAGAGCCGAATTCTGCGCCTGATCTTCTACCTGGGACAGGAGGTCGCGAACGCCCCGGCGCGGCCCAGGTGGAAGCCGGAGAGCTACAAGGAGATCGTGGAGCGGGAATAAGGCACCCGCTCCCGCCGGCTCAACACCACCCCCGCGAAGATCAGCGCCGCGCCCACGCCCTGCAGCGGCACCGGATGCTCGCCGAGGATGATCCACGCGGCCACCGTGGCGACGATCGGCGTCACGCACATGTAGATCGCGGTCCGGCTGCTCCCGACCCGCTGGATGCTCGTGTTCCAGATTACGTACGCCACACCGAGCGAGAGAATCGACGCGTAAGCCATGGAGCCCCACACGGCCAGCGGCATCGCGGTCCAGCGAAGCTTGAGGAGATCGGGCAGGCCGGCGAGCACGAGCCCCGGCGTGCCGGTGAAGGTCGTGAGGGCCGTGACCTCGAGCGGGGTGATCTCTTTGGGAAGGCGCCGGACGCCCAGGGTGTAGCCGGCCCAGCAGAACAGCGCGGCGACGCTCAGCAGGTCGCCCGTGAGCGTGCTCCGGTCGAACGATACCCCTTTGGCCGCGATCACGAGCACGACCCCGGCGGTGCCGAGCACCACGCCGATCACCATCCGACGGGTGGGTCGCTCGATGCCGAGCAGCGCTCCCAGCGCCACCACCACGCTGGGCACCGTGCTGATGATGAGCGCGCTGTTGGTGGCCGATGTATGCGCCAAACCCACGGTGAACGCGGCTTGATAGATGGTGTTCCCCAGAATGCCCAGCACGACGAGTTGCCAGACCGATCCCTTCGGAAACGCCACCCTCCCGGTCTGCCAGCGCAAAATGAGCCAAAGCACGACGCTGGAGAGAAGAAATCGGAGCGCCGTGAACGCCAATGCCGGCATCGCGCCCAGCGCCGACTTGACGACGCTGAAGTTGATGCCCCAGATGAGACAGACGAGCAGCATCGCGGCGTCGGCGGAGAGGGTGGGGCGGGGCGGGAGAGGGCGGGAGGGGGCGGGAGACGATGAAGTCGGCACGGCTCTAAAC
Source organism: Gemmatimonadota bacterium (assembly GCA_041491545.1). GTDB lineage: Bacteria > Gemmatimonadota > Gemmatimonadetes > Gemmatimonadales > GWC2-71-9 > DASQPE01. The sequence goes on along the minus strand of JBGPVE010000196.1, from coordinate 17 downwards.
TAACACAGCATCTTTCC
>JBGPVE010000195.1:0-5590 GCA_041491545.1 Gemmatimonadota bacterium | reverse complement strand
TGGAACGGCACCATCCCGATCTCCAGCTCCTCCTGATGCTTTCGGACCAGCTCCTGCGCGTCGTATGGACCGTAGAACGGCTTGCCCTTGGAATCGTTGCCGGGGCCCGCGTGGTCTCGGCCGACGATGAAGTGGTTCGCCCCGAAGTTCCGCCGGATGAGCGCGTGCCAGAGCGCTTCCCGCGGTCCAGCCATCCGCATGGCGAGCGGCAGCAGCGAAAGCAGGATCCGATCGGGCTCGTAGTGGTGCCGCGCGAGCGCCTGATAGGTGCGCACTCGCGTGTAGTGGTCCACGTCGCCCGGCTTGGTGAGCCCGACGACCGGGTGCAGGAGCAGCACGCCGTCGACCGAGCGCATGGCCCGCTTGGTCAGCTCCTCGTGCACCCGGTGCAGCGGATTCCGGGTTTGAAACGCCACCACGTTGGACCGGCCGAACCCGGCCAGCCGCTCCCGCACCTCCGCCGGCGTGAGCCGGAGGGCCTGAAAGTCGTGGTGCGTCGGGAGCCTGAGCACGGTGAGCTTGCCGCTCAGGTTGAGCGATCCCCACCGCTGGCTCTCCGCCACCGTCGGATGCTTGCGGTCGGTGGTGCCGAGCACCTTCTGGCCGAACTCGTCCCGATCCCACTGGTAGATCTCCTCGATCACGAGTGTCGCCAACAAGTTGTTCTTGCTGTCGCGGAGGGCCACCTCGCCGTCGAGCACGACGCCGGGCGCCGCGTCGACCGGCAGCGTCACCGGCATGGGAAACAGGTGGCCGCTCGTGAGCCGAAGCTCCTCGAGCACGCGCGCGTAATCGTCGCGACCCAGAAAGCGGTCGAGCGGTGAGAATGCGCCGACCGCGAGCAATTCGAGATCGCAGACCGCGCGCTCCGAGAGCTGGATCGACGGCAAGGTGCTCGCGCGAGCGCGAAGGGCCGGCAGCTCCTCCGCCGGTGGGCGCAAGTCGACGAGAGCACCGCCATAGGGGGAAATCAGCAGCTCGGGCTTGATCGTGGTCACGGCGTTCTCTCCAGGTAGAGTAGAGTGGAATCAGGTGCCGACGCTCAGGTCTTTTACCGCGACCCCTTCGGGTCCCACCTCGAGCGTGAGCTTGGCCGAGGGGGTGTCGATCGTGATCGCATAGGCGCCGGGTCCCTTGCCCGTGAAGCTCAGTCCCTCGAGCGTCCGGCCCCGCAGCGCGCCGAGTGCTTGGTTCACCTCGGCGAGCTCGGCGCCGATCGCGCGGCCTTTCGGGGTCGCGTGATAGATCCGCACCGCCGCGGCCTCCGCCTCCGGCCCGTGGATCCGCCGCACCCGCCCGGTGCGGAGCCCGAGCTCGAGCAGCCGCTCCAGCGGCGGAAGCAGCCGATCGTCCACCTCGCCGGCGGCGATCGCGTGGGTGAGCTCGTCGTATCCCGTTCGCAGCGTCGCGTCCGTCATCGCGTCCCGGAGCGCCGCGGCCTCGAGGATCAGTGCCTCGCGCGCGCGGTCGTCAATTTTCACGGTGTAGCAGGACCTCCAGCTCATGTTCGAAGCCGCCGGTCTCGATGGTGCAGTGCATCCCGCACTCCTTGGGCGCGTTGGTTTCCCACCACCACCGGCCGCCCCGCGGATCTTCTCCCGGCGCCGTCTTGCGGGTGCAAGGCGCGCAGCCGATGCTGGTGAATCCCTGCTCGTAGAGCTTGTGCGAGGGGACGTCATGCGCGCGGATGTAGTCCCAGAGTTCCTCGTGGGTCCAATCCGCCAGCGGGTTGATCTTGGCGATGCCGCCGTGATCGTGGTCGATCTCGATCTTCCGGATGTTCGACCGACTCGCCCACGTCTCCCGCCGGAGCCCGGTGATCCATCCGTCGAGTCCGTCCAGCACGCGCTGCAGCGGGCGCACCTTGCGCACCTGGCAGCAGAGGAGCCGGAGCGGGACCGCCTTGTAGAACAGGTTGGGCCCGTGCTTCCGGGTGATCGCCTCCACCTCTCGGGTGTCCGGATTGTAGATCTCGATCGGAATCTTGTAGCGCTCCCGCACCACATCGATCAGATCGTAGGTCTCCTGATACTGCCGTCCGGTGTCGATCGTGAAGACCCGAACCGCCGGATCGATCCGCCACGCCATGTCCAGAAGCACCATGCCTTCCGCCTGAAAGCTGGTGCAGAGCGCGATGCGGGAGCCGTAGCGTTCCAGCGCCCACGCGAGCACCGCTTCGGGCGGCTGATCGTCATACTCGACGGCCAGCTCACCGGCTTCCACGTCATCCAGCAGTTCGCGATCGTCCGTCACTCTGTTTGCTCCCCTCGGCGAGCGCGCGGGCGCATCTCCGCGCGGATCTCCTCGATTGGCCGTTCGGTCGCCACGGCGATCAGCTCGTCGTCCTGGCGCCGATCGGCGAAGGCCTTGAACCCCTCATCCGGCTGCCGTTCCCCAAGCCACAACCGCACCAGGCGCTCCACATACACGTTCACCTGGTCCGCGGCGACCCGCTTCACCACCGGCAGTCCGATCGCGGCGGTGCGGCCCTGACCGCCGCGAAGGTAGATGTCGTAGCCTTCCTGCTTCTCGCCCTCGGCCGTGCGTTCCCGCAGCGTGGTGCCCTGGAGGCCGATATCTCCGGTCCAGTGATGCGCGCACGCGTGCGGGCAACCGTCGAGATGGATCCGCAGCCCCTCGATCTGTGAGCCGAACGTGCGCTCGAGATGATCCATGAGATCGGCGAGACGCGGCTTGGTGAGCGCCACCGCATAGTTGCAGAGCGGCGAGCCGGTGCACGCGATGCTGACCGCGCGCAGGCGATTGACCCCGAGGGGAAACCCGATCGCCTCGACCGCGCGCACCACCCCATCGACTCGCGCTTCGGGGATGTTGGCCAGGATGAAATTCTGCTCCCGAGTCAGCCGGATCTCGCCGCCGTACGCTTCGGCGACGTCCGCCACTTCGCACATCTGGCGCCCGTTCATGAGGCCCACCGACACCGGGAACCCGACGTACGTGAGCCCGGGTTGCCGCTGCGGATGCACGCCCGTGGTATGCGCGCCCACCGCGGCTTCCGGCAGCGTGAAATCCTCCAGCCGCCGGCCCAGCCGCGCCTCGACCATTTGGCGATACGTCTCGGGCCCGACGTCATCCATCATGAACTTGAGCCGCGCCTTGACCCGCGACATCCGATACTTGGGAGTTTCCTTCCAGACGTCGATGATCGCGCGGAGCACCGGAATCGTGTCCGCCACCTCGATGAACACGCCGAGACTCTTCGACATCCGGGGAACCGTGGAGAGCCCACCGCCCACCCGGATGGCGAACCCCGGCCGCCCATCCTTGACGGCGCCGACGAGCGCGATGCAGTGCATTTCGGGAAGGTTGCAGTGATAGGGACAGGCGGAGAGCGTGATCTTGTGTTTGCGGGGCAGATCGGAGTACTCGCGGTTCCCGTAGAAGAACCGCGCCACGTCCTCGAGAATCGGCGCCACGTCGAACAGTTCGGCCCGGTCGATGCCGGACACCGCGCATCCGGTCACGTTGCGGACCGTGTCGCCGCAGCCGCCGGCCATGGTGAAGCCGGCCTTGCCGAGGATGCCGTAGACCTCGGGCAGGTGCTTGAGCTCGATCCAGTGGAGCTGGACGTTTTGACGGGTGGTGAGCTCGCCGTAGCCGCGGCCCAAGCGCTCCGACAGCTCGCCGATGGTGCGGAGCTTGGCCGGCGTCAGCACACCGCCGGCGATCTTGATCCGCATCATGAAGAAACCGGTCTTCGGCTTGTCGTGGTACAGCCCGTACCACTGGAGCCGAACGATGTCCTCTTCCGCCACCGTCTCGTAGTTTCGGGTCGCGAGCTCGGGAAACTCGGCCAGAATGTCGAGCGGAAACTTGTCCGCCTTGAGACGCTCGATCGAGTTGCGCTTGAGGACTTGCTCTCGGGTGATCGCTTCCGTCATTGGATCGCGCACTCCCGCAAAATGAAAGAGGCCCGGGGAGCAGACTCCCGGGCCTCGCGTCCTTCGTCCCGTTGTCGCTCCGCCAGTGAAACTGCGCGGAGCCTCCGGGACCTTATGTCGGGCGGTGTTCGCTAGCCTATAAGCGCAAGCGCCGCACGCGGTTCCAGATGACTCCGCAGGCGACAACAACAACAGGCTGAGCGACGTGTGGTAGGCATATCGGGGACAATAGTCGCCGGAGGAGGGCGGTTCTGTCAATAGCGTAGAGGCACTGGACTTGCCCAAATGGCCGCACATGGCCGCCGCCACCATGGTTTCCGCGCTCCGGAGCGACGCGCTCGAATGGGCGCGAGACAAGCGCTGGCAGTGGCGCGCGCCGCTGCTCGCGTGGCTCGGCCTCACCGGCTACCGTCATCTCACCGACCCCGATTTCTGGAGCATCTTCTCCGGCATCATTTTCGGCTCCCACGAGTTTGGCCATCTGTTCTTCGCGTTCTTCGGCGAATTGATCGCGATCGCCGGTGGCAGCCTCATGCAGCTCCTGGTGCCGATCGGCGCCGCGGCTCTGCTGTGGAGCCGACGCGATTACTTCGGCGTCGCGGTGGCCGGCTGCTGGCTGTCGTTCAGCCTGTCCAACCTCGCCATCTACATCGGTGACGCAACGGCCCAGGAGCTGCCCCTCGTCAGCTTCAGCCCCGACGGCGGCGAGCACGATTGGCACTACCTGCTGGATCGCTTCGACCTGCTGGACCACGATCTCCGCTTGGCGGCCGACGTCCATCATCTCGCGGCCCTCGTTCTCATCGTATCACTCGCCTTGGGTGCCTGGCTCTGCTACCGGATGGCCCGGCCCGTCGCTCCACCCGCCTCGTCCGTATAGTTTTCGTTCTCCCAGACTTGTGGAGAAGGTGAACATGATGGTCACGTTCCTGCTCATCGGTCTCGCCGCCGGCGTCCTGTCCGGCCTGTTCGGGATCGGGGGCGGCCTGCTCATCGTTCCCGCGTTGGTATTCGCCGCGCACATGCCGATCAAGACCGCGACTGGCACCTCGCTCGGCGCCTTGCTGCTCCCGGTAGGACTGCTGGGCGCACTCGTCTACTACCGCGAAGGCAACCTCGACGTTCGCGCCGCCTTGCTCGTCGCGCTCGGCATCTTCCTCGGGGCATACCTCGGCGCGCTGCTCACGCTCGAGATCAAGACCGCCATGCTCACCCGCCTCTTTGCCGCATTCCTTATCATCATGGCGGTGCGGCTCTGGATCAGCGCCTGATCCATTTACTTCAGCGACCGATGATATCGGTTGATGTTATAGGAGAAACCCGGAAATGACCGACCCTAAGACTCTTGCGTTGGCAGCGCTCGTCGGCGCCGGCTTCGGCTGCGCCGCCGGCGGGCAAACCCCAGCGGCCCGCGCGGTGACGCCGGCCGCCCCGGGCATAACGATCATCGACACGCACGGTAAGAACGTCGGCACCGGGTCGCTTCTCGGATCCCAGTTCGGCAGCGTGCTCTCGCTCCGGCTCAGCGGCCTGCCGCCGGGCATGCACGGCCTCCACGTCCATCAGGGCGCCGCCTGCGATCCACCAGCCTTCGCCTCGGCCGGAGCGCACCTCAACCCGACAGGGAAACAGCACGGGAGCCTCAATCCCCAGGGCCCGCACGCGGGCGATCTTCCCAATCTGAACGT
>JBGPVE010000194.1:0-5596 GCA_041491545.1 Gemmatimonadota bacterium | reverse complement strand
CACGCGTCGCTTCTTCCAGCCGCTGCAAGATCTGTCCGAGAAGTTCAACCTGCTGCAGAGCGCGATGGCGTCGTCCGAGCGGGTGTTCCGGCTTCTGGACGAGCCGATCACGGTGCCGGAGCCCACGTCACCCAAGCCGCTGCCCCAGCCCCCGCGGGGCGAGGTGGTGTTCGATGGGGTGTGGTTTCGCTACAGTGACACGGGACCGGGGGTGCTCAAGGACGTCTCGTTCGTCGCCTCGCCCGGCCGGACGGTGGCCCTGGTGGGGCACACCGGCGCCGGAAAGACCACGATCGTGAGCCTGCTGCTCCGCTTCTACGATCCTGAGCGCGGGCGGATCACGGTCGATGGGGTTGATATCCGGGAGATTTCGACCTCGGACCTGCGAGGGCTCATCGGGTTCGTGCAGCAGGACCTGTTTCTCTTCACCGGCGACATTCTGCACAATCTGACTCTGGACGCGCCGATCCCGCCCGCGGCGGCCGAAGAGGCCGCGCGTCGAGTGGGGGCCGACCGCTTCGTCGAGCGGCTGCCGGCAAAGTACGGGCAGGTCCTGACCGAGCGGGGCCGGAATCTCAGCGTCGGGGAGCGGCAACTCTTGAGCTTTGCCCGCGCGCTGGCGCGCGATCCCCGAATCCTGGTGCTGGACGAGGCCACCAGCTCGGTGGACACCGAGGCCGAAGCCCAGATCCAGCAGGCCATCGCGGAGCTGATGGTAGGGCGCACCAGCATCGTCGTCGCGCACCGGTTGAGCACCATCCTCAACGCGGATCAGATCCTCGTGCTCCATCATGGAGAAGTCCGGGAGCGGGGGAGCCACCGTGACCTCCTGGCTCAGCATGGGCTCTATCAGCGACTGTACCAGCTCCAGTTCCGGGGCCAGAGCGCGCGCAAGAGCGCCTGACCGGTCGTGACCCGATAAACGCCGATTGCTTGCGCGGTTACGGACCGCCGGGTAGGTTGTTCGGCGACCTCGCGATGTCCTAGGAAGTGATTGATGATGCAGCTTGAACTCGGCGGCCAGCGCTACGCGATTGGCGCCGGTGAGATGGTCATCGGGTCGGACGCCGGCTGTGCGCTACCTTTGAGTGGCGAAGGGGTGCAGCCTAGGCACGCCATCGTCCAAGGGATGGCGGACGGCTCGGCGGCGGTCCGCCGGGCCTCGGCGTCGGCGGAGCTCAAGGTCAACGGCGTCGACCAGGGCGACAATCCGGTTCCGATCCTCCATGGGGACAAGCTGCAAATCGGGTCCCACGAGATCTTGGTGGTCGATCCGGCCCACGGCGGCAACACCAGTTTCTTCGATTCTTCGGCCTTCCAGAAGTTCTCCAACGCGCCCGCCGCTCCCAAGCCGACCCGACCCGCCGCAAGCGGGGGCCGTATGGTGTGCCTGACCGACGGGCGGGAGTACCAGGTGGGCGCCGGGCCGCTCGTCATCGGGCGGGACGCAAGCTGCGACATCGTGGTTCCCGGCAACGACGTCTCCCGGCGGCATGCCCAGATCGTGCCGGGCGAAGACGGCTACGTCCTCATGGACCTGAGCACCAACGGAACGCTGGTGAACGGCACCCGGATCGAGGGCGCCAAGCTGTTGCAGCGCGCGGACGTGCTCCGGATCGGGCCGGACGAGTTTCGGTTCTACGCGGACGTGCCGGTGGGGGCGGGCGGGGGGATCGCCGCGGAAGCCGCGCCCGCGCCTGCGGCCCCTCCGTCGGAGCCGCCCTCCGGGCCGCCGGCGGGCGCCGAGCACCGGCTGTTCAACACCATGCACGGCCTTCCCGGCGTCGGCGGTCCGCCGCCGTCCGGTCCAGTGACGCCTATCTCGGCGGTGGGGGCGCCCATCGCGTCATTGTTGGTCCGGAGCGGCACCCTCAAGGGCAAGCGGCTCACGGTCCGGGTTCCCGTGGTGAACATCGGCCGCGCGGATTTCAACGATCTGGTGATTCCCGAGCCCAGCGTGAGCGCATCGCACGCCAAGCTGCAGCGCCGGGAGGATATCTGGGTGATCAGCGATTTGGGCTCGACCAACGGGACTTTCGTGGACGGCGAGCGCATCGAGGACGAGACCGCCCTCGGCCCCGGGTCCACGATCCGATTCGGCGAGGTCACGACGCTCTTCGAGTCGACCGACGACGTGACGGGCATTCAGCCGCGCGTCGGCACTAGAATGATGGAAGGTCTCGCGGCGAGAGCGCCGGCCGCCGTGCCGGAGCCCGCGCCCGAGCCCTCCCCGCCGCCGGCGCGTCGCCGGCCGCCCATTCGGGCACCCGCGCCCCGCGCGCGCGTCCTGCCCGGCTGGGTGATCCTGGCCGCGCTCGTCGCCATCGCGGCCGTGCTCGCGTACCTGCTGTTCACCTAGCGGAGCCACGTGCACTTCACCTGTGCGGCTCGGACCGACGTCGGCGTCGTGCGGTCGGGCAACGAAGACAACTACTTGATGCTCTCCGATCGCGGCGTGTTCATCGTCGCGGACGGGATGGGCGGGCACGCGGCCGGCGAGGTAGCGAGCGAGATGGCGGTGCGCATCACCTCGCGCGAGATCGGCTCGGTGCGCGGCCTCACGCAGGAGCAAGCCGGCGATCGGGTCCGCAGCGCGATCCAGGCCGCCAACGACGCGATCTTCGACCGCACGCTGTCGGAGCACGACAAGCGCGGCATGGGGACGACCGCGACGGTGCTGGTGCTCATGCGGGGCCGCTATCTCATCGGCCAGGTGGGCGATAGCCGGGCGTATCTACTCCGCGACGGGACCTTCTCCCAACTCACCAAGGATCATTCGTACGTGCAGGAGCAGGTCGACGCCGGCCTGCTCACTCCCGATCAAGCGCGGGTGCATCCCTACAGCAACGTGATCACGCGTTGCGTCGGCGCGAGCGTCGACGTCGTGCCCGATCTCTACTTCGGGGCGCTCAACACCGGCGACATCGTGCTCCTTGCGTCGGACGGCCTCACGGGCATGCTCGAGGACGAGCAGCTCATGAAGATCCTGGCGTCCGAGGGCGATCCGCAGGCCTGGGTGGACAAGATGATCGCCGAGGCGAACCGGCGGGGCGGGTTGGACAACATCACGGCGATCGTGGTGCGGATCGATGCCGTCGACGCGCCGACGGGGGAGCAGCCGGCGGTGACGGGAGCGATCGGGCAAACGTCCTAGTCGAGCATCCGGTCCAACAACTCCTTCATCAACTTCGCGCAAACCATCGCCGTCACGCCGTTGATGTCGTTGCGTGGATTGAATTCGACCAGGTCGGCTCCCACCACGGGGCCGGGCAGCCGCTGAATGACGTCGATCACCTCCCGCACCGACATCCCTCCCGGCTCACGATGTGAGATCCCAGGCGCGAAGGCCGGATCCAGCACGTCGAGATCGACCGACACGTACAGCGGTCCCTCCAGCGCCAGCGGCGCATCCGCCCGCCACGACCGCATGTCGTGCACCTCCACCCCGAAGCGGTCGGCTTGCTCCCGCTGATGGCCGCTCATCGTCCGGATGCCGATCTGGACCAGCCGTGCGACGATTCCCTCCTCCATGATCCGCGCGAAGGGACAGGCGTGCGAGAAGCGGTCGCCCTCGAATTCGTCGTAGAGATCGGGGTGGGCGTCGAGCTGCACGAGGGTGAGCCGCGGATGGCGGCCACGAAATGCGCGAAGGATGGGATAGGCGACCGAATGGTCGCCGCCGAGCGAAAGCGGCCGGAAGCCTTGATCCAGCAGCGACGCGATCTTGGTTTCGATCTTCTCCCGGACGCCGGGCCCGGCGCTGAAACTCACGTCACCCGCATCGTGAAGGCGGTCGAGCGCCTCCAGATTGCGGAGCGACTCGGTCCAGAGATTCGATGACGGCGATGCCAGCGCTAGGCGAATCAGCGGAGGTGCCGCGGCGGCGCCGCGCTGGAACGACGAGCAGCCGTCGTAAGGCAGCCCGACGAGGGCGACGCGCGGCGCAGTCACCGTCCTCCGCCCCTCCGGGCCAGCCGAATTTTCCGGAGTGAGACGACCACGACTGCGAACGTCGCGACGGTCCACCCGATCGCAAAAGCGAGCTGAACACCGGGACCCATGTGCTTGATCCCCGTCAGGTAGTAGGCTGCGATCGCGAAGGCGTCCACCAGCACGACCAGCCCCACCAGGATCAGCAGCTGCTTGCGTTGCTCGGCCCGCTGCGCGGCCCGCGGATCAGTCATTGCCCTTCGCTTCCCCGCCCTCGGGTCCATAGAACATGACCCAGACGACGAGATCGTCGGTGAAGTCCTCGAATCGGTGCACCACACCCGCGGGGACGAAGAGCAGGTCGCCGGGGCCAAATCGCTCCCGCTCCGGCCCGTTGACGAACCAGCCGCTGCCTCGCGCCACGACGTAGACCTCGTCACGGGTGTGGGGAGATTGAGGATCACGGCCGCGGGGCGCATACAGCTCGACGACGAGCGTGCCGTGCTGAAAGAGCGCTGTGAAGCGCTCACCTTGCGGCCCTGGAAGCCGCCGGAGGCCTTGCTCGATGGTGAAGCGAAATGGCACGCGACTAGGTCGTGAGGCTGGCGATGATCTCGCGGATCGAATCCTGGTAGTTGCGGTACGCGTGCTCGCCACCACTCAAGAGACCGGCGCGGAGCGGCTCGTGGTCCATCAAGTCGAGTAGCTCGGCCACCGCCCGATCCTCCACGTCCGCGAACTCGGCCCGAAACGCGTCGGGTTCGAGCGTGCCGTTCAACACCGCTCGGGCCCGCTCGGCCGCACGCCGGCGGACATCCAGCACTGTCTCAGTCATGGAGTATCTCCTCGGGTGGCAGGGACTGGGTTCGGACCGCGTGGATGTAATCGGTATATGCCGGCGCGTGGCCCGCAGCGCGAATCTGCGCCGCGATCTGGCCGCGATGGTAGTGCGAGTGGAGCGCCACGTGGGTGAGGATATCCTCCACCACGCTGGTCCAGGCCTCACGTTTGGAGTTGATGTAAGAAATGGACTGGGACAGTTGATCGGGGGAGAGTGCCGCGATGTACGCGGTCCAATTCGAGTCGGCTTCGGCCAGGAGGCTGCGACAGCCCTCGAGATTCAACTCCGGCCAGACCGCCACGGTTGGCGAACGTCCCTGGATTCGGCTCAGCCAGAGCTGCTTGGCCGCCGCGACGTGGCCTAGAAGCCGGACCCCCGAGGCCGGCGGCGGGGCACAGCGCTCGAGGGATTCGAGGGTCTCGCGATTGGCCCACGCATCGTACGCGAAGAGCGCCCGAAAATGCTGCACCAGGCTCATGGCGGCGTGCTACGGGGTCCGAATGTGACAGCTCGCGAGCCCGCGCTTCTCGAGGTACTGCTGGTGATGGTCCTCGGCGCGCCAGAACTTGGATGCGGGTGTGATCTCGGTAACGATCGGCCGGCGGAACCGGCCGCTGGCCTCGAGCCGCTGCTTCGAGGCACGAGCCGTGGCTTCCTGCTCCGGCGAGTGGTAGAACACGGCCGAGCGATACTGGCGGCCGACGTCAGGCCCCTGCCGATCGAGCGTCGTGGGGTCGTGCGAGGTCCAGAATACCTCGAGCAGCTTGTCGTAGGAGACGGCGCTCGGATCGTAGGTCACCTGAACCACCTCGGCATGGCCGGTCT
>JBGPVE010000193.1:0-5613 GCA_041491545.1 Gemmatimonadota bacterium | reverse complement strand
GTCCGGCTCGGCGAAATCGGCGAAGCGCTCCGCCGGTACTGAGCGAAACTGCACGTCGGCCAGCCACGGCTGCGTCACGGCCCCGGCAACCAGCTCGCGCCCGGGCGTGCGCGCGAGCACTCCCCACCCTATGGCCGTCATTTGACTCACGAGCGCCTGATGCTCGAGCGGTGGGCCGGAGCCGCGCATGAGCTTGGCGCGGAGCTGGAAGATCCCGCGCACGATCGGAATCGATTGCAGGTCGAAGCGCTCGGCGACGTCGAACACGATGTCCGCCGGGGCGTGGACGATCGTCGCGTGCCGCGTGCGCACGTCCGGTCTCGGGATGAAGCGATCGATCGACGCTCGCTGCGCGATGCCCGTCACACGTGATCCCGGATCGTGATAGCGGCGGTGGCCCTGCGTGGAATGATTCATTATGGTGACTGCGGGCGGCGTCCGATACCCCGAATCCCGATCCAGGAGCAGCCCGCATGCGTTCCTCCCGTTGCTCGCACGTCCTGTTGGCGGCGGTCGCGGCGGGCCGGCGAGAATGGTAGGCCGCCCGGAATTCTCGTAATCCTCCATTTGACGGCGCCGGAGGTCGCCCAGGGATCAGACAAGGGTCGGTGCTGGAGCCTTCGTCACCGCAACGGGTTAGGATCGAGGGCCTGGCGCCGGCGCCTGTGGTTCGACACCTGCAGCGGAAAACCGGGTCTCCCACCCAACATCGGACCCGTGGCCCAGACTCAACGCAAGACGTTGCAGCCTCTCAGTGAGACGGGACGCTGGATTCGAGCCCTTGTCGGCGTCGGCGCCGCGATGGCTACGATCCTGGCGTCGGCCCATTCCTGCGGGCTCATCGGCGATCAGTCGAGCAGAATCACTCTCGCTACCCTGGCCGTCAACTGGGTCGGCCTAGCGCCCGCCGTCGATACCGCCGAGTCGCTCGGTGACACGCTGCGCTACGTCGCGACCGTGACCGACCGCCGCGGCACCGCGCTCGTCGGCGCCGCGATCGTGTGGACCAGCGAGAATCCGATGGTGGCGACGGTGGACAGCGCCGGGTTCGTGGTGGCACGCCGGCTGGGTATCACCAGCGTGGTGGCCACGGTGGGCGACCGGGTCGCCCGCGCGCGGATCGTGGTGCGCCCGCGCGTGGCGCGGCTCGACCTGGGCGCCGACAGCGTCCTCCGAGTGCCCGAAGGCGGACGCGTTGCCGTACAGGTGCGAGCCGTCGATGCCCGAGGGCACGAGCTGACGCATGGTCGTCCGGGCCTCCGCGCCTCGGATACGTCGCTGATCGCGATCGACACGGCGGGCGGCATTGTCGGCCGGCTAGCGGGCCGCACCGCGCTCATCGCGCTGGTGGATGGTGTGAGCGACAGCACGCCGGTCGACGTCGTGCCGGTGCCCGGGCGAATCGTCGCCATCAAGGGCAACGACCAGCATCTCGGCGTCAACGCCCGGTTGCCCGAACCGGTGGTGGTGCGGGTCGAATCCCGACGCGGCCGCCCCTTGGCCGGCGTCGGCATTCGGTTCACGCCCGCGGAAGGATCGGGGAGCGTCGGACCCGACTCGGTCGTGACCGGCGGCGACGGACTCGCCCGCGTCACCTGGACGCTGGGCGAAACGCCCGGCCGGCAGCGGGTCATTGCCGCCGTCTCCGGACTCGACAGTCTCCTCACGGTATACGCGGAAGCGGAGCCGAGCGCCTCCAACACGCGGGTTGCGGCCCTGGATGACGGGCTCAGCGCTCCGGCCGGTGATGGATCGGTCGTCGCCGGCGTTCGGGTGACCGACTCGCTCGGGCGGCTGCTGGCTGGAGTTCCGATAGTGTGGACCGCCCTCGATGGCACGATCAAGAGTCGCGCCGCGCGTACCGACTCGCTGGGTGAGTCTCGCGCCGAGTGGTATCTGGGTCATCGGTCCGGAACTCAGCGCGCCAAGGCGCTGGTCGGCAACGGTCGCAGCGTCCCCGCCTTCGTCGTGACCGCCACGGCCCTCCCTGGCGACGCGGCGATCTTGGTTCCGGTCCACGGCACCCTCTACGAGGGAACGGTCGGCAAGGCCCTCGAGCACCCGGTGATGGTCCGGGTCACCGACTCCGCCGGCAACGCGGTAGCCGACGTGACCCTTCGCGTGTCACCCAAGGCGGGCGGCGTGCCCGACTCGTCGGTGAAGACCGATGCCGCCGGTCGCGCCACAATCAGGTGGACGTTGGGCGAGACCGCCGGCGATCAGAAGCTCGCGGTGACCGGCGCGCACATGCCGTCGCTGGAGATAACGGCGCGCGCCCGTGCTCGCGCCGCCGCGAATGTCGCATTCTTGGAATCCTCGAGCGGAACTTCGGCGGGACGAGCGTCGATCAAGGCGGTGAAGGTGCGGGTGACGGATGTCTATGGCAATCCAGTCGGCGGTCAACTGGTCGCGTTTCGCGCGTCGGCAGGGACTGTCACTCCCAAGCGCGTGATGACCGCCAAGGACGGCACCGCGTCCGCCAAATGGACCCTGAGCCGCCAGAGCAGCGCCCAAGCCATCAGCGCATCTCTTCCCGGCAGCACGGTGCAAGAGCGACTCGCCGTCGAAGCGCCCGCGCCCACGCGGACGTCCGCGCCGGTGCCATCCCCCACCCCTCGGCAGATCAGCACCAAAACCCGGCGGCCCTAGCGGCGCGCCGCGTCCCCTTACGCGACGGTCTTAGCCGCCAGCTGCCCGCCAATCGGCAGCCGCCGAACCCTCTGCCCCGTCGCCGCGAAGATCGCATTGCAGAGCGCCGGCGCGATCGGCGGCACCCCCGGCTCCCCGATCCCGCCCGGGCTGGCCGAGCTCTGCACGATGTGCACCTGCAACTCCCGTGGCGCCGCGTCGATTCGGAGTACGCGATAGTCGCTGAAGTTGGATTGCACCGTTCGCCCGTTCTGGAACGTGACCTCGCCGTACAGGGCGTTGCCCAGCCCCATCATGGTGGCACCCTCGATCTGGGCGCGCACTCGCTCGGGATGCACGATCGTGCCGGCATCGACCGCCACGTCCACCCGCGGGAGTGTAAGAGAGCCGTTCGGCTTCACTTCTACCTGGACCACCGCCGCCACATAGCTCAGAAAGCTCCGGTGCACCGCGATGCCACGCCCTCTGCCCTTGGGCAGCGCCCGTCCCCATTCCGATTTTTCCGCCGCCAGCTCGACCACCTGCCGATACCGCGCGATGTCGATCGGGTAATCCACGAAGCTCACCCCGTAGTTCCACGGCTTGTCGGTGAGTCCCGCGCGGTCCATGTCGACGATCCGGTCCGGACCCAGGAGTGTCAGGATGAAATCCTTGGGATCTCGCTGCGCCGCGTGGGCCAACTCGTCGACGAACGAGCCGATCGCGAACGCGTGGGGAATGTTGGTGACCGAGCGATACCAGCCGATCCGAACGTGCGCCCGCGCGGGCCCGGTCTCGGCCCGGAGATTGGGGATTGCATATGGCAGGTCGGTCACGCCCTGGCCGACGTCCCCTTCGGCCTGATACAGCATGCCGGCCGAAAAGGTGGCACCGATCGGGGGCCCCACCGTGCGATGAAGCCACGCGGTCACCGTGCCGCTCCGGTCCAGGCCGCCCTCGAGGTGCTCGGCCGCTACCGCGTGGTAGTAGTCGTGCTGGATGTCGTCCTCGCGAGTCCACAGCACCTTCACTGGCGCGCCGAGCTCTCGCGCGAGCAGCGCCGCCTCGACGATAAAGTCGGGCATCGACTTCCGCCCAAAAGCTCCGCCCAAGAGCGTCACGTGCACGGTCACCCGCGTGGCCGAGATGCCGAGCGCCTTGGCGATCTCTTCCCGAGCACCCTGGGGATTTTGAGTCGGGGCCCAAACCTCGCACCGGCCATGCTCAAAGACGGCCAGCGCCGCCGGTGGCTCCATCGACGCGTGCGCGAGGTGGGGGATGTAATAATCGGCGGAGATTCGCGTCGCGGCGGACTGCGCGGCCGCGGCGAAGTCGCCCTGGCTGCGGACGATCTTATCCGGTTTTTGGGCGGTGGCCGCGAGGTCGGCGCGGTAGCGCTCCGAGTCGTACGCGGCGTGATCGCTCTCGGTCCAGGTAATCTTGAGCTTCTGCCGGCCCTGCAGCGCCGCCCACGTATTCCGCGCGACCACCGCCACGCCACCCAGCGGCTGAAACGCGGAAGGCGGCGGCGTGCCCTGGAGCCGAACGATCCGCTCCACGCCGGGCACCTTCTCCGCCTCCGACGAATCGACCGACGCGACCTTGGCCCCGTAGACCGGCGGTCGCGCGATCACGGCCACCTTCATGCCGTCACGTCGCTGATCGATTCCGTATTGGGCCCGCCCCCTCGTGATGTCGAGTAGATCGACGATCGGCATCTCCTTGCCGAGGTAGCGAAACTGGGACGGCTCCTTGAGCCGGACCGTGGACTTCTCCGGGATCGGCAGCGTGCGCGCGATCGCGACCAGTTTGCCGTAAGGAGCGGTACGGCCGCTCGGCGTGTGCACGACTTCGTGCAGCCGCGCCGCGACTTCGCTGGCCGGCACGTTCCACTGCTTGGCCGCCGCGGCCTCGAGCATGGTCCGCGCCGTGGCTCCCGCCTCGCGAAACACCGGGAGGAATCCGCGAATGCTCCAGGATCCGTCAGTGTTCTGGTCGCCGTAGGTTTGCTCATCTCCCGGGGCCTGCTCGACCTTCACTCGGGCCCAGTCGGCCTCCAGCTCATCGGCCAGCGCCATGGGGAGGGAGGTGCGCACGCCCTGGCCCATCTCCGAGCGGTGACAGATGATGGTGACGGCTCCAGCTTCGTCGATCCGAACGTAGACCGCCGGTGCGAGAGAGCCGTCGGGCGGCCGCTCGACGCCGCGCAGCTCATCCTCCAGCCGCCGGCACGCCGCCGTCGAGGCCGCGAGCACCAGGCCACCGGCGGTAAGGCCCTGGAGGAACTCGCGGCGCTGTATCGTCGATGACGGAACGGTCACGGTCAGCCTCCCTTCGCCGCGGAGTGGATCGCCGCGCGAATCCGCATGTAGGTGCCGCAGCGGCAGATGTTGCCCGCCATCGCCTGATTGATCTCATCGTCGCTGGGCTTGGGCGTCTTGGCCAGCAGCGCCACGGCCTGCATGATCTGGCCACTCTGGCAGTAGCCACACTGCGGCACGTTCTGCTCGCGCCAGGCGCGCTGGACCGGGTGGTTTCCGTCGGCGCTCAAGCCCTCGATGGTCACTACGCTCTTGCCCTCGACGCTGGAGACTGGTATGACGCAGGCGCGGATCGCATTGCCGTCGAGGTGAACCGTGCACGCGCCGCAGGCCGCGATACCGCAGCCGAACTTCGTGCCGGTGAGGTCCAGCTCGTCGCGCAGATACCAGAGCAGTGGCATTGCAGGATCGCCAGTGTAGTCATGCTCGGTGCCGTTGATTCGGAGCTTCATGGTGCATTCCTCGGGCGAAAAAGCAGATCTTGATAGTCGAAGGTGAAATCGGTGGAGGAAGCACCGGCACGAGGGTCCGCTCCACTGAGTCGACCGGCTTGAGAGCAAAGCTCACCAACGCTTCGATAATATACCTGAAGCAGGATTAAGATCTGCTTCCGCTCGCCATGCGCAACCCTCAGTAGACACACATGGCGGGCGCACAACTTGCG
>JBGPVE010000192.1:0-5631 GCA_041491545.1 Gemmatimonadota bacterium | reverse complement strand
GTGCGGCCCTTCGCGATCATCTTCTCCTTGAGCGTCCGGTGGTTCTCCACGATCCCGTTGTGGATGACGGCGACGCGGCCCGCCAGGTGCGGGTGCGCGTTCGCGTCGGAGGGGCGTCCGTGGGTGGCCCACCGCGTGTGCCCCACACCGCACGTCCCGGAAACCGGCTCCTTCGCGATGCGCTCCGTCAGGCGGGAGATCTTCCCCTGGGACTTGCGGATGGCGATCCCGCCGCCGGTCTGGATCGCGACCCCCGCCGAATCGTACCCGCGGTACTCCAGCCGCCGCAGGCCCTCGATCAGCAGGCCAGCGGCTTGACGCGGTCCAATGTATCCGACGATGCCACACATCGCAGATGGGTTCCCCTCAGCTCAAGAGTTCGCGTCCGACGGCGACGAGTGCCTCGGCATCGGCTGCCGTCGGGGCTTCCGCGATCAATCGCACAATAGGTTCCGTACCCGAAGGCCGGACGTGCAGCCATCGGTCCTTCCAAGAAAGCCGCAAACCATCCCGTTCGTCAGCGGCTGCATCCGGGAAACGCTGTCGCATGCGGTCGTACAGAGGGCGTAACTCCGGCCCACGTGGGCCCTTGGCCTTGAGGATTGTGTATCGCGGGGAGGCCGCGACGACCTGCGACAGCGTAGACTCAACCTTGGCCAGATAGTGCAAGATAAGGGCCACGCCAAGCGGTGCATCGCGCCCAATATGCAGGGCCGGCAGAATGACCCCGCCGTTCCCTTCCCCACCCACCAGAGCCCGCTCCTCCCGCATAGCCCGCGCGACATTGGCCTCCCCGACGGGGGCCCGAACGAACCGGGCCCCAAAGTCTCGCGCCGCATCCTCCACGACGAGGCTGGTCGAAAGGTTGACCACCACCACGGGTGGCTTCCCGTCGGCGCTTCGGTGGGCGGCCAGCACGGCCCGGACGGCGATCGCGAGGGTATAGTCTTCCCCGATCGGCGCCCCGGTTTCATCCACCAGTGCCAACCGGTCCACGTCGGGATCGACCGCCAAGCCCAGGTCGGCACCGGATTCCCGTACCAGCCGTCCCAGGTCGCCGAGGTTCTCCGGCACCGGTTCGGGAGGGTGCGGAAACCGGCCATCCGGCTCTAGATGGATGCCGCTCATCCGGACTCCAAGCCGTTCCAGCAGTGGCGGGATCGCGACACCCCCGGCGCCCCGGACACAGTCCAGTGCAACATGGAAGCCGCGGGTCCGAATTGCTGTGACGTCGATCTCCGGCAGCGACAGCACGCGGTCGAGGTGACGGGCCAACGCATCCCGATCCTCTCGCACCCGACCGATTCCGCTCCAGTCCACCCGCGGCGGGCCTTGCTCGGCCAGCGCACGAACCGCCGCTCCGGCCTCCGCGTCGAGGAAGATTCCATCAGACCCCACGAACTTCAGCGCATTCCATTCTATTGGATTATGGCTCGCCGTGAGGATGAGCCCCGCGCCGGCGTGGTGGTGCTCGACGGCCAACTGGACCGTCGGCGTCGGCACCACCCCGACGTCGATGACATCGGCGCCCACCGACATGAGGCCGGCAGTGGCGGCCCGCGCGAACATCGGTCCGCTGGTCCGCGCGTCGCGACCCAGCACGACGAGCGGCCGGCCGCGCCCCTTGGCCCACGCCCCCAGCGCCGCCGCGTGCCGGGCGACGATCTCGGGCGTGAGATCGGTTCCGACGTGGCCGCGCATTCCCGACACGCTGATCATCAAGGTGTTGGACATACCAGAACCGGTTGGGGATCAGGCGAAGAGCGGCGCCGTCATGTCGAACGCGCTGAGAAACGCGTCGACGACCTGAGGATCGAAGTGGGAGCCGGCGCTGCGTCGAAGCTCCTCGACGGCCTCCGCGTTGGAACGGGAGGGACGGTAGGCACGGTTGGTGGTCATGGCATCGAACGCGTCGACCACAGCAACGATCCGCGCCTCGACCGGGATGTCCTGGCTCTGCAGCCCGTCCGGGAATCCGTTGCCGTCCATCCGCTCGTGGTGCGAGCGCACGATCCGAAGCACCGAGACCGACTCGCCCAGGAACGGAGCGAGGATCCGCTCGCCTAGCGTCGTGTGCACCTTGATGTGCTCGAACTCATCGGTCGTGAGCGGACCCGGCTTGTTCAGGATGTCCTCTCGGGTGCCGATCTTGCCGATGTCATGCAGCTCACCCCCCAGCCGAAGCTGTTCCAGGCGATCGCCGGTGAAACCGAGCCGGACGCCCGTCTTCACGGCGTAGCGGCTCACTCGCGCCGAGTGGCCGCTGGTGTAGGCATCCTTCGCCTCGAGTGCGTGCACCAGCGTCTGTACGCCGTTGATGAGGGACTGCTTGTTGCGCTGGTCCAGCTCGCGAACCCGGCTCTCCAGATTCTGCCGGTAGAAGCGATTCTGGATCACCAGGTCACGCTTCTCCAGCGCTTTGTGCACCCGGGCTTTGACTTCGTCGATGAGCGCGGGCTTCGACATGTAGTCGAGCGCGCCGAGCTGCAGGCACTGGACCGCAGTGTTCACCTCGGTCACGCCGGTCAACATGATGACCGCCATGTCCGGATAGAGCTCGAGGGCCTGTTGGAGGAAGGTCAGGCCGTCCATCCCCGGCATGTAAATGTCGGAGATACAGATCGGGATCTCACCCTCCCGCTTCAATAGGGCCAACGCCTCGGTGCCGGATGATGCCTCGAGGCACATCAGCCCCTGCGATTCGAGGACCCGCGCGAGCGCGCCTCGGACCTGGGCGTCGTCGTCGACGACCAGGCAACGGGCGGTGGTTGAGGATTGGTTGGACGGAACGGCCACCCCGCGAAGGTATCCGGGCGGCGTGCAATGTTCAACGGGCGCTTGCCCCCAATTGGAGAAAGCCATTACGCTTCCGCTACTTCTGCCGGCCCGACCGATGACCCGCGCCCTGCCAGACGATCACCACGACGGATTCGCCACCCGGGCGATCCACGCCGGCCAGATTCCCGACCCGCTCGCCGGCGCGGCCATGCCGCCCATCTACCAGACCTCGACCTACGTTCAAGAGGGTCTGGGCCGGAACAAGGGGTACGAATACGCCCGGACCCAGAATCCTACCCGTGAGGCGCTGGAGCGGAACGTGGCGAGCCTCGAGGGAGGCGGTTTCGGCTTCGCGTTCGGCTCCGGACTGGCGGCGCTCGACGCCGTGCTCAAGTTGCTCAAGGCCGGCGACCACGTCGTCTGCGGCGAGAACGTATATGGCGGCAGCCATCGGCTCATGACCCGAATCTATGCCGAGCTGGGGCTCACGTTCGCGTTCGTCGACATGCGCGACGTCAGCAACGTCGAGCGCGCGCTGACGCCGCGCACCCGCATCGTCTACTGCGAGACGCCGACCAATCCGATGATGTTCCTCACCGATCTCCCCGCGGTGGGCGATCTCACGCAGGCACGCGGGCTCCTCTGCGTCGTGGACAACACGTTCGCGACCCCGTTCTTTCAGCGGCCGCTTGCGCTGGGCGCCGACATCGTGCTCCACTCGACTACCAAGTATCTCAACGGACACAGCGACATGATCGGCGGGTTGCTGGTCACGAGTCGCGAGGATCTCGCCGAACGGCTCGGCTTCATTCAGAACGCGGCGGGCGGCGTGCCCGGCCCGCTCGATTGCTGGCTCGCGCTGCGGGGGATCAAGACCCTGCCGCTCCGGATGCGGCAGCACGATGCCAGCGGGCGCGCGGTCGCCCAATGGCTCGCCCAGCGTCCCGAGGTGGTCAAACTGTACTATCCGGGGCTGCCGTCGCATCCCCAACACGAGCTGGCCTGTCGCCAGATGACGGGCTTCGGGGGCATGATCGCGGTCGACTTGGGCAATCCGGCGCGCGCCCGCCGCTTCGCCGAAAGCACCCGAGTGTTCTCGCTGGCCGAATCGCTCGGCGGCGTGGAGAGTCTCATCGGGCATCCGGCGTCGATGACCCACGGCTCGGTGCCGCCCGCCATGCGGAAGGCGATGGGGCTGACCGACAGCCTGATCCGGCTCAGTTGCGGGTGCGAGGACACGGAGGATCTGATCGAGGACCTGGATCAGTCCTTCCACCGGAGCAGGGACTATTGAGCCCTCCTTGCCCGCGGTTCAAAATGAAACTCAAAGCGTTCCCGCTCGTAGGGGTTCGCCACCTCTCCAATAGGGTGAGCTCGCCATGACCACATCTGTTCCCGCTCCGCGCCCACGGGTGCGATTCCCCGAGATCGCCGCCGTATCCTGGGAGCACCCGGCCGATCGGGCCGCCCTTCAAGCGCTCCGCGCGCTACCCGGCTTCGACGAGGTGGTTCGCAAAGTGATCTCGTTTCTCGGCGGCGAGCGCGGAATTCGACTCCTGTTCCAGGGGAATTCGGTGCGCGCCGGAGGCGCCCAGTTTCCCAAGCTCTGGACCCTGCACACCGAAGTGGCTACCACGTTCGATTGGCCCAAGGTTCCCGAGCTGTATGTCTCGCAGACGCCGGTCTTCAATGCCGGCGCCTACGGCGTCGACGATCCGTTCATCGTGATCCATTCGGCCGCGCTCGAGATGCTGGACGACGACGAGATGCGCGTGCTCTTGTCCCACGAGATGGGTCATGTGGTGAGCGGACACGCGCTCTATCGCACGATCGCGGAGATCCTCCTCAGCGTCGGACTGTCGGCGCTGCCGATCCTCGCCGGAATGGCGCTTTTTCCCATACGGCTCGCTATTCTCGAATGGGCGCGCAAGTCGGAGCAGTCGGCGGACCGGGCGGGGCTGCTGGGCAGCCAGGACGTGATCGCCTCGCAACGGCTCTTCATGAAGATGGCCGGCGGCACGCGCGGGCAGATCGCGGCCGGGCAGCTGAGCGTCGACGCTTTCATGGTGCAGGCCAACGAATACCTCGCGAGCCGCGAAGGCCTCGACGTCATCTACAAGATCCTCAACACGCTGGCGCTCACCCACCCGATGCACACCATCCGCGCCGCCGAGCTGCAGCAGTGGGTGGCGACTGGCGACTACGACCGGATCGTGCGCGGGGAGTACACCCGCCGGGGCACTGAGCACGCCACGCGCCCGCTCGCGGACGACATGACCGCAGCCGGGAGCTACTACGCGGCCGAAGCTCGTGATCTCGCGAGCCAGGTAGCGGACGTCGCCCGGCGGGCGGCCGAGCGCGCGGCGGATGCGTTCCGCGCGGCCCAGGGTCGGTGAGGATACTCGTCGTCGGCGGCGGAGGCCGAGAGCACGCGCTCTGCTGGGCCCTTCGCCGCGAGAACCCCAGCGCCATCATCCATTGCGCACCGGGAAATCCCGGCACCGCGCTTGTTGCCACCAATCACGCGATAGCGGCCGAGGACATCGACCGCCTGGCCGACCTCGCGGATATGCTCGGGATCGACCTCACCGTCGTCGGTCCCGAGGGACCGCTCGCACGGGGTCTCGCCGATCGGCTTCGGGCCGAAGGGCGGATCGTGATGGGGCCGAGCGCGGCCGCGGCCCAAATCGAGGCATCCAAGGCGTTCGCGAAAGAGATCATGGCGGCGGCCGGCGTTCCGACGGCCGCGAGCCGCACGTTCACCGATGTGGCCCAAGCGCTCGCCTGGGTCGATCGCCAGGCTGAGCCGTTGGTAGTCAAGGCTTCGGGGCTCGCCGCCGGCAAAGGCGCAGT
>JBGPVE010000191.1:0-5680 GCA_041491545.1 Gemmatimonadota bacterium | reverse complement strand
GCAGTGGCACCTCCAACATCCCCACCGCGCTGTCGTAACGCGCCGGCTCGACGGTTACTCGGAACGCATCCCGCGGTACCGCCTGAGCGGGATAGACCCAGCGTGATGATGATGATTTAAGAACGAATCGGCGGCGCCATCATCGTGGCGCGAAGAACGCATATTCGGCCAGGCATCTCGCGCATCGCGACGTAGTCTTGTCGCAGGGCAGCCTCTTTGTCCGAGGGCGGCACTACGCGCAGCCGGCCCGCCCCGCGTATAGCCGGACGTGGCATTCCCCCGCCGGCTCCGTCGGCATCACGAGTCCGAACGGGGTAGGAAGAGCGCCTGCCCGGCGGGCCGCTCGGCACCTTAGCAGCGCGCAGCAGGTCCACGAGGCCGTCAGCCCGGCGTCTATTGTCTCTATAAGCCATTTAATTGTCTCGACACTGCAGTAATTGTCTCGATACGAGTATAATTGTC
This sequence comes from Gemmatimonadota bacterium, assembly GCA_041491545.1. Lineage (GTDB taxonomy): Bacteria > Gemmatimonadota > Gemmatimonadetes > Gemmatimonadales > GWC2-71-9 > DASQPE01. The sequence continues at coordinate 5,218 of JBGPVE010000191.1, read as the reverse complement.
TCGATAGCAGTGTAATTGTCTCGATAGGTCGGGACGAGCTCAGGGGCTGCGGACATCACGATTGTGACCTTCCCCACCCGTCCGTGACGCCGCCCGCCCCGTACACGCCTGGAGAGCCGCATGGCGAAGATCACTCGACAACTCATCGACCAACAGCTGGAGGGCATTCAGCGCATCGTCGATGCCCATCCTGCCGGCATCGGCCGGATTCACATCGAGCGTCGGCTCGCAGCTGCAGGCAGCCCGATCCATCGGCGTACCCTGACGCGCCGGCTGACCGAACTCGTCGAGCTTCGCCGCGTGCACACGGTGAGCGCCGGCCCTGGTCTGCGCTACGCGCCGGGTCCGACGGTCACCGCGCCCGCACCCGCCGTGCCCACCATGCCCACGGCCGCTGTGCCCGCCATGCCCGATGCGGACTACAACTACATCCCCCTGTCTCCCGGCGCCATCGAGGTGCGAGACCTGGTGCGCCGCACCGCGGCCGCGAAGCAGCCGGTCGGCTACGATGAGAGCTTCTTGGCACGCTACCAGCCCGGCACCATGTGGTACCTTCCGCTCACGACGCGGGAGCATCTGCATCAACTCGGCCGCACGCCGGACCCCGAGCGGCCGGCAGGCACGTTCGCTCGCGACATCTTCAACCGACTGCTGATCGACCTCGCGTGGGCGTCGAGCCGCCTCGAAGGGAACACTTATTCACGGCTCGACACAAAGAACTTGCTGGAGTTCGGCCTGCGCGCGACCGGGAAAGACGTGACCGAAGCGCAGATGGTCCTCAACCACAAGGCGGCAATCGAATTTCTGGTCGACAACGCCAAGGACGCGGGATTCGACCGGCGCACGTTCTGCAATCTGCATAGTCTGCTCGCGCAGAATCTCGTGGGTGATGCTAGTGAGGAGGGGCGGGTGCGCCGACGCATGGTCAATATCACTGGGACCGTCTATGTCCCGCCGGGGATTCCACAGAAGATCGAGGAACAGTTCGATCGGATCCTCGCCACGGCAGCGGCGATTGCCGACCCGTTCGAGCAGGCGTTCTTCGTGATGGTGCATCTGCCTTACCTGCAGCCGTTCATCGACGTTAACAAACGCACGTCGCGCCTCGGGGCGAACATCTCGCTCATCAAGGCCAACCTGGTACCGCTGTCATTTGTTGATGTGCCGGAGCGCGCGTATGTGGACGGGACGCTGGGCGTGTACGAGCTTACGAGGGTGGACCTGCTGCGCGACGTCTTCGTGTGGGCCTACGAGCGTTCGTGCACGCAGTTCCGTGTTGTGCGCGACTCAGTGGGAGCCCCCGATCCGCTGCGCCTCAGATACCGGCTCGAACTACAGCGGGCGGTCGCAGAAACGGTGCGTGGAGGAGAGGCACCGCGCCTCGAAGCGCTTCGCGCGTGGGCGGTGACGCATGGTGTAGCGAGTGCCGATGCGGAGCCGTTCGCGGAGACGGCGCTCAGCTTGCTTCTGGATCTCTATGAAGGCAATCTCGCGCGAGTCGGGCTCCGTCCAAGCGAGTTTGGGCAGTGGAAGTCGCGATTCCGGCCTGCCTGACCCCGACGATTCGGCCGCCGCGAAGAGAGGCCGATATTTTCCCAGTGTGGGTCAGGTCGTGGAGGGTTAAGCCTAGTGCCCACAAATTCGCCCACACACCCACTTGAGGGACTTGCCGTCAGTCGGTTAAGTTGTTGTCCGCAAACGTTGGAGTGGTGGCCGAGCGGCTGAAGGCGGCGGTTTGCTAAACCGTTATAGGGGTTAAAGCCCCTATCGAGGGTTCGAATCCCTCCCACTCCGTTCCGTTCCCTCCCCGCCCTCTTCCCGAGGCCCATGGCCCCACCGCGCGTCCGCTTTGCCCCGTCCCCCACCGGCTACCTCCACGTGGGCGGCGCCCGCACCGCGCTGTTCAACTGGCTCTACGCTCGCAACACGGGTGGCACCTTCATCCTCCGCATCGAGGACACCGACCGCGAGCGTAGCACCGACGCGCACACCGCCGTCATTCTCGAGGGGCTCACCTGGCTCGGCATCACCTGGGACGAAGGCCCCTACTTCCAGGGCGCCTACGCCGACCGCCACCGCCAGGACGCCGAGCGCCTCCTCGCCGAAGGCAAAGCCTATCGCTGCTTCTGCACCAAGGCGGAGCTGGATGAGCGCCGCGCCAAGGTGGAGGCCGCGGGCGGTGGCTTCCGCTACGACCGCCGCTGCTTCAACCTCTCCCCCGCCGAGATCGAGTCTCGCCTCGCGGCCGGCACGCCGTTCGCCATCCGCTTCGCCCTGCCGGACGAAGAGGTGGCGTGGGACGACGCGGTCCACGGGCGCATCAGCTTTCGGAGCCAGGATCTCGACGACTTCGTGATTCTCCGGAGCGACGGCTCCGCCATCTACAACCTCGCCGTCGTGTCGGACGACATCGCGATGCAAATCACCCACGTGATCCGGGGCGACGATCACGTCTCCAACACCCCCAAGCAGATCCTGCTCTACCGCGCGCTCGGCCAGACACCGCCGGTGTTCGCGCACGTGCCGATGATTTTGGGCAACGACGGGAAGAAGCTCTCCAAGCGCCATGGCGCCACCGCCGTCGGCGACTATCAGGACCAAGGCATCTTCCCCGCCGCGATGCGCAATTTCCTCGCGCTGCTCGGCTGGTCGCCCGGCGGCGATCGCGAGATCCTGCCCGAGGCCGAGATGATCGCGCTCTTCTCGCTCGAGGGAATCCAGAGCAAGCCGGCCGTGTTCGATGCGGCCAAGCTCGAATGGATGAACGGTCAGTATCTGTCGATGACGCCCGCCGAAGAGCTGGTCGAGCCGGTGCGGCGGCAGCTCGCGCGGCTTGGACTCGGTCTTGGGCTCGGCGTGCCGGCCGACGGCCGCGATCTGCGGCCGCTCATCGACGCCGCCAAGGCGCGCTCCCGCACGATCGTCCATCTGGCGGAACAGGTGGCGGTCCGGCTGGATGCGACGCGAGTGAAGCTGGATGCCAAGGGCGAGCAGTTGATCGGAAAGATGGGACCGCAGTTCGCGCGGAGCTTGGCACTCGCGGCGCAGGCGCTGCAAGCGCTTGGCCCGGACGAATGGCAACCGGAGCGACTGGTGGAGACGCTCAAGCGGCTGGCGGAGGAGCATGCGCTCAAGCTGGGCGACCTGATGCAGCCGATCCGAGTCGTGCTCACCGGCTCCACGGTGTCCGAGCCGGTGAACGAGCTTCTCGCCGTCGTAGGGCGGGATGAAAGTCTGCGGCGCCTCGAGGCCGGCGCGCGCCGCTGGGGCGGAGATGCGAGCGCGGCGTAGCGCCCTGCTCCTGCTCGCGATCGGCGCCTGCGCGCGCCCGGCAACGCCCCCCAATCCGACACCCGCGCCACCCCCCGAGCGACCCCAAGCGGCAGAGCCCGACACGATCCCGGTCCCCCGCCACGTTCCGCGCGCGTCCGTGCGGCTCGTCTTTGTGGGCGACATCAACGTCGGCACCGCCACACTCAAGGATGGCGTGCCGCCCGACAGCGGCCGAACGCTCTTTCGCGGTGCCAAGCCGTTTCTCGCCGGCGATCTCGTCATCGGCAACTTCGAGGGCGTGCTCGCGGATACGGGCACGACCGAGAAGTGCGAGCCGAATGGCAAACCGATGCCGCACGGGAGGAAGGGCGGCCGGCGGGCCGGGCGGCACCCGCACGCGCACCGCCACCGGCGCATGGTCGCCGACACGGTTCCCCACGCCGGCTGCTACGCCTTCCGCACGCCGACCTATCTCGCGCCTCGTCTGGTCGAAGCCGGGTTCACCCACCTCAATCTGGCCAACAACCACGCGAACGACTTCGGGCTCGCCGGACGAGCCTCGACTGAATCCACCTTCGCGGCACTCGGCGTGGGAACGTACGGTCCGCTCGGACGCGTGGTGGTGGACACGGTGCGCCGCGGGGACAGCGTTACGACCGTCGGCGTGATCGGCTTCACCACCTATCCGTTCGCCTACGATCTCCTCGATATCGAGCGGAGCCGGGCCGTGATCGACTCGCTCCGGCCTCTGGTCGACGTGCTGATCGTCACCTTTCACGGCGGCACCGAAGGCGCCGACGCGATTCATTTGGCGCAGGGCCCGGAATTCCTCGGCCGCGAGCCTCGCGGCGACCTGCGGGCCTGGGCTCACGCGGTGATCGACGCCGGCGCCGATGCCGTCGTGGGCCACGGCCCCCACGTGCTCCGCGGGATCGAGTTCCGCCGGGGGAAGCCGATCGTCTACTCGCTGGGAAACTTCGCCACCTATCGCGGCTTCAGCCTGAGCGGTCCGCTCGGCATCACCGGCGTGCTGCGGCTCGATCTTGCCGGCGATCGCTCGCTCCAGCGCGCGCGCCTCGAGCCCCTGCGCCAGGAGCCGCTCCAGGGCCCCGAGCCCGACCCCGCCCGCGCCGCGATTGCTCTGGTGCGCGATCTCTCCGCCGCCGACTTCGGCCCCGACGCGGCCCGCGTGGCGGACGACGGCACGATCTCCCCGCCGTAGCGAGCCGGGTGTCCCGTTCCCGTAGCGCCAATCTCCTTGCGGGTACATCCTGCCGCGGCTACGCTCCGTCAGGAAGCAGACGGACGCCGGCAGCCCGGCTTGAAGCACGCTCGAGGCACTATGGACGCATTTGAAGAGGAGTTACCCGATCAGCCGGATGGCGATCAGCCATCGCCCGCCGCACTCGCGGCCACCGAGGACCCGGTCGAGCTCAACGTCGCGCTGCTGGAAGACGAGCGGACGCCGGAGGGGATGGTCTGCATGGGCACCTACCGCAACGGCCGGCTGGTGGCCCGCTGTGCCATGCCGCCCGAAGCTTGGAATCAGCTCCAGGAGCACAGGTTGTTCGACGCACCGGTGCCGGTGGTGCTGGTCGCGCGCGAAGCCCCTCCCGGACTCCAGTGCCAGCTCTTCGCGATGGTGACGCTCCCCGAGGAGCTTCTGGCGGACGACGAGCCCGAGCCCTGGGCCGAAAGCGTGCCCAGCTCCAGCTACGAGGCGACGGTGGAGGGCAGCGACGCCGAGAACGTGGACGAGGTGGAAGCGCGGGTGGCTCCGATCCCGCTGGGCAACATCGTTCGCTTCACGAAGGACCGCGTCCACCCGGACAGTCTGCCGCTGGAAGCCGTGGATATCTTGCGGAAGATCATCGAGGGACGGACGACCGAGGTGATCGATAAGGCCCTGGAGGAGCTGTTGCGGGGCGAGTAGACCGAAGCGGGT
>JBGPVE010000190.1:0-5766 GCA_041491545.1 Gemmatimonadota bacterium | reverse complement strand
GAAGGACAGGTGCTCTTCGAGATCGACCCTCGCCCATACCGCGCGGCGCTCGCCCAAGCCACGGCCGTGCTCGCCCGCGACCAGGCCCAGCTCGAGAGCGCGCGGGCGGATGCCAGCCGCTTCCAGGCGCTGGCTGAAAAGGAGTACGTCACGAAGCAGCAGTACGAGCAGTCCCGTGCCAACGCGGATGCGCTCGCGGCCACGGCCGCGGCCGATCAGGCCGCCGTCGAGACGGCCCGGCTCAATCTGCAGTACGCGACTATCCGGGCGCCGATCACGGGGCGAGCGGGGAGTCTCCTGGTCCGCGCGGGCAATCTGGTGCGGCAGAATAGCGGCACGCCGCTCGTCATCATCAATCAGATCGAGCCGATTCTGGTTCGCTTCCCCGTGCCGGCGTCGTACCTGGGGCAGATTCGCCGATTCCGAGGCAAGGAATTGGCGATGCGCGCGCGACCGGCCAGAGACGGTCCGGTGAGTCAGGGAACACTCTCGTTTGTCGATAACGCCGTCGATACGGCGACGGGAACGATTCTGCTCAAAGGACGCTTTCCCAACAAGGATGGCGCGCTTTGGCCCGGCGAGTTCGTCAACGTCGCGCTCGAGCTCTACGTAGACCAGAATGCGCTGGTGGTGCCCTCGTCCGCCGTGATCTCGGGGCAACAGGGCCCTTATGTTTTCGTCGTGAAGTCGGATCAGACGACTGAAGTCCGCAACGTCCGGGTGGCGCGTGCGGCCGACGACCTCACCGTGCTGCAGGACGGCGTTGAGCCCGGGGAGCAGGTCGTCACCGAAGGACAGCTCCGGCTCACCACTGGGGCGCGGGTGCAGATCCAGCCGGCACCGGGAGCGGGTACCCCTGTCGCGGCACCGCCCCCTCCGAGAGGCACATGAACATCGCGGAGCTCTTCATCCGGCGGCCGGTCATGACCACTCTGGTCATGGCCGGCATTCTCATCTTCGGCTTTCTCGGCTACCGCCGGCTCGCGGTGAGCGATCTGCCGAGCGTGGACTACCCGACCATCACGGTGAGCGCGACCCTCCCGGGCGCCAGTCCGGAGACGATGGCCGCCGCGGTCGCCACGCCGCTCGAGAAACAATTCTCCACGATTGCCGGCATCGACGTGATGACGTCGGTGAGCAGCCAGGGCCAGTCCCAGATCACGCTGCAGTTCGCGCTTGACCGCGAGATCGACGCGGCCGCGCAGGACGTGCAGGCGGCGATCGCGCAGACGCTGGGCACGCTGCCGCAGGGCATGCTGCCACCCTCCTTCCGGAAGGTGAACCCGGCGGACAACGCGATCGTGTACTTCGCGCTGACGTCCAAGACGCTGCCGCTCTCGAAGGTGGACGAATACGCCGAGACCTATTTGGCCCAGCGGATGTCGATGGTGGACGGCGTCGCCCAGGTGCAGGTATACGGCGCGCAGAAGTACGCGGTGCGCATCCAGCTCGATCCGGGCGCGCTCGCCTCGCGCAAGATCGGGATCGACGAGGTCACCCAGGCCGTCTCCAGCGGCAACGTCAACCTGCCGACGGGCGTGCTCTGGGGCACGCGGAAGGCCTACACGGTGCAGGCGACGGGGCAGCTGGCGGACGCCGCCGCGTTCCGCCCTCTCGTCGTGGCCTACCGCAACGGGGCCCCGGTGCGGTTGCAGGACCTCGGTCAGGTGATCGACGGCGTGCAGGACAGCCGGGTCGCCGCGTGGTTCAACGGCGCGCGCGGCGTCGTGCTCGCGGTGCAGCGCCAGCCCGGTACCAACACCGTGGCCGTCGCCGATGCGACCAAGCAGCTGGTGGATCAGCTCAAGGCGCAACTGCCCGCGTCGCTCGACGTGAGCCTCCTCTTCGACCGCTCGACCTTCATCCGCGAATCGGTCAGCGACGTGAAGTTCACGCTCTTTCTCACCATCTGCCTCGTGGTGATGGTGATCTTCCTGTTCCTCCGCAGCGTCTCCGCGACCGTGATCCCGAGCCTCGCGCTTCCCATGTCGCTAGTTGGGACCTTCGCGGTGATGTACTTGCTGGGCTTCAGCCTGGACAACCTGTCGCTCATGGCGCTCACGCTCGCCGTCGGGTTCGTGGTGGACGATGCGATCGTGATGCTGGAGAACATCGTCCGCCACATGGAGATGGGTAAGGATCCCTGGCGCGCCGCGCTCGACGGCTCTCGAGAAATCGGATTCACCATCATCTCGATGACCCTCTCGCTCGTCGCCGTCTTCATTCCGATCCTCTTCCTCGGCGGGCTGATCGGCCGGCTGTTTCGAGAGTTCGCGGCCACGATCGGGATCGCGATTCTGGTGTCGGGACTGGTTTCGCTCACGCTCACCCCGATGCTGTGCAGCCGATACCTCAAGCCGGTCCACGGCAAGCACGGCCGTCTGTACGAGGCGTCCGAGCGCGTCTACAAGCGCGTGCTCGGCTGGTACGAGTCGACGCTGCATGTGGCCATGCGCCATCGCCGGGCGATGGTGGTCGCGTTCTTTGTTCTGCTGGCCGGCACGGTCTGGCTCGGCATCGCGATTCCGAAAGGCTTCCTGCCCAACGAGGATCAGGGTCAGCTCATCGGCACCACCGAAGCGGCGGAAGGCACCAGCTACGACGCGATGGTCCAGCTACAGCAGCGAGTGGCGGCCATCGTGCAGCAGGATCCCAACGTGGCCGGGTTCATGTCATCGGTGGGAGCGAGCGGCCGCACGCCGACGATCAACCAGGGACGGCTCTTCATCCGGCTCAAGGCGGCGTCCGAGCGGAAGCTCACGGCCGACGAGGTGGCCCGCGAGCTTTCGGCGAAGACCAACGGGATGGCCGGCATGCGGGTGTTCGTCCAGAACCTGCCGGTGATCAACATCGGGGGTCGGGCGACGAAGAGCCTCTATCAATACACGCTGCAGGGTGGCGACCTGGGAACGCTGTATCGGTACACCGGCGTGATGGAGCAGAAGCTGAAAGGCCTTCCGGGCCTCACGGACGTCACCAGCGACCTGCAGATCAAGAATCCGCAGGTGCGGGTCGACATCGATCGCGATCGTGCCGCGTCGTTGGGGGTCACGCCCAATCAGATCGAGAGCGCGCTGTACGACGCGTACGGCTCGCGCCAGGTCTCGACCATTTACAGTCCGACCGATCAGTACTGGGTCATCGTGGAGCTCCTGCCCGAGTTCCAGCGCGATCTGCCCGCGCTCAACCAGCTCTATATTCGCGCCAGCACCGGTGACCTGGTCCCGCTCTCCAGCATCGCCAAGCTTACGCCGACGGTGGGTCCGCTGACCGTCGGCCACTCCGGACAATTGCCGGCGGTCACCCTCTCGTTCAACCTCGCGCCGGGTGTGTCCCTGGGACAGGCCGTCACCAACGTGGAGCGCGCCGCCCGGCAGACGCTACCGGCGACCATCACGACCGGCTTCGCCGGCACGGCGCAGGCGTTTCAAGCCGCGCAGGCGGGGCTTCTCGCGTTGCTTCTCGTCGCGATCCTAGTGATCTACCTGGTGCTCGGCATCCTCTACGAGAGCTTCGTGCACCCGCTCACCATCCTTTCGGGGTTGCCATCCGCCGGATTCGGCGCGCTGCTCACGCTCATGATTTTCGGGTACGATCTCAGCGTGTACGCGTTCGTCGGCATCATCCTGCTGATCGGCCTGGTCAAGAAGAACGCGATCATGATGATCGACTTCGCCATCGCGGCGGAGCGCAAGGAGCACAAGCCGGCCGACGCGGCGATCGTGGAGGCGTGTCTGGTGCGGTTCCGACCCATCATGATGACGACAATGGCCGCGCTCATGGGTACGCTGCCCATCGCGCTCGGCACGGGCGCCGGCGCGGAATCGCGGCGGCCACTCGGTGTGGCGGTCGTGGGCGGATTGGCGTTCTCGCAGATCGTGACGCTCTATATCACTCCGGTCGTCTACACCTACTTCGACGCGCTGCAGCAGCGCTTCCGCAAAGAGCCGAAGGAGGCATCGCGGGCCCGGGTTGAAGCGCCGATCCCGGTCGAGGTGGGCTAGGAGCCTCGCCAGTATCCTCCAACTCTTTCGGTATCGCCGGCGGCGGCGCGCACCCGCCCCGACGGCGGACCAGCCGATCCCACCCGATCACCGCGAGCGTCAGCAGCATCGGAAGCACCGCCAACGCCGGCGCCCCACGGGTCCAACCTCGGCGGAACCCGAGCGCCGCGAGGGACCCCTTCAGGTCAGGGCGAGGGCGCAGTTGCGCGGCAGCCCGCTCGTATCTATCTTTCCATCCGGATATGCGGATGATACGAGCGACACTATGAGCATCCTGGACCGTCTGAGCGTCCTGGCCGATGAGACCCGGAGCCGGCTCCTGCTCTTGCTGGACCGCCACGAGCTCACCGTGACCGAGCTTTGCGCGGTGCTGCAACTGCCGCAGTCGACCGTCAGCCGCCATCTCAAGGTGCTGAGCGACGATGGCTGGGTGAGCTCGCGAGCCGAGGGCACGAGCCGGCTCTACAGCATGGCGCGAGGGCTCGACGGTGCGGCCAAGCGGCTCTGGCATCTGGTCCGCACGCAGATGGGGGACGAAGTCACCGCGGTGCAGGACGCCGAGCGGCTTCGCAGCGTGCTGTCGGAGCGGCAGGCCAAGTCGCAGGAATTCTTCTCGACGTCGGCCGGGCAGTGGGACACGCTCCGCGCGGAGCTGTTCGGCCAGCGGGCGGATCTCGCGGCGCTGCCCGGATTGCTCGACGAGGAGTGGGTCGTCGGCGATCTGGGCTGCGGCACGGGGCAGTTGAGCGGCGCGCTCGCCCCGTTCGTACGGCGGGTGATCGGGGTGGACCAGTCGCGGGCGATGCTCGGGGCCGCGAAATCCCGCCTGCGCGGCCTCGACAACGTCGATCTGCGCGCCGGAGACCTCGAGGATCTGCCGATTGACGACGGCGAGCTGGATGCGGCCGTGCTCTTCCTCGTGCTCCACTATCTGGTAGATCCGCGCCGCGCGCTCGCCGAGGCGCGCCGTGTGCTCAAGTCCGGTGGGCGCCTCCTCGTGGTGGACATGACGCCACACGCGCACGAGGAGTATCGGCAGACGATGGGACATGTGTGGCAGGGGTTCGGAAGCGAGCAGCTCTCGGGCTGGCTGGAGGAGGCGGGGCTCACGCGATGCCGCTATCGCACCCTCGCTCCCGATCCGCAGGCGAAAGGGCCCGCCTTGTTTGCGGCCACCGCCCGGGTCGCCCCGCCACCCCGACGCGACAAGACGACGACATTGCCTAAATCAGCGCAGACCTCACGCAGAAGGAGCACGTCATGGCAACCGCAGTAAAGACGACGGAGCGGAAGGGCATCGAGCGGCCCCCGTTCAAAGTCAAGGACCTGAGCCTGGCCGGGCTGGGCCGCCACGAGATTCGGCTCGCGGAGCAGGAGATGCCCGGCCTCATGGCCATCCGGGCGGAATACAAGGGCAAGCGACCGCTCAAGGGTGCGCGCGTCATGGGCTCGTTGCACATGACGGTGCAGACTGCCGTGCTGATCGAGACCTTGGTCGACCTCGGCGCCGACGTGCGCTGGGTGTCGTGCAACATCTTCTCGACCCAAGACCATGCGGCGGCGGCCGTCGCCGTCGGACGCCATGGCACGCCGGAGAATCCCAAGGGTATTCCGGTGTTCGCCTGGAAGGGCGAAACGCTGGAGGAATACTGGTGGTGCACCGAGCAGGCGCTCACGTGGCCGGACGGCGGCGGGCCCAACCTGTTGCTGGATGACGGCGGTGACGCCACGCTCCTGGTGCACCGGGGTGCGGAGTTCGAGG
>JBGPVE010000189.1:0-5782 GCA_041491545.1 Gemmatimonadota bacterium | reverse complement strand
GCGACCGCCAGCCTCGCCGCCAACCTGATGTCACGGCCCAAACTGACCCACTACCAGCTCCTCGGCGGCGCGCGCGGCCCGCTTGCCCTCTTTCACGTCGACCTTCGCCAGCAAAACCGCTCCCACCGCAAAGAACGCGATCACCGACAGAATCGCGCTCCGGCTCGAGCCCGTAAGCGCGATCGCCGCCGCGAAAAACAGCGGCCCGAAGATCCCGGCGAACTTTTCGAACACGCTGAAGAATCCAAAGAACTCGCCCGACTTGTGCGGCGGCACCATCGCCGCGAAGAGCGAGCGGCTGAGGGCCTGCGTGCCGCCCTGCACGGTGCCCACCAAGATCGCCAGAATGAAGAAGTGGGTCCCGGTGCGCATGAAGTAGCCGAGCACACTGATGGCCGCGTAGACCAGCAGACCGACGAATATGGCCCGCTTGGCGCCGATCCACCCCGCCAGCGACCCGAACAGAAACGAGCACGGAATCCCGACGAACTGCACCAGCAGGATCGCCGCGATCAGCGCGCCCTGCCCGATGCCGAGCTCGGTGCCGTACGCCGTCGCCATCTTGATGATCGTCTGAATGCCGTCGTTGTAGATCAGGAAGGCGAGCAACAGCAGAAATGCCTGCCGGAAGCCGCGCAGCTCGCGAAAGGTCTCGGCGAGCCGCGTGAATGCCGCCTGTATCGGGTTCTGATTCCGCCATTCGTTGGTTTCGAGGCGCCGGGGCGGCTCCGGCACTCGGCGAAAGAGCGGGAGCGAGAAAACCACCCACCACACCGCGATCGATATGAAGGCGAGTCGAACCGGCAGTGTCGCCGCCGCCTCCGAGAGTCCGGGCCCGCTCGGCAGGCCGAACCAGGCCGGCTTCTGGATCCACGCGAGATCGATCGCGAGCAGAATTCCGCCGCCGACGTAGCCGATCGCGTAGCCCGCGGTGGACACGCGATCGACCTCCGCAGGCGTCGCGATGTGGGGCAACAGCGCCTCGTAGAAGACGAAGCTTCCCGTCGCGCCCACCATCGCGAGCACGAAGAGCGCCGAGGCCAGCGGCAGGTCGCCGGTGTGGACGAAGAACATCCCGGCGATGGCCGCGGCGCCGAGCGCGAGAAATCCCGCCAAGAATTTCTTCTTGGCGCCGGAGTAGTCCGCCACGGCGCCGAGCACCGGCGAGAGCGCCGCCACCAGCGCGAGCGCCACCGTGTTGGCGGCGGCCAGGTGTTCTGTCGCCCGACCCGGCACGAGGCCGGCGCCGGCCACCTTGACGTAGTAGATCGGGAAGATCGCGGTCATGATCCCGACCTGCATGGCCGAGATCGCCCAGTCGTACATGGCCCAAGCCCGCAGCTCGGGGCGGTGCAGTCCCAACTTGTCGAGTAGGCGCATGCAGAAACCTACTCGACACGATCGCCGGTTGCGCGCACCTTTCGATGCCGCGGTCGGTCTGGAAATACTCACGATCAGCTTGCGGCGCTCCCATTGACCGAAACCCGACCCACCTCGCTGTCCCAAAGCCCGTGAGGTGGCCGGCTAGCTTGCGACCGAGGCCTTTCGCGCGCTCTCTCGGAGGGAGAGCAACACGGCGCCCGCGAGTATCGTAACGACTACCGCGAGGGACAGGACGATGGGCACATGTAGCCATGCGCTCAGCGTCATCTTGATCCCGACGAACACCAGAATCAACGCGACGCCCGGCTTGAGATAGACGAACTTGTCGATCATGCCGGCAAGCACGAAGAAGAGCGCCCGAAGCCCGAGTATCGCGAACACGTTCGAGCTGTAGACCAGGAACGGGTCTCGGGTCACGGAGAAGATCGCTGGAATACTGTCGATGGCGAAGATGAGATCGGACCATTCGACGACGATCAGCACCAGCACGAGCGGTGTGGCGAGCAACTTTCCGCGACCGGAGCGCGTGACGAAGCGGGCGCCGTCGTAGCTGTCGGAGAAGGGAAGGACTTTGCGGGCGAGTCGCACGACCGGGTTCTTGTCCGGCTCGATGCGCTGCTCCTTCTGCACCAGCATCTTGATGCCGGTGAGCAGCAGAATCCCCCCGAAGACGTACACGATCCAGTCGAAGCGCGCGAGCAGGAGCGCGCCCAGCGCGATCATGACGAACCGCATCACGATCGCGCCGAGAATACCCCAGTTGAGCACCTTCGGCTGGGCCGCGGCCGGCACGCCGAAGTAGGAGAAGATGAGCAGGAAGACGAAGAGATTGTCGACGCTGAGGGACAGCTCGATCAGGTAGCCGGTGTAGAACTCGAGGGCCGCCCGCCCCCCTTCCCGCCAGAGCACGAACAGCCCGAACAGGAGCGCCAACCCGATCAGCGCCGCGCTCCAGCTCCCCGCCTCCTTGAGCCCCAGCACATGGGCGCGTCGATTGAGGACCCCCAAGTCAAAGGCGAGGAGCCCCACGACGAAGGCGGTGAAGCCCAGCCATACGAAGGGCTCGTGGTGGCCCAACTAGCGCCCCATCGCCGCCGCCATCGCCTCGAGCCGAGCCACCCGCTCTTCGATCGGCGGATGGGTGCTGAATAATTTGAGCATCCCGCCCCCGCCCCCGCCCCCGCTCGCGGTGAGCGGGTTGACCTGAGCCAGTGAGGCCACTGCCGGCGCCACCTCCATCGGAATTTGGTGCGCCATCGCGTCCAGCCGCCGAAGCGCGCTGGCTAGCGGCGCCGGCCGGCCCAAGATCTCGGCGCCCACGCGATCGGCCTCGAACTCGCGCTGACGCGAGATGCCGAATTGGATGAGCATCGCTCCGATGGGGCCGAGCAGCATGAGGGCGAGCCGCGCCAGCGGATGTCCGCCTTCGTCGTCGCGACCGCCGCCGAAGAGGAGCAGATAGGGCAAGTTCGAGATCACGCCGGCCAAGCCTGCCGCGATGGTGGAGATCAGCATGTCGCGGCTCTTCACGTGCGCCAGCTCGTGGGCCAACACGCCCTCCAGCTCCGCCGGCGGCATGTACTTGAGGATTCCCGTCGTCACCGCGACGACCGCGTGATCCGGATTGCGTCCCGTAGCGAACGCGTTCGGCTGCTCGTGCGGGGCGATCGCGACGGCCGGCATCGGCAGGCCCGCCCGCTGGCGAAGCCGGTCCACCATGGCGTAGAGCTCGGGTGCATCCTGGGCGGTCACCACCTGCGCCCCGTACATCTTGAGCACCATGCGATCCGAGAAGAAATACATGATGAAGTTGAAGGCGCTGCCCAGCACGAGCGCCAGCAACAACCCCTGCGATCCACCAAGCAATTGGCCGGCCATGAGAAAAAGTCCCATGAGTCCAGCCAGGAGTACGAAAGTCTTTACGTTGTTCATAACATCGGCTCCATCGCCGTCGAATTGGCCGCCATGAAAAAAAGCGAGACCTCGTCCGCTTTCGCTTGGCAGCGTGGACGAAGGTCTCGCTCTGACGCGGGGTGGCTTCGTTGGTTCCCCCGCTTCCCACCGAACCGTGCCCGCGGTGCGGACAGTCTTGACGATGTCGGCGTCCACCTCTCGGTGGATAAGCTACTCCCCTTCAGTTGGGTGAAATCTAGGGGTGGGCCGGGCGCCGGTCAAATCGCTCACGGCCACTCGGCCGCCGGAAGCCAGATCCCACGCGGGGCCGCTCAGAATGCCGGTTCCGCCTGGTGCGCTGGATCGTCAAACAGGATGGCCCGGACCGTGCTTCCCGCCGGCGTCTCGAGCTGGCCTTCCGGAATGATCAAGAGCGCGTTGGCCCGAACCATCGACGTGAGGATTCCCGATCCCTGCGGCCCGGTAAGTCGCGCGACCGGCCCCGTCGGCGACTCGCTGACGACTCCCCGTAGGAAGTGCTGCAGCTTCGGCTTCAGGCTCACCGACTCTTCCATGCGCACCGACACCGCGCGGCGAAACGGCAACGTATGGCCGGCCATCCTTCGAATAGCGGGTCGCACGAACAGCTCGAACGTGACCATGGTACTGACCGGATTTCCCGGCAACCCGATCCAGGGGATCTCACCCAGCAACCCGAATCCGACCGGCGCGCCGGGCCGCATCCGGATCTTCCAGAACCGCTGCTGAGCGCCCATTTCATCGAGCACCGTACGCACGTAATCGTGCTCGCCCACGCTGATGCCGGCGGATGTCACCAACAGATCGCAGTCGAGCGCTCGCTGCAGGTGCTCCCGCAGGCTCTCGGTCGTGTCCCGCGCGATTCCCAGGTTGACCGGCTCGCCGCCGGCCCGCCGCACCAAGGCCGCGAGGGTGTGGGTGTTGCTGCTCGCCACCTTCCGCCCGCTGAGAATCTCCTCAGGGCGATCGACGTCGACGATCTCGTCGCCGCTGCCGAGGATCCCGACCCGCGCTTGCCGAAATACCACGGGATGCGCCACCGCGAGCGAAGCCAGGACACCGAGCTGCGCCGGCCCGAGCGGGGTGCCGGCCCGAAGCGCCGTCTGCCCTTTGCGGATGTCCTCGCCGGCTCTCCGGACGTTGACGCCCGCGTCGCGGTCGTTGACGATGGTTACGATCTCGCGGCCCTCGTCGGTGTCCTCCTGCCGCACGACGCTGTCGGCGCCCTCCGGCACCGGGGCGCCGGTGAAGATGCGCGCGCATTCACCAGGGCGGATCGAGCGGGTGGGGAAGTGACCCGCCGGCACCTCCTCCACCACCCTGAGCCGCACCGGCGACGCGGCGGTGGCTCCGCGCACGTCGTCGCCTCGGACGGCGTAGCCGTCCATCGCCGAGTTGCTCCAGGCGGGGATATCGAGGGGGCTCACGACGTCTTCGGCGAGCACGCCATCGAGCGCGTCGTCGAGCGGAATCCGCAGCGGCGGTTGCCGCTTGATCTCGGCGAGAATGCGGAGCGCCGCCTCCGTAGCGGAGAGCGCCGTCGCGATTACAGCGGCTTCGCGCGGTCCCATGCGAGATTGGTGAGGGTTTGCAGCCAATTGGTGTCTTGGAAGTGGAGCACGGGGAAGCGCACGTCGAGGCCCGCGCGGTCGTCCACCACCAGCGCCACCCAGTCGGCCTCGTTCGGCGCGGCGGCATCGTACAGCGGTCGATCGGCGACCGCTCGGCGGAAGACCTCGATCTTGGGCAGCGGCGCGGCCTTGTAGCCCTCGACCAGCACGATGTCGGCCCCGTCCATATAGCGGCGCGCGAGACCCTCGGGATCGTAGTCGTCCCGAGTGCGCTCGAACAGTACTCTGAGATCGGGCGACGCGATCAACACTCGCTCGGCCCGTCCCTCATGAAAGTGGCGAAAGGTATCGGTGCCTTGCCGGTCGACATCCGCGGGGTGATGGCCGTGCTTGATCGTCATCACTCGGCGGCCTCGGCGCACCAACTCGGCGGCGAGCGCTACGGTCAGCGTCGTCTTACCCGCGTTCTTGTGCCCGATCACCGAGATGATGCGCCCTGCCACAGTGCTTCCGCCTTCGCCAGATCGTCCGCGGTGTTCACATTGAAGAAGAGCGTTGCCGGATCACCGATCCGCTGCACGTCCGCGAGCGGCAGCGTGCCGACCCGTGCCGCGGCGTGAAAGGCGATCGCCCGAAGGTCGCCGGCGCCGAGACTCGCGGCGATGGCCGAGGCGGCGCCCGGCCCATAGGCTCCGCAGAGCGGCTCGAGCCCGCGGCGGCCGCCGCTCTCCGGCAAGAACACGTCACACCCGTCGAGTCCGGCGGCGAGTGCGTTGAGCAGCGCCGCAGTCACGAACGGCATGTCCCAGCCGACGCACACCACCGGTGCCGGCGCCTCGAGGATGGCGGTGTAGATCCCGCCCAACGGACCAAGCCCGGGTTTGACGTCGGCGGCG
>JBGPVE010000188.1:0-5801 GCA_041491545.1 Gemmatimonadota bacterium | reverse complement strand
GGGTCCCGCGGGCTTTTTCCCCCCTCCCCCGCCCCCCCCCCACCCCCCGCGCGCCCGGGCCCCCCCCGCCCCGCCGCCCCGACCTCGGGGATGTGGGTTTCGAGCTCCTGTTCGATCTGCTGCCGCCGCAGCAGCTCCCAGTACCGCCCTCCCGCCGCCACCAGCGATTCGTGCGTGCCCTGCTCGACGATGCTGCCCTCGTCCAGCACGAGAATCCAGTCTGCTTCGCGGACGGCGGTGAGGCGGTGGGATACCACGATGCTGGTGCGGCCCGCGAGGGCGTCGCGCAGTCCGGTGAGGATCTTCGCCTCGGTCTGCGCATCCACCGCGCTCAGTGCGTCGTCCAGGACGAAGATCGGCGGCTCCTGCGCCAGCGCCCGCGCGATCGCGGCGCGCTGCTTCTGTCCACCCGAGAGATTGATCCCACGCTCGCCCAACATCGTGTCGAATCCCTTGGGCAGCGAGCTCAGCGCCGCCGCGAGCTGCGACGTCTCCGCCACCCGCTCGAGGCGGCCGTCGTCGGGAGCGCCGAGGAGCACGTTCTCCCGCAGCGTCTCGCTGAAGAGGAAGGTCTCCTGCGGCACGAAGCCAACCGCATGACGCAGCTCGGCCAGCGGCAGTGTCCGAATATCCACGCCGTCGATCAGAATCCGGCCCCGATCGGGGTCGTAGGTGCGCACCAGCAGCTCGACCAGCGTCGATTTGCCGGACCCGGTCGAGCCGACGATGGCGAGGGACCGGCCGGCCTCGACCTGAAACGAGATGTCTTGCAGAACCCAGCCGCGGTCGGCGACGCCCGGATAATGGAACCACACGCCCTCCACCGCGAGGGAGCGGGCGCCCGTGGTCGGGGGCAGGTGCGCCGGCTCCGCGGGCGAGGTGATCCTGGGCTGCTCGGCGAAGATCTGATTGATGCGGGCCATGGAGGCGGCGCCGCGCTGAATCAGGTTGATGGCCCAGCCCAGCGCGATCATCGGCCAGACCAGCATCGCGAGATAGACCCCGAACGCGATGAAAGACCCGACACTCACCGTGCCGGCAACCACCAATTTCCCGCCGATGTACAGAATGGTGACAGCGCCGAGCCCGCCGAACAGGGAGAGCACCGGATAGAAGATCCCCTGGACCTTGGCCAGCGAGAGATTTCGGGTGAGGTAGTCCTGGTTGAGTTTCCGAAATGCCTCGGCTTCGGCACGTTCCTGGCGATAGGCCCGGACCACGCGGACGCCGGAGAGGTTCTCGTGCACGAAGTTGGACAGCGTGCCGAACTGGCCTTGAATCTCGAGCGTCCGGTGGTGAATCCGCTGTCCGAGGGAGACCATCGCCACGGGGAGCCCGACCAGCGGCAAGAGGGCGAGTCCGGTCAACAGGGGACTGATGTGGAGCATGGCCGGGACGATCAAGGCGGCTCGTATTATCGTGTCAACCATATACATTAAAGCGGGGCCGGCCACCATCCGGACGGCCAGGAGATCGTTGGTGGCGCGCGCCATCACGTCGCCGGTCGGGTACCGGTCGTAGAACTCGGCGGACATCCGCTGGACGTGATCGTAGAGGACGTTCCGCATGTCGTATTCGACGTAGCGGCTGGCGGCGTTCAGGCTTCGGCGCATGTAGTAGCGCGCCACACCGCCGATCAAGGCCACCGCCAAGAGCATCAGCGCCAACGAGCGCACCTGGTCGAACGGCGCACCCGCGCGGAGCGCATCGATGGCCCGTTGGAGGTACCGGGGGCCAAGGACGTTGAAGAAGTTCGACACTACCACCATGGCCAAGCCGGCGGCAAAGGTGCCGCGATAGGTCTTGAGGTAGGGGAGAAGGGCCCGAAGCTCACGCATTGAGATGCAATGTCACCGGACTGTCAGACCGGAGCAAGTCACACCATACTGGAGGCGCTGATGTCGAGAATGATCCTCGCGGCCCTGGCTCTCGCGGCAGTGGCCGGTTGCGCTCGCGGCGAAAAGAAAGACGCGGCTGGCGCCGCGGACAGCCTTAGGCGCGACTTGCAGTTGGCTCCCGTCGACACGACGAAGCCGCTCAACGATCAACCGGCGCCCGCGGCTGTGGCAATCACGCCGCCTGCGCCCGAGCCCGCGCCGGCACCTGCACCGAAGCCCAAGCCAAGGCCCGCCCCTAAGCCCGCGCCGAGCAAGACAGCCGCGGCGGAGCCGACGGCGGCTCCGGCGCCCGCGCCCAAGGCCCCGGCCAGCGCCGAGGTCGGTACGGTCATCCGCACCACGATGGTCGATTCGATCCACTCCCGCCACAACAAGGTGGGTGACGTGGTCACGGCGAAGACGGCGCACGATATCACCGACGCCGACGGCCGGGTGGTGATCCCGGCCGGCTCCGCGGTCACGCTCACGATCGTGGAGATTAAGTCGTCGGAGAACAAGAGCGACAACACGGGCAAGCTGCAGCTCAAGGCCACCGACGTCACCGTCGACGGACGCAAGTACCCCATCGATGCGTCGGTCGATTCGGTGCAGCGCACGCTCGTCGGTCGCACCACCAATGTGGGTGACGTCGCCAAGGTCGGCGCCGGAGTCGGCATCGGCGCTATCGTCGGGAAGGTCCTCGGCGGGGGTAAGGGGGCCGTGATCGGCGGTGTGGTGGGTGGCGCCGTCGGCGCCCAGCGTGCCGTCGAAACCAAGGACCGCGATGTCTACGTCCCCCCGGGCGGAGTCGTGACGCTCAAGCTCCGCGGCAAGTTCACGCCAAGCTGATCGAGCTAGTACCCCGCGCCGCCTCCGCCACGCCGCGGATCGCTCACGCCCTCCCACCCGGAGGGCGTGCGCATAATGGCCTCCACGTCGCCCCAGGCATTGCGAAACGCGATCGCATGCCCCATGGCCCGGAGGCTGTCCAGCGTCGGTGGCTGGAACCCGCCGGTTTCGACCATGATGCTGTCCGGCAGCGCCTGATGATGGATCCGGGGCGCCGCGATGGCCTGAGCGAGCGTCATCCGATGATCGATCACGTTGGCGATGACGTGGTACACCGCCGTGATGATCTTGGGCCCGCCCGGACTCCCCACGACCAGCAGTAGCCGGCCCCGCGGATCGAGCACGATACTCGGCGACATCGCCGACAACATCCGCTTGCCCGGCGCGATCGCGTTGGCCTCGCCCTGGACCAGGCCGAACAGATTCGGATGTCCCGGCGCGGTGGCAAAGTCATCCATCTCGTCGTTGAGCAGAAACCCCGCGCCGGTGACGGTGACGGCGCTCCCGTAGTTGTTGTTCAGCGTCGTGGTGCAGCTCACCGCATTGCCCTCGGCGTCGACCACGGAGTAGTGGGTCGTGGAGCTGCCCGCCTGTTTGGGCACCGCGATGCCCGACGTCGGCGTGGCCCGTGGCCCGATCGCCCGCCGCAGCGTCGCCGCATACTCCTTCGAGAGCAGTCGGTCGACGGGATTGTCGACGAAGGCGGGATCGCCCAGCAGCGCATTTCGGTCGAGAAAGGCGCGACGCATCGCCTCGGCCTCGCGGTGCAGCAACGTCACCGACCCGAACGGCGCCGGAGCGAACCCCTCCATCACGTTGAAGATTTCGCTCATCGTGATGCCACCCGACGACGACGGCGGCATCGAGTAGATCGTGTGATCGTGATAGGAGAACGCGATCGGCTTGCGCCAAATCGGTCGATAGGCCGCGAGGTCCTCTCGGGAGATGAGGCCGCCACCGGCCATCATCTCGGCCACGATGAGATCGGCCACGCGCCCGCGATAGAAGCCGGCGGCGCCGCTGTCGCGGATCGATGCCAGCGTTCGCGCCAGATCGGGCTGCATGAGGCGGCTGCCGGGCGCAGGCGGCTGGCCTCCGGGGAGGAACGCCGCCCGGGACGCGGCAAAGCGAGCCAGTTGGGCCATGGACCCGGCGATCGAGCGGCTCCGATACTCGTCGATCACGAAGCCCTCCCGAGCGAGCCGGATGGCCGGCTCGATCAGGCGAGCGAACGGCAGGCGCCCGTATCGGTGGTGAGCTTCGATCATGCCGGCGACCGATCCGGGCACGCCCGCGGCCAGGTGACCGACGATGCTGCGCTCGGTGGGCCGGCCGGTCGAGTCCAGGTACATGTCGCGAGAGGCGCGCGCGGGCGCGGTCTCACGGTAGTCGAGCGCGCTGACGGCGCCATCCTTCAGCCGGATCAGCATGAACCCGCCGCCGCCGATGTTGCCGGCTTCGGGGTGTACGACGGCGAGCGCGAATCCCACCGCAACCGCCGCGTCTACGGCGTTGCCGCCCTCGCGGAGCACGTCGCGCCCCACCGCGCTCGCGATCGGGCTGCCCGACGTCACCATGGCCGAGTCGGCGTCGACGATGCGCGCCGCCCCCGTTGCGGGCGAAGGTTTGGTCGACGGAGCCGGCTCGCGGTGGGTACAGCCGGCGGCGAGGGCAAGCAGAAGAAGGGCGCGAATGCGCCTGAGAGGTTGCTTGGTTGGGTTCGGCACGCTTCAATTTAGCCATGCCCGATGACTTTCTCGACCCGCGGCTCACCGAGCGCCGGAATCCGCACACCGCGAAGATCGACGTCGCCTCCGCACCCGAAATCGTGGACCTCATCGCCGCCGAAGACGCGGCCGTGCCGGCGGCGGTGGCCCGGGCGCGGGTCGAGCTGGCGCGCGCGATCGACCTGATCGAAGCCGCCTTCCGGGCCAACGGCCGGCTGGTGTACGTCGGCGCCGGAACCAGCGGGAGGCTCGGCGTCCTGGACGCGGCCGAATGCCCGCCCACGTTCGGCTCGCCGCCCGAGATGGTGATCGCCGTGATCGCCGGCGGTCTGCCCGCGCTGGTCCGTTCGATCGAGGGCGCCGAGGACGACATCAACGCCGGCATCGCCGCGATGGACGAGCGGCGGGTGAGCGCGGTGGACGTGGTCGTGGGGATCGCGGCGAGCGGAACCACGCCCTTCGTTCGAGCCGCGCTCGGCCGCGCCCAGGCGCTCGGCGCCGGCACGATCTTGGTCACCTGCTCCGAGCCGCCCACGCTGCTCCGGGACACGTGCGACGTCGTGATATCCGTGCCGGTGGGCCCCGAAGTCGTCACCGGGTCCACCCGCATGAAGGCCGGCACCGCGACCAAGCTCGTGCTCAACACCCTCACGACCGGCGCCATGATCCGGCTCGGCAAGGTCTACGGCAACCTGATGGTGGACCTCAAGGCCTGGAACGAGAAGCTGGTCGACCGAAGCCAACGCATCATCATGGAGACGACCGGGCTTGGGCGCGCCGCGGCCAGCTCGGTCATCGATGCGGCCGAGGGGAATCTCAAGGCCGCGATCGTCATGGCGCGGTGCGGCGTGTCTCGCTCCGAGGCCGAGCGGTTGCTCGACGATCACGCGGGGCACCTGCGTCCTATCGTCGGCGATCCTCCACCCGTGGGGCAGCGATGACCGAGCGTCCCTCGCTCGCCGTTGGGTTGATGTCCGGCACGTCGCTGGACGGCATGGATGCGGCGCTGGTGCGTTTCACCGGCCCGACCCACGCCGAGCTGCTGGCCTTCACCACTCGGCCCTACACCGGTGACGATCGCGCCGCCATCCGCGCGGCGCTCACCGGCGGCCCGCCTCGCATCTTCGCGCGGCTGCACGTGCGCATCGCCGAGCTGGCCGCCGACGCCGTGCAGGATGTGCTCGAGTTATCGCGCACGCCGGCGTTGGAGCTCGCGTTCATCGCGTTTCCCGGGCAGACCATCTGGCATGAGCCGCCGATCGCTTCCTGGCAGCTGGGCGAGCCGGCCGTGCTCGCCGAGCGCTTCGGCGTGCGCGTCGTGAGCGGGTTCCGCGCGCGTG
The DNA here is from genome assembly GCA_041491545.1 of Gemmatimonadota bacterium. Lineage (GTDB taxonomy): Bacteria > Gemmatimonadota > Gemmatimonadetes > Gemmatimonadales > GWC2-71-9 > DASQPE01. The sequence goes on along the minus strand of JBGPVE010000188.1, from coordinate 8 downwards.
ACGTCGCG
>JBGPVE010000187.1:0-5845 GCA_041491545.1 Gemmatimonadota bacterium | reverse complement strand
GATCGACCACGCTGTTGGTATCGTCCAAAGCTTCCGCTCGGAGCCGACCGCGATCGTCGTATCGGCGATGGCCGGGGCCACCGACGCATTGCTCGCCATCGCCGCTCACGCGGAGCGAGGTGAAGACGGCACCGTGACCGAACGGATCGCGGCACTCCGGGCGACGTACGGGCACGCCGCCTGCGCCGTCGTGCCCGCGAGCAGTCGGCGCACGTCGCTTCTCGCGTACGTCGCCGCGCAGTTCGCGGAGCTGGAGGCCCTGGTCGGGGGTCTCAGACTCCTCCGCGAGCTCACGCCGCGGACCAGCGATTTCATCGTCGCGCGCGGCGAGCGGCTGAGCGCGCGGCTCCTGACCGCGGCGCTCCGCGCCGCCCGGGTGCGGGCGCAGTACGTGGATGCCACCGAGATCGTGCGCACCGACGGGCACTTCGGCCACGCCTCCCCGGACTACGCGCGCACCGATCGAGCGGCGCGACGGGTGTTGGCGCCGCTGCTGGCGCGCGGCATCGTACCGGTCGTGCCCGGCTTCCTGGGCGCCTCGCTCGAGGGCGACCTCACGACGCTGGGCCGCGGCGGCTCCGATCTCACGGCGACGCTGCTGGCCCGGGCGCTGGGCGCGAGTCGGGTCTCCTTGTGGAAGGACGTCCCCGGCCTCCTGACCGCCGATCCGCGCGTCGTGCCGGACGCGCGGGTGATTCCCGAGCTGCACACGCGGGAAGCCGCGGAGCTCGCCTACTACGGCGCGAAAGTGCTCCATCCGCGAGCGCTCATTCCCCTCGCGGGCCGAAAGATCCCCCTCTTCGTGCGCCCGTTCGCCGACCCGGCGTCGCCCGGCACCGAGGTTTCGGAGCGCGTCGGGGCCACGAACCTGCCGGTCAAGGCGCTGTCGGCCGCGATGCACCAGGCGCTGGTCACTGTGGCCGGCAACGGGATGCTCGGCGTGCCCGGCATCGCCGCGCGCACGTTCGCGGCGCTGCAGGCGCGGCGAATCTCGGTTTCGCTCATCTCGCAGGCCTCCTCCGAGCACTCGATCTGCTTGAGCGTGCCGGATCCGGCGGCGCGGGACGCGCGCGGGGCGTTGCTCCACGAGTTTCGAGACGAGATCGCGCGGCGGGAGATCGACGGCGTTGAGGTGCAGCACGCGGTCGCCACCCTGGCGGTCGTCGGGCTCGGCATGGCGGGAACGCCGGGCGTCGCGGCGGTGGTCTTCTCGGCGCTGGCGTCGGGCGGGATCAACGTGGTCGCGATCGCGCAGGGATCGTCGGAGCTCAACATTTCCGTGGTGGTGGAGGGCGATCGCGCGGCTGAAGCGCAGCGGCGGATCCACGCGGCCTTCCAGCTCTCCCGCATCGGGGGCGGCACGGTCACGCGGCCGGAGCGGGTCGAGATCGTGCTGCTCGGATTCGGGCACATCGGCCGGATGCTGGCGGAGTTGATCGCGCGGATGCGGCAGCCGCGGGTCGCGCTTCGAGTCGTGGGCGTGATCGACCGGAGCGGATTCATCTTCGAGCACCGCGGCATCGGCATGCGCCGGCTCACCCATCTCGCCGCGGAGAAGGAGCGCGGCACACCGGTGGCCCGCCTCCCCGGAGGCCGCGCGGCGATGCCGGAAGAGGCGATCGCCTTCATCACCCGCAGAGCGCTGAGCCGGCCGATCCTGGTCGACCTCACGGCGGACGATACCGCCGCCCTCCTGGCGCAGGCGCTCGCCTCGGGCATGGACCTGGTGCTCGCCAACAAGCGGCCGCTGGCCGGCCCCAAGGCGGCAAGCGACCGGCTGCACGAGCTGGCCCGCTCCTACGGCCGGCGGCTTCGGCACGAGACCACGGTCGGCGCCGGGCTGCCGGTCATCGACACCTACTACAAGCTCGTCGAGTCGGGCGATCGGGTGGAGCGGATCGAGGGCTGTCTGTCCGGTACGCTCGGCTTTGTGCTCCACGAGATCGGCCGGGGCCGGCAGTTCTCCCAGGCGCTCCGAGCCGCGATCGAGCGGGGTTTCACGGAGCCCGACCCGCGCGACGATCTGTCCGGCCTGGATGTGGGCCGCAAAGCGCTGATCCTCGGGCGGCTACTCGGATTCGAGGGAGAGCTGGATCCGCGGGCGGTGGAATCGCTGGTGCCGCGCGCCGCCCGAAACCTCACCCGGGCCGCCTTCCTCTCGCAGCTCGAGCGCTTCGACGCCGAGTGGGAGCGCCGCGTGAGCGCCGCGGCGGCGCGCGGCCGGGTGCTGCGCTACGTGGCGGCCGTGACCCGGCGGACGCTTCGTGTGGGACTTCGCGAGGTGGAGCGCAACAGCCCGCTGGCCGCGCTCAAGGGCGCCGACAACACCGTGGTGTTCACCACCACGCGCTATAAGGCGAATCCGCTCGTCATCACCGGCCCGGGCGCCGGCCCGGCGGTGACCGCCGCGGGCGTGCTCAACGACATCCTGCAGCTCGCCGGCACATGACGACGGCGACGCTGCTCGGCGCGCAGGCATTCGCGCCCGGCTCGGTGGGCAACGTCGGGCCCGGCATCGACATTCTCGGACTCGCCGTCGGCGGCGCCGGGGACGAGGTCACGGCCGAGCGCATCGACGGCGGCAGGATCGTGGTGCGGCAGGCGGGCCACGCCGATCTGCCGACGGATGCCAAACGAAACACGGCGGCGCTCGCGGCGACGGAAGTGTTGCGGCGGGCCGGAGCCGAGCGCGTGGGACTCGCGCTGTCGGTGCGGAAGGGCCTACCGCTCTCCGGCGGCCAGGGCGGGAGCGCGGCATCCGCCGTCGCGGCGGCGGTGGCGGTGAACCGTGTGCTGGGAGACCCGCTCGACCGGCGGGCGCTGCTCTCCGCGTGCCTCGAGGCCGAGGCCACCGTCGCCGGGCGCCACGCGGACAACGTCGCCCCGTCGCTCTATGGGGGGATCGTGCTCATCCGCGCCATCGACCCACCGGACGTGATCTGTTTACCCGTCCCCGACGATCTGTGGGTCGTCCTGGCGCACCCGAACCAGCGCCTTGGCACCAAGGAGTCGCGCGCCGTGCTGCCGCGCGAGGTGCCGCTCGACGTGGCGCTGCACCAGGCCGCGCAGGTGGCGGCGATGGTCGCCGCCCTCGCCATGGGTGATTACGAGCTGCTGGGACGCGCACTCGATGACCGGATCGCCGAGCCGGCGCGGGCCCAGCTGCTGCCGGGCTTCCGTGAGGCGAAAGCAGCCGCGCTGGATGCCGGCGCGCTGGGCGCTTCGATTTCGGGCAGCGGGCCGACGGCGTTCGCGCTGGCCCATGGCGAGGTGGACGCGCGCGCGGTCGGATCCGCCATGCAAGCGGCGTACACCGACGCCGGGCTGGTCGCGCGGGTGCGCGTCGCCCAGATCGATCGGGTGGGCGCACGAGTCATCCCGTGATCTTCTCCGTCGATCGTCCCGAGACCTGGCAGGTCTGCATCGCCTGCGGCAACGAGGCGGTCGAGACCGACCCCCACCCGCGCTGCACCGCCTGCGGCGGCCTGCTGGAAATCCAACACCGGCGGCCAACGCTCACTCGCGACGAGATGCTCCGCCGCTTCACCGAGCGTCGCGGCGGCAGCCCGGGCGCTTCGGCCTCCGGCGTGTGGCGCTTTCGTGACATCGTCCTTCCCTCAGCCGACGACCTGGTCTCCCATCCGGAGGGAAACACGCCGCTGCTTCACCGGCCGGCGCTCGACCGTTGGAGCGGCCTCGAGCGACTCTTGCTCAAGCACGAGGGTCACAATCCGACCGGCTCGTTCAAGGATCGCGGCATGACGGTCGGCGTCACCCAGGCGAAGCGGATCGGCGCCACCGCCGTGGCCTGTGCCTCGACCGGCAACACGTCCGCATCGCTCGCGGCCTACGCGGCGCAGGCGGAGATCCCCGCGCTCGTCCTGGTGCCGGCGGGACACGTGGCGCTCGGCAAGCTGGCGCAATCGCTCGCCTACGGCGCCAAGACCCTGCTGGTCCGCGGCGATTTCGACGATTGTCTCCGGCTGGTCGAGGAAGCGAGCGACAAGCTGGGCGTCTACCTGCTCAACTCGATCAATCCCTTCCGGCTCGAGGGTCAGAAGACCATCGTGCTGGAGTTGCTGCAGCAGCTCGCCTGGGAGCCACCCGATTGGATCGTGGTCCCCGCGGGGAACCTCGGGAACACGGCGGCATTCGGCAAAGCGCTGCGCGAGGCGCGCGAGTGGGGTCTGATCGATCGGCTGCCCCGGGTCGCGGCGGTGCAGGCCGCGGGTGCGGCACCGTTCGCGCAAAGCTACGCGGAAGGATTTGCGCGCCGGCACCGAGTGAAAGCGGAGACGGTGGCGACGGCCATTCGCATCGGCGATCCGGCATCGTACGATCGCGCCGTCCGGACCATCCGGGAGACCAACGGCGTCGTGCTGGCCGTGCCGGACACGGAGATTCTCGAGGCGAAGGCGGCGATCGACGCGTCGGGCATCGGGTGCGAGCCGGCGAGCGCCGCGAGCGTGGCGGGGATCAAGCGTCTGATCGCGAGCGGCGTGATGCGTCCATCGGAGCGGGTAGTCGCCATTCTCACCGGGCACCTGCTCAAGGACCCGGAGAGTCTGATCAAATACCACCAGCAGACCGAGCCCCCGCCACCGGGCGCCAACCGCCCCATCGAGATCGAGCCGTCGCTCGCCGCGGTCGAGCGCCTCCTCCGATAACCGGGCGCTCGTGCCGGGGCGCGACCGAGCGGGTCGGGACTCGGCGCGCCAGTCCGCGTCTTAGGGTTGCGCCGCGGCCTTGGCCGGACTCGCGTTGACGATTCGCCAGATGGTCCCGTTGGCGTCCGCCGCGACGTACAGCGAGCCGTCGGGCCCCACGGCGACGCCGGATGGGCGGATCGATGTGGAACCGCCGGATCCGACGAGAAACGTGCTGAACTCACCGGTCGGGTGGTCGCCATCAAACGGCGCCCACACGACGCGGTAGCCCGCCTGCGGCAGCGGGGAGCGGTTCCACGAGCCGTGGAACGCCACGAACACGCCGTGGGCGTACGCCCTGCCGAACTGCTTGCCGCTGCCGAACGCGAGCGCCAGCGGAGCCCAGTGTCCCGGAAAGGCCATCAACGGCTCCTTCAGCTTGGCGCAGCGACCGGTCTCCTTGCCGTCCCCGCCGTACTCCGGCGCCAGCACCAGCCGCTTGAGATCCACGTCGTAGTAGCAGTAAGGCCAGCCGAAATCGTCACCCTCCTCGATGCGCACCAGCTCCTCACCGGGATTCTCCGCGCCCTTTGGGGGGGTGAAGCCCCAATTCTGAGTGAGTTGATCCCGCCCGTGCACGACACCGTAAAGGGCGTCGGTGCCGGGCGCCAGTGCGAGGGCCACCGTGTTGCGAAGACCGGTGGCGACGCGGCGACCATCGCGAACGCTCTGATCCGGCCGAGAGGCCGAGAAGCGCCAGACACCGGCACGCGCGTCCAGCTCGGTGCACGGATCCTTCCCCGGCGACCTGTCCCGGCGATTCCGCTCCTGACAACTGTTGGTGGCGGAGCCGATGTTGACGTACAGCGCGTCTCCCGGGCCGAGGATGATGGTCTTCGAGAAGTGATCGCCGCCGCCCGGGAGGCCGCGCACGATTGGCTCCGACGCACCGCTGGGCTCGAGCTGCCCGCTCTTCCAGGCGTAGCGGAAGACGGCGTCGTCGGTGGAGTAGTACAGGTAGCCGTCGCCCAGCGCGATGCCGGTACCGCCGCCACCCCGCCCGAAGCGTCGGATCAGATCGGCGACACCGTCGCCGGTGGTGTCCCGCAGCGCGAGCACGCCGCCGATGGGCCCCTCGACGTTCACGAACACGTCGCCGTTGGGCGCGACAACGAGGTGGCGCACGGCGCCGAGGTGCT
>JBGPVE010000186.1:0-5895 GCA_041491545.1 Gemmatimonadota bacterium | reverse complement strand
GACTATTCGGGCCGGTCCGTGATCGTGGTGGGCCCGGAACTCCGCCTGCATCAGTGCGGCCTGCCCAAGACCATGGCGGTCGAATTGTTCAAGCCGTTCATCATCCACAAGCTGGTGGAGAAGGGCATCGCCGAGACGGTGAAGCGCGCCAAGAAAATCGTGGAGCGCGAGAGCCCGGAGGTGTACGAGATCCTCGAGGAAATCATCCAGGATCACCCGGTGCTCCTCAACCGCGCGCCGACCCTCCACCGTCTGGGCATCCAGGCGTTCGAACCGGTGCTGGTGGAGGGCAAGGCCATCCGCATCCACCCGCTCGTCTGCGCGGCGTTCAACGCCGACTTCGACGGCGACCAGATGGCGGTGCACGTGCCGCTCTCGTTCGAGGCGCAGTTGGAGGCGCGGGTGCTCATGATCTCCTCGAACAACATCCTCAAGCCGTCGGACGGGCGTCCGGTCGCGGAGCCGTCGCAGGACATGGTGCTCGGGAGCTACTTCCTCACCAAGCTGCCGGCCGGATTCGAGGAGGAGCTGCGCAAGGCCGGCGCCGGCAAGCAGGACGACGCCAAGCAGCATCTGTGGAAGGGCGCCCGCTACTTCGGGAGCCTGGCGGAGCTGGAGATGGCGTTGCTCGGTGGCGGCGTCAAGTACCACACCGCTATCTGCTTCTGGTATGTGCCGCCGCGCGAGGCGTTGGACAACAAGCCGCGGTGGGTTCGGACCACCGTCGGCCGGGTGCTATTCAACAGCATTCTGCCTCGGAAGGTCGTGGCCGAGCTGGGTTTCCGCGACGATCTGATGAAGAAGAAGCAGCTCTCGGAGCTGGTGCTCCAGAGTTATCGCCGGGCGGGTCTCGCCGACACGGTGGGATTCCTCGACCGGCTCAAGGAGTTCGGTTTCCGCTTTGCCACCGTGGGCGGCGTCTCGATCGGTATCGAGGATCTCGAGATCCCGGCCGAGAAGGCGGAGCTGCTGTCGGAGGCGGACGCGCGGGTCAAGCGATTCCAGCGCGCCTACAACACCGGCCAGATCACGTTCGGCGAGCGATACAACAAGGTGATCGATGCCTGGACCCACGCCAACAACGACGTGGCCGAGGCGATGGTCAATAGCATGCGGCAGTCGCGCGGCGGGTTCAACCCGGTCTACATGATGTTCGATTCGGGCTCCCGCGGCTCGCGTGACCAGATCCGCCAGTTGGCAGGCATGCGTGGTCTCATGGCCAAGCCGCAGAAGAAGCTCACGGGCGGCATCGGCGAGATCATTGAGAGCCCGATCAAGTCGAACTTCCGGGAGGGGCTCACCGTGCTCGAGTACTTCATCTCGACCCACGGTGCCCGAAAGGGTCTGGCCGACACGGCGCTCAAGACGGCGGATGCGGGATACCTGACGCGCCGCCTCGTGGACGTGGCGCAGGACGTCACGGTCACCGAAGAGGATTGCGGCACCATCCTGGGCCTCGAGATCTCGGCGCTCAAGGAGGGTGAGGACATCATCGAGCCGCTCCGGGAGCGTATCCTCGGGAGCGTCGCCTCGGAGGACGTGTTCGATCCGCACGAGTTGGACGAGCACGGCGATCAGCGTCTCTTGGTGCAGTCCGGCCAGCTGATCGACGAGGAGATGTCGGCGGCCATCGAGGACGCGGGCATCGAGAAGGTAAAAATCCGCTCGGTCCTCACCTGCGAGGCACGTCGCGGCATCTGCCGGATGTGCTATGGTCGTAACCTGGCCACCATGGACATGGTGGACATGGGCGAGGCGGTGGGCATTCTGGCGGCGCAGTCGATCGGCGAGCCAGGCACCCAGCTCACCCTGCGCACCTTCCACATCGGCGGCACCTCGAGCCGTATTGCGGAGGAGGCGGAGCGGCGGGCGCGGTCCGACGGCATGGTCAAGTACACGGCCGGCCTCGAGTGGACCGACCTCCCGGTCGAGTATGAGGACGGCACCAAGGGCAACATCCGCGTGGTGCTTACCCGCGAGGACGAGTCGGCGTCGGAGGAGAACAAGGAAGGCATCCTCGTCGTTGACCCGAAGGACCCGAAGCGGGTGCTCAACCGCTATCCCGTGCCGGAGGGCGCGCTGCTCGCCGTGAAGGAAGGGGAGCAGGTCAGCAAGGGCGACAACGATCGTCGGGCCACGATCCTATACACGTGGGATCCGTACAACGACCCGAGCATCATCAAGAGCGATGGCGAGATGCGGTGGAAGGACCTGGTGCCGAGCGTCACGCTCCGCGAGGAGTTGGACGAGGGCACCGGCCTCCGATCGCTGGTCGTCATGGCGGACCCGGATCGGGAGTTGCACCCGAGCGTATTGGTCTACTCGGGCAACCGAAAGGACCCGCAGGAGTACACCCTGGCCGAGGGGAGCCGGATCATTCTTGGCTCGCCAACCGACCAGGTAAGCCGGGCATCCAACATTCCGGACGAGGCCAATCCGTGGAGCACCAAGTTCCACGTGGACGAGCATCCGATCAACGTGGCCTGGCCCAGCAAGACCAAGAAGGAGAGCAAGGACAAGACGGTCTTCCTCTCCGCGCCGGTCAAGGTCGCGAAGGGGGTCACCGTCACCAAGATTCCGCGGCAGGCGTACAAGACCCGCGACATCACGGGCGGTCTCCCGCGCGTAGCGGAGCTGTTCGAGGCCCGTCGGCCGAAGGATCCGGCGACCATCTCCGAGGTGGACGGTGTCGTGAAGTTCGGTGAGATCAAGCGCGGCAAGCGCGAGATCTACGTCTACCCCGAAGGCACCGAGAGCCCGGTGGAGCCGCAGCTTTACGAGGTTCCGGCCGGCAAGCATCTCCGCGTGCACGAAGGCGATCGCGTCCGCGCCGGCGACCGGCTCACCGAGGGTCCGGTCAACCCGCACGACATCTTGCTCATCAAGGGTCCCCGGGCGGTGCAAGAGTATCTGTTGAACGAGGTCCAGGAGGTCTATCGACTCCAGGGCGTGCGCATCAGCGACAAGCACATCGGCGTCATCGTGCGCCAGATGCTCCAGAAGGTGCGCGTCACCGAGCCGGGTATCACCGACTTCCTCGAGGGGGAGACGGTGGATCGGCTCACGTTCCGGGACGAGAACGAGCGTACCATCAAGCGGAAGGGTGAGCCGGCGCAGGCCGAGCCGGTGCTCTTGGGAATCACCAAGGCAAGTCTCACGACGCAGTCGTTCATCTCGGCGGCGTCGTTCCAGGAAACCACTCGGGTGCTCACCGATGCCGCGATCCGTGGGGCCAAGGACGATCTCCTGGGCCTCAAGGAGAACATCATCATCGGGCATCTGATTCCGGCGGGCAGCGGCATCTACCGCTACGCCGAGATCGACATCGAGCCGCCGGAGGGGTACGAGCCCCCGCCGCCGGCGCCGGTGGAGGAAGTGCCGGCAGCCGGTCTGCAGGTGGCGGTGGGGATACTGGCGGACGAGGAGTAAGCCGGGGACCATCCCGAATGGCGCTTGCGCGGAGGCCCCCTTCTCAAAGGTGAGAAGGGGGCCTCTTTCCATGCCGGCAGCGGAGCCCGAGCCAGACGGCCGGTCTCAGCGCCCACTTCAGCTATCTGGGTGTCTGCACAATCTCTGCGTGCAGTGCCTGGGCAATCCGCTCGCGAGAATCCGCCAGGTGGGCGCGGGTATACGTGTCGAGCTGGGTGCCGGACCGGGCCGACGCCCGCTCGATCTGCGCCTCGAGATCCTCCAGCGTCATCCGCGCCACTGAACGGGCGTCCTCCGGTGTTCCGTTCGGCGGGTTGAGCATGAGGCGGGTGAGATCGGCCAGGTAAAGCCGCTGCACGTCGCGGCGGACCGACCCGATGTTGCGCGGTGCCTTGGTCGGCTTGCCGTCGTTCCGATATCCGAGCTCCGTCCAAATGGCCGTGGTGAGCCGGCCCAGAAGCTCGGGAATCGTCAGCACGTCCTCGCCGGGCGCAGCCCGAAGCTCCGCATCCCTAATCCGTGAGAGCGTGACCGGATCGAGCAGCTGCCCGATCAGTGTGCTTTCCTGTCCGAGCGCCCAATCGTGCAACGCAAAGTCGATGCGATCCTCGGCGGCCGGGTTGGAGCCCCAATGCATCCACCGATCCGGCGCCAGGCGGTTCAGCAAGTCGGGCGGGAACCGATAGGCCTGCTCCCCGAGACCGGATTCGGTGATGAAAGCGAGCGCGTCCCGCTGCTTGGCCGCCGGGATATTGGTGAACGCGGGCCGAGCGCCCGGGTCGCTGCGGTGGTCCCGCGAGGTGGTGGCCCCGCCGACGTACTTGGTCGTGACCAGCGTGGCGTACCAGCGCGCGGACAGCAGATCCTGGAACGCAGCCCGCAACTTGGGATATCCCTGGCCGACGCCGACCAGGCGGGTCTCCAGCGAGTCGAAAAGCGCGTCGATGAGCGTGACGCGGTCCCGGGCCCAGCCGAGCGGGTCGTCGGTCTGATCGTAGCGGGTAATGGTCGGGTCGAGCCCGAACCCACCAAAGCCGGCGTCCTCATCGGTGCCGTAGAGGTGCTCCGGCTCCGCGGCCTGGGCGGCGATCGCCCGGAGACCGTTGACCTCGAGGTCCGGCGTCCAGTCGGCATCCTCGCGGTCCCCACCCTTGGCCGGCGCGACGTTGTCGTCGCCGGCCACCGTCGCGTATCCATACTGGATCGCCCAGCGGTCGTAGCTGCCGATCGTGCTCGCGTAGTACTCGCCCTGGTGGCTGCGCTCCAGACTTACGGTCGGCGGGTCGTAGTCCATCACCGAAGCGCCGAAGATGCCGGTGGCGGCGCGCCCCGTGAGCTTGCCCGACTCGACGGCCGCACGGCTGGCGATCAGGCTGGCCTTCCAGTTGTGGGGGAAGCCGAGGGCGTGCCCCACCTCGTGCATCACCAGCTCCTTGAGCGCGGCGCCGACGTACTCCTCGGGCACCCTGCCGCCGGCCGGTATCGTGCCGGCGGCGACCAACGAGGCCCGGAGCAGCGTCCCTTCGACGCCGAGGCCGGCGCCATAGCTGCAGAGCTTGCCGGCCTGGCTCGCCGGTAGTCGTCGGAGCGCCGAATCTAGGCCGAAGATCTCGCCGGCCAGAGCCTCTGGTCCAGCCAGCCGCACGGCCTCCCCGCGCCAGGCTTGGATCCAGGAGTCGGCGATCAGAATGTCTGCGTTCAAGATCTCGCCGGTTCGGGGGTCGACGTTGCTCGGGCCGATGGCGTAGACCGACCGATCGGTCGCGGTCCAGCGTACGGTCGAGTAGCGGGCGTCCTCCGCGCTCCAGGCGGAATCGTTGGGCGCATCCAGCACCCGGATCGCGTTCTTGAACCCGGCGTCCTCAAAGGCGCTGTTCCACTGGAGAATGCCGGCGCGCACGTAGGGCCGCCACTCGACCGGCACGGTGCGATCGATGTAGTAGGTGATGGGCCGGGCGGGCTCGCTCAGCGGCGCAGCGGGCTCCTTCTTCTCCAGCCGCCACCGGTTCGCGTAGCGGACGAAGAAGTTCTCGACCGTGTCGCGGGAAAAATCCTTGATCGCGGAGATGAAGTAGCCCACCCGGTCGTCCGCATAGCGGGGCCGCATCGGCCGAGCGGGCAACTCGAGGAACGAATAGTGGACCCCGACTGGGATCCAGCGATAATCGGGCACCGTCTCGAGCCCCAAATTGCGGGTCGGCGCGTAGGTGAGGCGGACCTCGGCTTCAAAGTTGGTGGGGAACACACGAATCGTCTGGATGCTGGAGCGGTCGCGATCGAACGCGACGTTCCCGCCGATCCTCCGCTGATTTCCGACGGTCTGGAGGAGCGATCCGAAGTCCGCCCAATCGGACAGGAGGAGCGGCTCCAGGTCGATCAGGATCTCGCTCGTGTCCCGGATCGTGGCGATGGGGAACGACTCGGCGACCGAGTGCCCGAACGAATAGGCGACGGTGCGCGCCATCG
>JBGPVE010000185.1:0-5899 GCA_041491545.1 Gemmatimonadota bacterium | reverse complement strand
CGCCAGCCGACGACCACGCTGCTCCGCGGCGCGAGCACGGCACCGTTCCAATTGGTCCTTGCGCCTGGCGCCGCAGCACAACTGCTCGGGGCCTCCCCCGACCGGTTGGAGCCGGGAGCGATGGGCCCCGCGCTCACAGGGAGCGTCATCGTCCAGCGGGAGCCGCCCGCGGCGCCCGCCCGGAACGTCGTGGCCGTGCTCCGCGGGAGCGACCCCGCGCTGCGCGGAGAGTACGTCGCCCTCGGCGCGCACAACGACCATCTGGGCGTGGCCGACCGGCCGCTCGATCATGATTCGGTGCGAATGTACAATCGGTTCGTCCGCCCCCGGGGCGCGGATTCGCCGGAGCGCGCACCGACCGCCGCGGAGCTGGCGGCATTCCGGCAGGCGCTCGACAGTCTGCGGAAGATTCGGCCTGCCCGCCCCGACTCGATCTACAACGGCGCCGACGACGACGGCTCGGGCACGGTTGCGCTGCTCGAGATCGCCGAAGCGTTCGGTCGCTCGGGCGTGCGGCCGCGGCGCTCGATCATCTTCGTGTCGCACACCGGAGAGGAAGAGGGCGTCTTCGGGTCGCAGCATTTCACCGATCACCCCACCGTGCCGCGCGACTCCATCGTGGCCCAGCTCAACATGGACATGATCGGGCGGGGCGATGCGGTGGACCTTCCAGCCGGCGGCCCGTCGTATCTCGCGGTGATCGGATCGCGCCGGCTCTCGACCGAGCTGGGCGACCTCTTGGAGCGGGTCAATACCGAGGGTCACCACGGGTTCACGTTCGACTACACGTTGGACGCACCCGGCCATCCGGAGCAAGTGTATTGCCGTTCGGATCACACCGAGTATGCCCGTTACGGTATCCCGATCGCCTTCGTGTCCACCGATCTGCATGAGGATTATCATCAACTGACCGACGAGCCGCAGTATATCGACTACACCAAGCTCGCGCGCGTCGCCCAGTTGATGCACGACCTGGCGCTCAACGTGGCGAATCTCGAGCACCGAGTGGTCGTGGACAAGCCGAAGCCCGATCCGAAGGCGCCGTGCCGGCAGTAACAATCGGGTCATCCCGCGTGCCGTGGGTTGACAGGCTTCCCGCGTTCTCCTAAGGTCCGTGATGTGCCAGCGCCCCCACTCGGAGCTGTAGCCGAAGGGGGCGTTGCCTTTTTTGGGGAGGACGGTTTCATGAAGCGGTACCTGCTGGCGAGCGACTTCGACCAAACGCTGAGCTTCAACGATTCAGGCATCGTCCTGAGCGAGATGCTCGGCATCTCCGGCTTTCAGGAGAAGGTCGCAGGCCTATCCCGCATACACCTCGTGCAACAAGGCGCGGAGCTGTCGTACCTGCTGCTGCACGACCCCGAGTATCGCCGGGTGCGGAAGGAGGATCTCATCGAAGTCGGCACGCGCATCCGACTCAAGCAGAACCTCGGACTCCTCTCCCGTCTGCTCGACGATCTCGACGGATGTCACTTTGACTTCTTCGTGATCTCGGCGGCGCCGGAAGAGGTGATTCGGTCGGCGCTCAAGGGGATCGTCGCGGACGACCACATCTATGGAACCCGCTTCCGGTACGATCGGGTATCCGGCGAGATCCAGTCGATCGTGCAGGTACCGGCGGGCTACGGGAAAGTCGTGATGCTCGAGGAGCTTCGCAGCCGGCTGCCCATCGGCCACGACCGCGTGGTGTACGTCGGTGATGGAAGCTCGGATGTGCACGTCATGCTGCACGTCAACCGGCTCAACGGACTGACGATCGCCGTGTCGGAGAACCGCTATCTCACGCCGATCGCCAAGCGCACCATCCTGAGCGATGACGGGCTCAGCGTACTGATCCCGCTGCTGGAGGAGATCGTGGGCTGGAACTCCGCGAAAATCCGATCGCTGTTCGAGTCCCACGGATTCGTGCTGCAGGATTGGGACAAGATCCGGACGGACTCGCTCACGATCCGGCACACGACGGTTACGCCTCCGGCCATCGCCTGAATCGGGGAATCGATGCTCGACTGGATCGGATGGGTCGCCACGGCGGCGTTTGCGAGCTCGTACTTCTTCAAGGAGCAGATGGCGCTCCGCCGAGTGCAGGCCGTCGCGGCGCTGCTGTGGGTCGGCTATGGACTGTTGATCCGCGCCTACCCGGTGGTCGTGGCGAACCTGGTGGTGGCCGTCGTGGCACTCTGGTCGACGCTGCGCCCTGGCCAGCCGGGCCCTGGACAGGACTCTCTCCACGGTGCACAATGACGGGGGCCCCCTACAAGTGACCGCGCTCCATGACCCTTGGTCCCCCGTCCCGGCGGGATTTCGTTGGCGCGATGGCGACCGGCGTCGCAGCCACGTGGCTCTCCGGCGCCTGGAGCGACCGGCTCAAGTTCGGGGTCGGCGAGCCGGGCCCGGTTTCGACCGCCCGCGCCCTCCGCGCTGATCAGGCCCGGGATCTCGAGGCGCTCACCTCCCTTATCATCCCCACCGACGAGACCGCCGGCGCACGAGAGGCGCACGTGGTCGACTTCATCAATCGCGGACTCGCCTCCTTCGCGAGCGATCAGCGCCCTCTGTTCGACCAGGGCCTCACGGACCTCAACGCCCGCGTCTCCGCCCAGCATTCCGGCCCGGCAACTTTCGCCGATCTGGGCGTGGAAGACCAGACTGCGCTGCTGCACGCGCTGGAAGCGGAGCACTCCGAGTTCTTCGACGCGGTCCGCATCGCGACCGTCACCGGGTTTCTGGCCAATCCCGAGTATGGCGGCAACGCGGACAAGCTGGGCTGGCGCCTGATCGGCTTCGAGGACCGCTTCGCCTGGCAGTCCCCGTTCGGCTATTACGATAGCGATGCATCACGCAGCGAGTAGCGGCCCGCGATCCGACTGGGGCGCTCCGACCGGCCCCAGTTTCCGTCCCAGTGATCCGGTGGACTTCGTGGTGGTGGGCGCCGGCGCGGCCGGCGGTATCGTGGCTCGCGAGCTCGCCCGCGCGCGGTTTCGGGTGGTGGTGCTGGAGCAGGGACCCTATCTCCGGGAGCGCGATTTCGTCCACGACGAGTTGGCCGTCATGCAGCTCGAGACGCTCACCAACGACCACAAGACCCACCCGAACACCTTCCGGACCTCGGACGCGGAGGAAGCCGCGCTCAAACCGGTGCTCCGGTATGGCCGCATGGTCGGCGGCGGCTCGGTGCACTTCACCGCCAACTACTGGCGCTTCCACGAGCTCGACTTCATCGAGCGGAGCCGGAAGGGCCCGGTCGAGGGTACCGGTTTGGCCGACTGGCCGATCACGTACGCGGATCTCGAGCCCTACTACACGAGAGTCGAGTGGGAGATCGGCGTGTCCGGCCTGGCCGGCGCGAGCCCGTTCGATCCGCCGCGGAGCCGGCCCTATCCCGTCCCGCCGCTGCCGATCAAATCGTCCGGGGTGCTCGCCGAACGGGCAGCGCGGAAGCTCGGCTGGCACGCCTTCCCCGCCCCGATGGCCATTCTTTCGGAGCCGTACCGGGGCCGACCCGCCTGCATCCAGTGCGGGTTCTGCATGTACTTCGGGTGCGAAGTGCGGGCCAAGTCGAGCACCCTCGCGACCATGATTCCCGAGGCGGAAGCCACCGGCCGCTGTCAGATCCGCCCGCTCAGCTACGTCCGCAAGATCGAGATCGACCGGCGGGGCCATGCGATCGGCGTGAAGTACTTCGACGCGGCGAAGCGGGAGATCTTCCAGCGCGCGCGGGCCGTCGTCGTCTGCGCCAACGGCGCGGAGACGCCCCGGTTGCTGCTCATGTCGCGATCCAACCGCTTCCCCGACGGGCTCGCGAATTCCAGCGGACTGGTCGGAAAGCACTTGATGTTCAACGGCGGCGGCGTTGCGGCGGGGCTGTTCGAGCACGAGATCAACGGCTATCGCGGCATGGTGGACACGCGGGTGATCCACGACCTCTACGAGCTGGATCCTGCGGTCGGGCTCATCGGAGGCGGCGGGTTCGATTTCCGGTTCCACCTGCAGCCCATCGGCTTCGCGCTGAGGGGGCTGCCGCCGGATGCGCCGAAGTGGGGTCCCGAATACAAGCGGATGCTGCGTGAATCGTTCACCCGCACGATTTTCGTCGATGGGCACACCACGCAGCTTCCGGTCGCGTCCAACTCCATTTCACTCGACCCGACGGTGAACGACGCGTGGGGGCTGCCCGCTGTCCGCATGACCTTCCAGGAACATCCCAACGACGAGCGGCTCATCGCCTACTTCCGCGACCGCGCCCTCGACCTCCTCGAGGCCGCCGGCGCCACCAACCGCTGGGGCCTTCCCCTACCCCGCCGCTGGCCCGAGGTGCACATGCTAGGCACCTGCCGGATGGGCAACGACCGGCGGTCGTCGGTCGTCGACCGGTATCACCGCACCCACGACGTCCCCAATCTCTTCCTGGTAGACGGCAGCAGCTTCGTCACCTCGGGCCGAGGCCAGCCGACGATGACGATTCAGGCGCTCGCCTTCCGGGCGGCGGAGCATGCCGCCCGGATGGCGCGCCGAGGCGCGCTGGCCTGACTGAAGCGCCGCTCAACTGACCGTGAACTTCTTGGCCATCCCGTGGGTGAAGTGCGGCGCACCGTCCTTCATGTCGGGTACAAAGCAAATAAACGCATAGTCGCCCGGCGGCAGATCGGCCGTCACGAAGACATGCGTCCCGGGCATGATGGCGCTCACGCCGCCCAGCAGAGCGGCCGGCGCCGGTCCGACGGGCTTCTCGCCCCACTTTCCAAAGTCTTCCGGCGTCTTCCCTGGCTTGAGATGCAAGATGGCGAGCTCATGCGGCTGCCCTCCACCGTTCTCGATCCGGATGGTGTGCCGCCCGGCGGTAAGCGGCTGCGAGAGCTGGAAGTCGTAGTCCACCAAGTTCACGGTGACGTCGGACGCCGGCTCGGCCGCCGCTCGGCTCGGTCCGGTGACCTTGAGCGGCCGCATCATCCCCTTCATCACATGCGGCATCCCATCGGCGGCGGGGACGAAGCAAACCATGGCATAGTTGCCGGGCTCGAGCTGCATGGTGACGTTGGATGTGCTGCCCGGCTCGGGAGGATTGGGGCCGCCGGCCATGCTGGCCCACTTGGGCGGCGGGCCGCCGGCCTTGAGGGCCGCGACCATGTCGTCGACCGTCTTTCCTTCGTCCAGCTTGATGAGCTGGACGTGATGCAGCGAGGGCCCCTGATTGACCAATCGGATCGTGGTGAGGCCGCCTGGAACTTCGGCCGGAGCATCGAAAGCGAAGTCCGTGGCGGTGATGGTGACGACGCTGGCGGCACCCGCGCCGGCCGCTGAATCGACCGCGGCAGAGGAGCCGGCCGCGGTGCGGGCGGACTCAGCCGAACGACACGCGGCGAGGCTGAGTGCGGCGATGGCTGCCGTAGCGCCCAAGATGGCGCGAGCGTACATAGAAACTCCTCGAATGAGTGATCGGTTCGGGTTTGGGATCGGGCAGGCAACAGTGTCGCGAGGAGGAGCTTACGTCAAGGGGGCAGGTGGCGGACGCAGGGACGAGACGCGGACGCCGAGTGGGCACCGCAGTCCCGAGGTCAACGATCGTGGCCTCGGGACCGCAGGCCATAGCCAGGCAATGCCCTGATGGCGCAACGTTCTACCGATCTAACGTCCTGGCGATCTAGTGCGCGCCGAAATCGGATTGCAGTTGCTGGCGCAGCTTGTCGATCGACGCATTGGTGATGGAGCCGGTCTTCGGGCTGTACCGGCGGACCGTGGCGAACATAGGCACCTCCGTGCTTCTCGAGGAGAAATGAAAAAACCGGGAGAGCAGGACCTCGCTCAGCCGGTTTCGCGATTCGCTCCACCCGGCGCATGGGCGACCAACCGATCAGCGCGCCGAGCTTCGTAGCATCCGAGAGGCCTCTAGTATAGGGCCCAT
>JBGPVE010000184.1:0-5916 GCA_041491545.1 Gemmatimonadota bacterium | reverse complement strand
TGGGTCATCTCCCGCGGCTTGGCTCGCGCCATCGGCGGGCTGCGGGTGGGTATGGCCGTCGTGGGGGCCGGCACGGTGGTGCTTCGGGTCGAAGTGCGATGGCAGGACGAGTTCGGCGATCTCGCGCGCGCCTTCGGCACGATGACGGAGAACCTCCGGCAGAACGTCGCCCAGCTCGAGCGGGCTCAGGCGCAGTTGGTGCAGTCCGAGAAGCTGGCCTCGATCGGGGAAATGGCCGCCGCCGTCGCGCATGGGATGCGCAATCCACTCGCGAGCCTCAGAGCCGCGGCGCAGCTCGCGCTCCGCCATCCCGACTCGCCGTCCGCGCGCGAGCAGCTCTCTCTGATCATCGACGAGGTGGATCGGCTCGATCGCCGGATCAGCCATCTCCTGAGCTTCTCGCGGCCGGCACCGTTTCATCCGCTACGGGAAAGCGTGCCGCAATTGGTCGAAGGGTTGCTACCCGCCTTCACCGAGCTGTTGCGCTCCCACGCGGTCGATCTGGAGGTCGAGCTGCCCGCCGGATTGCCCGAAGTTCACGTGGACCCGATGCAACTCGAGCAGGCATTGGTTGAGATTATTTCCAACGCGTTGGACGCGATGCCTCATGGTGGACGGCTCACCATCGCGGCGCAACAGGGCCGGCGGGACGGCGCGCCGCCGGACGTCACCATCGAGGTGACCGACACGGGCCCAGGCATTCCCGAGCAGGTGCTCGCCTCGGTGTGCGAGCCTTTTTTCACGACTCGGCCCGAGGGAACCGGGCTCGGGCTCGCCACCGCAAAGCGCTATGTCGAGCAGAACGGCGGTCAGCTCGAGATCTCGAGCCAGGTCGGGCGCGGGACCACGGTTCGAGTGCGGCTCCGCGCGGTGGAAGCAGCATGAACGGCTCGACGGTCCTGATCGTCGATGACGAGCGCACGCTGGCCCGGGCGATGAAGGCCTTCCTGGCAGAGTCTGGGTACGAGGCCGAGGTGGCCCCTGACGCCGAGCGCGCGCTGGAGATGCTCGATACTCTGCGGCCGGACGTCGTATTCACCGACGTGCGGCTGCCCGGCATGAACGGCATCGAGCTGCTCCGTCGCATCCGCGAATTCGATCCCGCCATTTCGGTGGTCATCATGACGGCCTTCGGCACCATCGAGGGCGCGGTCGAGGCAGTCAAGCTCGGCGCATTCGACTATCTCAAGAAGCCGGTCGATCTGGAGGAGCTCAAGCTCCTTGCCGATCGAGCGCGGGAGACCTCGCTGCTCAAGCAGGAGCTTTCATACTATCGGCGGCGGGCGGCCAACGACGCCTCATTCGTCGGCGTCGTCGGCAAATCGCCGACGATGCTCGCCGTGTTGGAGCGAGCACGCCAGATCGCGACGCTCGAGGAGACGCCGCCGGTGCTGATCACCGGCGAGACCGGCACCGGCAAAGGCCTGGTGGCCCGGACGATCCACAGCTCGGGAACACGCGCCGCCAAACCGTTCATCGACATCAATTGCACGGCGTTGCCGGCCACGCTGATGGAGGCTGAGCTCTTCGGCTACGAGCGCGGTGCGTTCACCGACGCCAAGGAATCGAAGATGGGTCTCTTCGAGGCGGCCGAGGGCGGCTTCCTGTTCCTGGACGAGGTGGGAGACATCGAGCTTTCCCTGCAAGGCAAGCTGCTCCGCGCGATCGAAGAGCGGACAGTGCGGCGGGTGGGCGGCATCCGCGATCGCAAGGTCGACGTGCGGATCCTCGCGGCCACCAATCGTGACCTGGAGCGTGAGTCCCAACGGGAACGCTTCCGCAAGGATCTGTATTTCCGGCTCGCCGTCATCCTGTTGCATCTGCCGCCGCTCCGAGAGCGCGGGGATGACGTCCTCATTCTGGCCGAGCATTTCCTGCAGCAGTACAACACCAAGTACGGTCGAAGCGTGCGCCGCCTGGATGCGCAGGCGCGGGAGCTGCTCCTAGCGTACCCGTGGCCGGGGAACGTGCGCGAGCTGAGCCACGTGATCGAGCGGGCGGTGCTATGGAGTCAGGGGCCCACGCTCGACGTAGAGCATCTGTCGCTCACCAGTCCAGCCTCCGCGCCTCTCGCGGAATTCGACGTCGACCGGTCGGTGCCCGACACCGCCCTGGGCTCGAGCGATCATCCGGCGCCATCGGCGCTCCCCCAGGAGGGAGTGGATTTGGCCCAGTGGGAGCGGACGATGATTGAGCACGCCCTGCGGGAGGCCGGCGGCAATCAGACCAAAGCGGCCCAACGACTGGGCATCAGCCGAGATACGCTGCGGTACAGATTGAAGAAGTTCGGGATCCAAGGGTGAGTGGGGGATATGACCCAATTGGGTCATATCCCCCGAATTCCGAGTGGTACCGATGTTGGTCGTCAGCCCCTGTCACTGCCACACAACCTATTCACCTACCATAACTTACACCTTCGATACATATCTGCATCACTTACGGCACAGCCCCTGCTTGTAAGAGGGTGTCGTCGGGCTAATATCCGGCCCGGCTGGGTGAAACCACCCAATGACGTTCCACGGGCGATCTCGCCCAGCTACCATCAACTCAGAGGTTCTGCCATGCGGTGGACCAAGCCCGAAGCCGAAATTGTGGCCGTCACGATGGAAGTGACTGCCTACGTCGCCACGCTCTAACCAGAGCTGAGACGAGCCGAGGGGCTCGCGAAAGCGAGCCCCTCGGTGTTTTCCAGGTGCAAGTCGTTCTTCTTGGCACTGCGGCGGGCGGGGGATTTCCGCAGTGGAACTGCTGGTGTCCCACCTGCCGCGCCGTGCGGCTCGAGCCAGGCGCGGCTCAGGCTCGCTCGCAGTCCTCGGCGGCGGTCAGCGCCGACGGTCGTCGCTGGTTCCTGCTCAACGCCTCGCCGGACGTCCGAGATCAGCTGCGGCTCCTCCAGAACGGGACTCCGTCGGGCACCCGGCACGTGCCGATCGAAGGGGTGCTCGTGTCCGACGCCGAGCTGGATCACACGATGGGAATCGCGCTTCTGCGTGAGGCGAGGTGTCTGCCGCTCTACGCGACGGCGGCGGTGGCCGCGGTGCTGGAGGAGGACTCGCGCATTCTCCCGGTCACGCGTGCCTTCGCCGAGGTGCCCCTTACCGAGGTTCCCTTGGATCGAGCGATCCCGCTCTGCTATCGCGACGGCGCGGCGAGTGGCCTCACGGTCGAAGCGTTCGCGGTCGCGGGCGACCCGCCCCGATTCGCCCGCCGGGAACAGCCCGGCCACACCGTCGGTTTTCTCATCCGGAGCGACAGCGGCGGCAGCTGCGTATTCGTGCCCGGTTGCGGAGCCCTCGACGCAGGGTTGCTCGAGCGGCTTGCGGCGGCGGAACTGGTCCTCTTCGACGGAACCTTCTGGACCGACGATGAGCTGGTCAAACTCGGCATCGGCGATCGTACGGCACACGAAATGGATCATCTGCCCGTGTCCGGCCCCGACGGCAGCCTCGAGCGCTTGAGCGCGCTGCCCAGCCGGCACCGCGTGTACACTCACATCAATAACACCAACCCGATGCTGCTCGAGCGTTCACCCGAGCGCCGACTGGTCGAACAGCGCGGGATGGTGGTGGGAATGGACGGGATGAGGTTCGAGGTCTAGTCATGACAACCGCGACGCTGCACGCCTCCAAGCTGGCCACGCCACCGAAGCCATCCTTTCCCGAGCTCAAGCAGCCGTTGAGTCCGCCCGAGCTGGAGGAGGCGCTCCGATCGTTCAACGGCTCTTACTACGTTGAGCATCCGTTTCACAAGCTCATGTACTCGGGGCAGCTCACCCAGCGCCAGTTTCAGGGCTGGGTGGCCAATCGTCTGGCCTATCAGCGGGTGGTGCCGCGCAAGGACGGCGCGATTCTCTCGAACTGCCCCGATCCGGCCGTACGCCGGGAGTGGATCCAGCGGATCATCGATCACGACGGCACGGAGCCCGGAACCGGCGGCATCGAGCTGTGGATTCGGCTGGGCACAGCGCTCGGCGTACCGCGGGAGGAGATGGAGGACGAGCGCCACGTCCTACCAGCCGTTCGACTGATCTGCGAGTCCTACGTGACGTTCTGCAAGACGAAGCCATGGGTCGAAGCGGTCGCATCGTCCCTTACCGAGCTGTTTGCGCCCAAGATCCACCAGCAACGGATCGACTCGTTCCCCAAGTACTATCCCTGGATTCCGCCGGAGGCACTCGACTATTTCAAGAGCCGTCTGGTGCAGGCTCCGAGGGACGTGCGTCACGGGCTTTCCGTGGTCCAGCAGCACTGCACCACCGTCGAGACCCAGCGCAAGGCGTTCGAGGCGCTCGCCTTCAAGCTCGACATGCTGTGGGCGATGATCGACACGATTCACAACGCGTATCGCGACGAATGAGCGAGTCCTTGACGGCCGATTTCGTCCCGCGGCTCTGGCGGCTGGCACGACTCGACTACGATCCCGTTCGGCAGCGTCGGGTGCTGCTCTATCCAGAAGGTGCGGTGCTGCTCAACGAAACCGGTGCCGCGGTGCTCGACCTCGTCGATGGAAAGCGCACCGTCGGGGAGATCGCCGGGATACTGGGTGAGCGATACGAAGCCGACGTCACGGCCGACGTGACCGAGTATCTGTCACACCTGGCCCACAGGGAGTTGATCCATGGTCTCTGAACGCCCGACCACGCTGCTGGCGGAGCTTACCCACCGCTGCCCGCTGCATTGTCCCTATTGCTCGAACCCGTTGGAGATGGTGCGCGCCGAAGGTGAAATCTCCACCGACGACTGGAAGCGGGTCTTCACGCAAGCGCGCCAGTTGGGGGTGTTACAGCTCGGCCTCTCGGGCGGCGAGCCGCTGATTCGAAAGGACCTGGAAGAGCTGGCGAAGCACGCCCGCAGCCTGGGACTCTACAACACACTTGTCACCTCGGGTCTGGGTCTCACCCGGCAGCGCGCCGAGCGACTGAAGGAGGCCGGTCTCGAGCACATCCAGGTTTCGATCCAGGATTCGGACGTCGAGTCGGCGGAACGGATCGCCGGGGTCAGCTCGGTCAAGCAGAAGCGAGCCGCCATTGCGCTGGTGAAGGAGCTCGGATTCGCCTTCACCGTCAACGTGGTGCTCCACCGGGCCAACCTCGACCGCATCGGCGAGATCATTGACCTGGCGGCGAGTCTGGACGCCGACCGGCTCGAGCTGGCCAACACGCAGTACTACGGGTGGGGGCTCAAGAACCGCGACGCGCTGATGCCCACCCGTGAGCAGGTGCTTTCGGCAAAAGCAGTCGCGGAAGAGCGGATGGCCCGGTACAAGGGGAAGATGCAGATGATCTTCGTGCTCCCCGACTACTACGAGAGCACACCCAAAGCCTGTTACGGCGGCTGGGGCAAGGTGTACATCGTCGTCTCGCCGAGCGGGCTCGCCATGCCCTGCCACGCCGCGAGCCAGATCACGACGCTCTCCTTTCCCAATGTGCGGGATCATTCGCTGGAGTGGATCTGGCACGAGTCGGCCGGCTTCCAGGCCTTTCGCGGCGACGCGTGGATGAAGGAGCCCTGCCGCTCCTGCCCGCGAAAGGCGATCGATTTCGGCGGCTGTCGCTGCCAGGCGTTCGCCTTGACGGGTGACGCGGCTAATCCCGACCCGGTCTGTACCCTCACGCCATTCCGTCACCTCATCGACGAAGCACTGGGCGAAGCCATCCCCGCCCCGATCGAGTACCAATACCGCCACATCGCGGGCGAGCCCCAGCGCGCGTGAGCGCGCCGGCCCTCGCGATCGAGAGCCATGGCCTCGGCCGAGACTACGGAGAGACCCGAGCGTTGGAGGGGCTCGATCTCCGAATCCCAGCCGGGGCCATGATCGGTCTGCTAGGTCCGAATGGCGCCGGCAAGACCACCGCCATGCTTCTGCTCGCGACCCTGCTTGCACCGTCACGCGGGGATGCACGGGTCTTCGGCCGCG
>JBGPVE010000183.1:0-5939 GCA_041491545.1 Gemmatimonadota bacterium | reverse complement strand
TGGTCGATCTCGAGCACCGGCGCGCCCGTCACCGACGGCGGCAGACCGCTCAACAGATACTTTCGCTCGATCTCGATCCCGGACGCGGCGGGCGCGGAGAGGCCATGCGCCAACTCGGCCAGCTGCTCGAAGAACTCGCCGGCACTCCCGGTGAGCCACTCCGCCGCAAACCGCGCGTACGCCGACTCGGCGGCGTCCCGTACCCGCTGCGCCAGTGTCAAAAGCCCGAGTCGGACGTCTTCGTCTCCGCCGCCCCGCTCATCGGGCGTCAGCGGGCTCCAGACCAGGATCTCCCGCGACACCCGCTGCGCCTGCTCGACCGCGGCCTCCTGCAACGCTCCCGCCAGGTCGATGGCGAACATGTGGGCGTCCTGGAGATCGCCGAGCACCTGCTGCAGGCTCTTGAGCCGCTCGATCACCGGCGGCACGTCCGGCAGCCGGCTCTCGAACGGCTCGAGGAGGTAGCGCAGGCGCTTGGCGGCGATGCGAACCGCGTGGGCCTCAGCCTGATCGCCAAGAGAGTGGACCTGCGTCAGCCGAGAGTTGAGGTCGCTCGCGAGCTGGAGCACCAGTTGGCCGAGCACCGCGCCGGCGGAGGCTTCCCTGCGTCCGTCGGTGAGGCGGATAGTCGCCCGATACACCGGGAGCCGTTCACGCAGCCTCGCCTCGGCCTTCGCGAAGTGCTGCGCGATGCGCTGCTCGAGCCGGCGGTCGGCCTTGATTCGCCGCTCGCCCAGCCGCGCGAGGAGCCACGCAAGGCCGGGCCGCTGGTACGCCTTGAGATCCGGCTCTGTGCCCTGAGCCCAAGCCTGGTACACCTCGAGGTCACGACTCCGCCCGGCGGCCCGGGCGAGGGCCCGGAGCCGCCGCCGAGTCCGGCGCGACACGCTCGGAGCCAACTGAGGGCCATAGGCACGGACACAGCTCCGGAGCCGCCGGAGCGCCACCCGAAAGTCGTGCAGCGCCTCGACATCGCCGGGCACACCCAGCCTGAGGCGGGCCTGAATCGTCTCGTCCAAGCGACGCAGAGCCAGGAGGCGGGCGGCCTCCTCAGCGGGAATGTCGAGCAGGTTGTCGGGTAGATCCATATCGATGATCGGTGACACAGCCCGTCCGTTTGCGGGAGGGGAAAGGTACCACACCGGCTCCGCTCTGCCAGCGGCGCCGTGGAAAAAGCCGCTGAAGACCGATATCATGGTGCTATGAAACCGCGGAAACGGTTCGACCGACTCTGGTGGCCCCTCGCCATTTTAGCCCTGCTGGGCTTTGGCGTCATTTTCTGGCGTACCCGACGTGAGGCGAAGGCGGCAGTCGAGTGGGTGAACAATCCGCTGGCGAACCCACAACCGTCTTCCCAGTCAGCGGCTCGGGCCGCGCCGGGTCGGGCCGATTCCGCGGATGTCGATTCCATAGCCCCCGCGCAGACCCCGGAAGCGGCCCCACGGAAGAAAGCGCCTCGCGCGGTCGAGCTCCTGACCACACCGGCCAAGGTCGCCGTCGCCACGATGACCCAGGCCTGCCAGTCTGCCATCAAGGCACGCGGTCCCTGGAAGGATTCGGTTACGACCACGCCGTGGCCGGAATGCATCGATGCGCAGCAGCGGCCGATGGTCGTGCAGTTCTGCTCGTATGTGAGGTTGTCCACCGGCGAGTGGGTCGCGAGTGAGAACACTCGAAACGCGCCACGGTGTCGAGCCGAGCTGCCACTCGTCCGCCGGGGCAAGGTGCAAGGCGTCGCGAGCCAGTGACTTGGGTCCTCGTGGCCCTCGGTGCCGGCGCCATCGGCTGGTTCCTCCGGGGCGCCATTGGGCGCGCGCCGCGCCCCGGCGCGGAGCGGGGCGGGCTGGTGCCCGAGCCCGCGATGCTCGAGTCGGCGCTGGCCGCGACGCCGATTGGGATCGGCTACGCTGACCGAGAGCTTCGCTTTGTTCGGGTGAACGAGACGCTGGCCCGATTCAGCGGCCGGCCGGTCGAGGACCACGTCGGCCGACCGGTCAGTGAGATGCTCTCCCCCGAGGACGCCGCCGCCGTCGAGCCGCTGCTTCGTCGCGTGCTCGAGTCGGGCGAGCCGGTGCTGGGCATCGAGGTGCACACCGGAACTCCGGACGGTCCGGAGCCGCTGCGGCACTTTGTCGCCAACCTCTTTCCCGTGCGCGATCCTCAAGGCCACCCATACTGGGTCGGCGCCACGGTCATCGACATCACCGTTCAGCAACAGGCCCAGGAGGAGCGGGAGCAGCTGCTCGCGGCCTTGCGGGAGAGCGAAGCGCGCTTCCGCGCCCTTGCGGACTCGGGCGTCATCGGCGTGCTCGTGGCCGACCCCGAGCGAGTCATCGAGGCGAACGACGCCTTCCTCCGCCTGATCGGCTACAGCCGCGACGAGATGCTGGCCGGTGAGATCCGCTGGACCGAGATCACCCCACCCGAATATGCGGCGTTGGACCAGCGCGCCATCGCCCAGTTGCTCGATACGGGAGTCTGCCCGCCATTCGAGAAGGAGTACATCCGCAAGGACGGGGCACGGGTTCCGATCGTCATCGGTGCCGCGATCACCGAGCATTCGCCGCTCGAATGGGCCTGCTTCGTCATCGACACCAGCAAGCGAAAGCGAGCCGAGGAAGACGTCCAAAAATTCGTGTCGTTGGTCGAGAGCAGCGGTGATTTCATCGCGATGGTCACGCTCGACTGGCGACTTTTCTATCTCAATAAGGCCGGTCGGCGGCTCGTCGGGCTGCCGGAGGACGCGCCGGTCGACGATATCGCGATTCAGGCGCTCTGGCACGAGGGCAGCCGCCAACTGCTCGAGGCCGAGGTGTTCCCCCGGCTCGCCTCCGGCCAGTCGTGGAATTTCGACGGCCAGCTCCGTAACCCGCGCACCGGCGACCCGATCGAGATCGAATGCAGCGCGTTCGGCATTCGGGACGCCCAGAGTGGCCGCGTGCTGGCGGGTGCCTTCGTGCTCCGGGATCTCACTGAACGGCGCCGAGTGGAGGAGCACCTCCGCCAAGCCCAGCGCATGGAGGCGATCGGCCGAGTCGCGGGTGGCGTGGCGCACGAAGTCAACAACATGATGACCGTGATCCAGGGCTTCTGCGCCTTCCTCGCGCGGAGCCTCGAGCCGCACGACCCGCGGAACCAGGACGTCGCGCAGATCATTCGCGCCGCCGAGCGCTCGGCGGACGTGAGTCGCCAGCTCCTGGCGTACAGCCGGCGCCAACTCCTGCAGCCCCGCGTGCTGGAGCTGAACACCGTCCTGCTCGACATGGAATCGGTCCTGCGCCGCCTGATGGGTGAGGATCACGAATTCGTGTTCCGACTCGCGCCCGAGCTGGGATGGATCAAGACCGACCGCACGCAGCTCGAGCAGGTCATCATCAACCTCACGCTCAACGCCCGCGACGCGATGCCCCAAGGCGGGCAGTTCACGATCGCAACCTCCACCGTCGTGCTGGGCAGCGACTACGCCCAGCAGCATCCCGGCATCGTGGTCCGACCGGGTCCCTATGTCGTGGCCGCGATCAGCGACACGGGGCGTGGCATGGACAGCGCGACCCAAGCCCAGATCTTCGAGCCGTTCTTCACCACCAAGCCGGTAGGTCACGGCACCGGCCTCGGCCTCTCGATGGCGTACGGCATCGTGAAGCAGAGCGGCGGCTACATCTGGGCCTACAGCGAGCCGGGTCAGGGAACCACGTTCAAGGTTTACCTTCCCCAGGTGGAAGAGAGCGGCGAGCGGGTCAGTTGGGCGGCGCCGCCCACCTTGCCCCGAGGCGCCGGCGAGACGATCCTGGTGGTGGAGGACGAAGACATGATCCGGGACTTCGCCTGTCGGTTCCTGGAAGGCGAAGGCTATCGCTCGCTCCCGAGCGCCAACGCGCGGGAAGCGATCGAGTGGCTTCGCCGGGCGCCCGGCGCCGTGGATCTGGTGCTGTCCGACGTGGTGATGCCGGGCATGGGCGGCCGCGAGTTCGCGGACCAGGTGGGTGACATGGCGCCCGACCTCCCGGTCATCTTCATGTCCGGCTACACCAATGACGACATCATCCGGCGCGGGCTTCTGAGTCCCGGCACTCCGTTTCTGCAGAAGCCGTTCTCACCTGAGACGCTGGCGCGAAAGGTGAGAGAGGTGCTGAACCAAACCGGCCGCCGGTCGGCCGGCCCCGCCTAGCGCTCCTGCCGCTCCTCACTGCCGGTGTCGAGCAGCACCTTCCAGCTCCCGTCCCGCTGCCGCCGCCAGATCGTTACATATCGGCCCCGCGCGACCACCGCGGAATCGGCTCGCGACTTGAAGCTCAAGAACTGCCAGCGCCCGTAGGTGTAGCCCAGATCGCCGCCACGTGAGGCCTCGGCGAACTCGGGCTGCCAACGCAATCGGGTCGTCGAATCGGCGAAGTCGCGCTCGGCCGCCGCGCCGATCGCGGCCGCGCCCCGCGTCAGCTGGCTCCGGGGCGAGATCGTGACCGCGTCAGCGGCGTAGAACGATGTCCAGCCCGCGGCGCCGCGGGCGTCGGTGGCCCGCTCGAATTCCCGGTCCGCCGCCATGAGCGACGCCCGATCGTCGCCCGCGGGACGGGAGCAGGCTGCGGCGGCGAGCGAGCCGATGAGCGTCAGACCGATACGGCATGTTGTGGGCGGCACGACGACCTCCGTTGGGGTGGAGAGGTGGACAATCCCGCGTGTCTTATCTACCATGCAACGCCGTTTCGCGTACGCACGGGGGACCATGGATGAGATAGCCCGGTGTCTCATAGTCGACGACGAACCGATGGTTCGGCGCTCGCTGATCCGCATGCTGGAAGCGCAGGACTTCGCCTGTCTCGAGGCATCTTCGGGGCGCGAAGCGCTCGAGGTCCTCGCGGACGTCGGCGAAATCCCCCTCGTCATCTCCGACCTCCGCATGCCGGAGCTGGACGGAATCGGGCTCCTCGCCCAACTCCATCGTCAATATCCCGACACGGCGGTCCTCATGCTGAGCGGCATGGCGGAAACCAGTGTCGCCGTCGAGTGTCTGCACTTGGGCGCCGCCGATTTTCTGCTCAAGCCGGTGTCCATGAGCGAGATGCAAGCCCGGGTGGCTCGGGCGCTCGAGAAACGCACGCTGGTCATTCAGAGTCGATTTTATCACGCCGACCTCGAGAAGCGCGTCCAGGAGCAGGCGCATCGGATTCAAGAGCTGTTCCTGGAGGGTGTGCAGATGCTGGCCCGCGCGCTCGAGGCCAAGGACGCGTACACCCGCGGCCACTCGATTCGAGTGAGTCGCTACGCGGTCGGCACGGCTCGCGGGCTCGGCTTCAGCGGTGCCGATCTGGAGGGCATCCGGATCGGCGGCGAGCTGCACGACATCGGTAAGATCGGCACCCGCGAAGCCGTGCTGCACAAGCCCGGCTCGCTGACGGAAGAGGAGTTCCGTCAGATGACCGAGCATCCCGCGCTTGGGGAGCGGATGCTCTCGCCACTCGCGCGCGAGTCGCCGGCTGTGCTTCGGATCGTCCGCTCGCACCACGAGCGCTTGGATGGCAAAGGGTTTCCCGATGGGTTGGTCGGCGAACGCATTCCGATCGAGGCCCGGATCATCGCGGTCGCCGATACATTCGACGCGATGACCACCCAGCGGCCCTATCGCGGCGCGCACTCACCCACGGACGCGTTGACCGAGATGCGCCGAGTTGCCGGCACCCAGCTCGATCCCGGCGCGGTCGCCGCTTTTGCCACCGCCTTTCCCGACTTGACGAAGCTGCCGATCTCAGCCTGACGCCCCGGCGGCTTCACGGACGGCGCCTTCCTCACGGTTCGGAGTTGGGCGCTCGCGGTCTTGCTCCGGCAAAGGCGGGCAGTCGTCGTCCCGCTTGCCCCGCGAGCTAGCCGCGCGGGACTCCTCCGCGAGTGCCGCGAAGCGGGCCTTCAGCTGGTCCAACTCCTCAAGTGAAACACGGGCCCGG
>JBGPVE010000182.1:0-5953 GCA_041491545.1 Gemmatimonadota bacterium | reverse complement strand
CCTTGGACCCGCCGAAAGGAATGTTCACCACCGCGCACTTCCAGGTCATCCAGGCCGCGAGGGCCTTGACCTCGTCCAACGTCACGTTGAGGTCGAAGCGGATGCCGCCCTTGGCCGGGCCTCTCGAGGTGTTGTACAGCACTCGATAGCCGGTGTAGACGTCCACCTCGCCGTTGTCCCGAAGGAACGGCACCGAGACGATGATCTGCTTTTCCGGGCTGCGGAGAACCTTGTAGTGGCCGGGATCGAGGCTTAGGCGCTGAGCCGCGTAATCGAAGCGGGACATCATCGCCTCGAATGGATTCTCCTCGTTGAGGAACCTGTCCTTGTCGGGGCGCACGATAGGGACGCTCTGGGAACCCAACGTCGTCATAATGTCTCCGGTCGGCTCCGGTAGTCCTGAGAGGTTTAGAGTCGCTCCACGGGCGTGACAACCGCATCCAGCGCCATCGCGATCGCATCCCCGCCACCCTCCCAGATCAGCTCCTGGACCGCTACCAGCGGCTCGGGGACTCGGTTGGGCCATCGATCGCGCAGCTTCACCGCATCCTTTTCCGTGATCACCACATGGTCCGCGCGTCGCACCGCATGTGCCAGCCAGGCGACGTCCGCGTCACGGTACTCCGTCTGATCTTTCCAGGTGGCGACCTGGACCGCCGCGCCCGTCGCTTTGGTCTGGGCCACGAAAGCATCCGGATCGGCGATGGCCGAGGCAGCCACGACGCGCTTGCCGGCCAGAATCGACGCCGGCCGTCGGGTGCCGCTCACCAGGCCTTCGACCTGCCGGAGACCGAGATAAGCGATGGCGACCGGTGCGTCGACCCGCTGCTCGATCTCGCGCGCCAGGTCCTGGGCCGCCTCGAGCGGCGCGCGCTTCCGTGTGACCACGACGGCGCCGGCCCGGTGCAGCGCGCCCCATCCCTCGCGCCAGGGGCCGGCCGGCAACGACCAGCGAACGGCCCGCGCCGTCTCGGCACCGATCACCGCGATGTTGAGATCGCGGTGCACGTCGAGCCGCTGATAGGCATCTTGCAAGACCAGCACCTGCGCGCCCGCGGCCACCGCCCGTTCCGCCGCCGCGATCGGATCGCGGTCGCCGACGACGATGGCTTCGGGCACCGCGTGCCGGTGCACCAGCACATCCTCCCCAGAGTCGCTGGAGACCAGGATGGCCGGACGAATGCCGGCACCGGCATAGTGCCCGGCGATCCAGCTCGCGACGGCCCCCTTACCCGAGCCGCCCAGGGTGAGATTGCCGACGCCGATCGAGGGCAGTGGCAAGTCGCGCACCGCGAGCCATCCACGCCGGTACCCGGCGGCTCGAGCCGCCGTCGTGCCGCGCCAGAGCGCGGACGCGGGGAGCAGGGCAAGCCGCACGATTCGCGCCTCCGGGCGGCGGCTGGTCCAGAGCCATCGGAGGATCCGATGGACATCACCGCGGCGAGCCACCGAGGTCTCCGTTCCGAGCCGGACGCTCCTTCATCGGTCGACCACCTGCGCCATCATCTCGGCTTCCGCCGCGACCTTGCCCTCGACCAGCGCCAGACCCTTCATCCGGCAGGTCGGACCCCGCACCTGCACCACCTCGACCTCGAGCCGCAGTTGATCGCCCGGGCGCACCGGGCGGCGGAATTTGACCCGGTCGAGCCCCATGAAATAGACGACCTTGGTCTCGGGCCGCTCCATGGTGCCCATCATGAGGCAGCCGCCCGCCTGCGCCATCGCCTCCACGATGAGCACGCCCGGCATGATCGGATGCCCGGGGAAGTGTCCCTGGAAGAACGGTTCGTTGATCGTCACGTTCTTGAGTCCGACGATGCGTGTGGTGCCCTGGATCTCGAGAATGCGGTCCACCAGCAGGAAGGGATACCGATGCGGCAAGACCTGGAGAATGCGCTCGATGTCCATGGGGGCATCCCCTAACGACGGTTCTTCTTGCCACACAGGCGGTCGCCCAGACTCGCGGCGGCCGCCTGTGCGGTGATTCGGGAGGCCCTCACGGCCTTACTTCGAGGCCTGAAGCTGCTGTAGCACGCGTTGCGTGATGTCGAGCGATTTGTCGCCGGTGACGATGCCGTTGCCCGGCGCGCTCACATCGAAGATGATCGCGTAGGTCCCCGCCGCACGAATGCCTTCGATCACGCTGTTCACCCGCGCCTGAATCGGATCCAACAGCTCCCGCTCCCGACTCGCGGCCTTCTGCTGCAGCTCCTGCGTCCGCTGCTGGAGCTTCTCCTGTTGGCCCTCGAGCTCCTTCCGCTTGGCGGTCCGCTGCGTGGGGCTCAGCAGCGTGGACTGCTGCTCGAAATCGTTGGCCGAGGAATCGAGGCTCGCCTGCAGCTTCTGCACCTCGGAGCGGTATCCGTCGAGCTCCTTGGCGAAGGTGGACTCGGCCTTGGCGTAACCGGGGGTCTGCTTCAAGATCGCCTGAATGTTCACAAAGCCGATCCGCGTGCCGGCCGCCGCGGCGGCACCAGCGTCGCCGGTGTCGGCGGTCTTGGGCTGGGCAGACTTGGCGGGCTTGGCGGGCCGCTGCTGCGCCGCCACCGGACCGGCCGCGCCCACGGTCAGCGCCGCAACGAGTCCGGCCCAGGTAGCAAAGACGGCAAGCTTCATTCTCGACTCCCGATCTGAGGGTGCGTGCTGCTCAGAAGAAATTGCCCAGCCTGAAGTGGAGCTGCCAGCCCGGGGCCGGCTTCCCGAAGGTGTCCCGCTTGTCGAAGCCGTACGCGATGTCGATGCCCAACGGCCCCAGCGGTGAGACCACCGCCGCACCGAACCCGGCGCCGCGGAAGAGGCGCGTCGGGTCGTATTGCCGCGCGGTCCGATAGACATTGCCGGCATCCAGAAATGTATTCAAGTACAGCGCCCCGCTCACCCGGGCCCCGGCCTCGACCGTGAACGCCGCGTACGACTGCCCGAACGCGTTAGGGCTCGCCTGCCCGCTGCTCGCATTTGGATCGTAGCCGTCAGGCGTGATCGAGAACTCGCTGTAGCCGCGGAGCGGGATGCCGAACTGTACGCCGCCCATGGAATACAGCTCGGTGAAGAACGGGCCCGCGTTGCCGAAGACGAACCCCGACTTGGCCGTGAGGCCCAGCACGAACTGGACACCCGCGCCGAGCTGCCCGTTGCCGCCCAGCGTCCCGATCGGCGCGTACCACCGACCGTCGAGATCGATCTTCTGATAGTCGCCGGTGCCGCCGAGGAAGCCGCCGTTGAGCTCGCCTCCCACGTTGACGTAGGTGCCGGCAGTCGGGAACGGCAAGCCGATTCGGGTATCCCGAAGGAGGCTCGAGCCCAGCGTCGACCGGGTGCAGTTATTACACTGGAACCGGGTGCGCAAGTCGATGGACCCCTCCGTGTATCGGATCCGCTGCAGCCCGTATGAGGAGAACACCCGGGTGTAGCGCGAGCCAAGGAAAGGGAACCCGAGCTGAACCTGTCCGCCCGTCTGCTGGCGCCGGCCCAGCTCACCGACGATGAAGCGCTGCCGTGAATCAAACAGGGACAGCGTGCCGGACACCCGGCTTTCCCGAATGGCCGGATCGGTGTAGCTCAGGGTGAAGTCGTTGATGTTCGCCCCGAACTGCCACTGTAACTTGGCCCGCTTGCCCCGGCCGAAGAGGTTCGGCTCCTCCAGTCCGAGGAACCCGCCGACGCCGGTTCCCTGCCCGAGCGACGCCCCGAAATTGATGTTGCCGGTATGTTTCTCTTCGACGCGGAAGACGATGTCGACGTCGACGCCGTTGGCCGACGGCTTGACGTCGGGTGACGGCATCGGCTGCTGGAAGAAGCCGAGATTGCTCACGTTCTGGTAGGAGCGGATCAGCAGCTCCCGGTTGAACAGGGAGCCCGGCAGCAGCACGATCGCCTCGCGGATGACCCGCTCGTGGGTCACGTCGTTACCGACGATTTCGATCTTGTTGATCGTAGCCGGAGAGCCCTCCCGAACCACCCAGGCCAGGTCCAGCACCTGCTGCCCGTCCGCCGTGGTCCGCCGGGTCTCGACCGGATCCACCCGCGCGTAGATGTAGCCGGTATTGGCGTAGAGGTTCGTTACCTTCTCGGTTGCCGCATCCCACTCGGAACGGCTGAACGGCTTGTTGGGAGTGAACGGGTAGTAGAGCTTGAGCTCCTCGCTCGAGAACCGCCGATTCCCCTGAATGTCGAAGTTGCCGACCTTGTACTGCGCGCCCTCGTCGACGGAGAGCTGCAGCACCGCCTTGCCGCGACCGCTGTCCGGAAAGAGCGAATCGTGGGTGACCTGGAAGTCGATATATCCGTTGTCGGCGTACCACCGCGGCAGACGATCGCGCATGTCGTCCTCGACCCGCTTCTCGTCGTAGTCCCCCTTCTCGAACCACCAGAAGCCTTCGGGGCGCGTGGCCATGTGCTTGACGACGGTCTTGTCCTTGAACGCCTGGTTGCCCTCGATCTGCACCTCGCTCACGGCGACCCGCCGGCCCTCGGCGATGTCGTAAACCACCCGCACCTTGCCGTCGGGCTGGGGCAACTGCGTCACCTTCACCTCGGCCGCGTAGTAGCCCTGCTTCTTGTAGAGCGAATCGATGGCGGCGCGGGAGCGCTCCACCGCCGCCCGATCCAGCGGGGTGCCGGCGGTGAGCTTGACCCGATCGCGAACGCTCCCCTCAGGGATGCGCTCGTAGCCCCGCACGGCCCAGGACGCGAGCACCGGGCGCTCCTTGACTTTGAGCGCGAGAAAGAGCCGGCCACCCACGTTGCGCTGCTCGACCGTCACGTCGTCGAACTGTCCCGTCTTGAAGAGCGCCGAGATGGCCCGCTGGATATCGCGATAATTGGCCGGCTGATGCGCGACCAGTCCGGAGCTGCCGACGACCTGTGCCGCGGTCATGCGCGCGTTCCCCTCGACGACAATGCTGTCGACGGGCGCGGGCGCCTGGGTCGGTACTTGTGCCTGGGAAAAGGCCGGCCTGCCGAGGGTCAGCGAGAACGCGGCGAGGAGGACAAAGCGCTGCATCAAAGCCCGGGAAGAGGAAACGGCGCCGCCCGTCCGAGACGAGCGGTGCCAGGAGGCGTTAGGCCTGAGTACCTGTGAGAGCCCGGAAAACCAGCCGGTCACCCTCGGCCGCCACGTCCACCTCGATCTCGTCCCCGCGGCCGAATTCGCCCATGAGGATGCGCTCGCTGAGCGGATCCTCGATGTACCGCTGAATCGACCGCTTGAGCGGCCGGGCGCCGTAGCTCTGGTCGTAGCCCTTTTCCACCAGGAACTCCACCGCGGCCGGCGTGAGCCTGACCTCGTCGCCCAGGCGGCGCTGCACTTCCTTGAGCAGAATCTGCACGATCAGCGCAATGTGCTCCTTGGCCAACGGGTGGAAGACGATGACCTCGTCCAGCCGGTTGAGGAACTCCGGGTTGAACACCTTGTTCATTTCCTCTTTGACCGTCTCCTGCATCTTCTCGAAGCTACCCTTGACGTCCTGACCGTGGAAGCCAAGCGACTTGCCCTTCATGATGTCGCGGGCGCCGACGTTCGAGGTCATGATGACGACGGTGTTCTTGAAGTCGATCACCCGGCCGTAGTTATCGGTGAGGTGACCCTCATCGAGCACCTGCAGCAGGATGTTGAAGACGTCCGGATGGGCCTTTTCGATTTCGTCCAAGAGGACGACCGAGTAGGGCTTCCGCCGCACCGCTTTCGTCAGCGTGCCCGAATCTTCGTAGCCCACATATCCCGGGGGCGCGCCGATCAGCCGGGACACCGAGAACTTTTCCATGTACTCCGACATGTCGACGCGAATGAGCGCCTGCGCGTCGGCGAAGAGGAACTTGGCCAGGGAGCGCGCTAACTCGGTCTTGCCGACGCCCGTGGGGCCGAGGAACAGGAAGCAGCCCACGGGGCGCTGCGGGGACTTGAGGCCGGCGCG
This sequence comes from Gemmatimonadota bacterium, assembly GCA_041491545.1. Taxonomy (GTDB): domain Bacteria; phylum Gemmatimonadota; class Gemmatimonadetes; order Gemmatimonadales; family GWC2-71-9; genus DASQPE01. The sequence goes on along the minus strand of JBGPVE010000182.1, from coordinate 41 downwards.
GCTGCGGCGGATGGCCCGGGCCAGCGCGGTAATGGCCTTGT
>JBGPVE010000181.1:0-5953 GCA_041491545.1 Gemmatimonadota bacterium | reverse complement strand
CTGACCTACGTCGAACGGCGCGCGACGGAGCAGGGCGCCTTCGCCTTCGACACCGGACCCGGTGTCGCCGTCGTCGACGCGGTGGCTCGCTTGGCGGACCCGAGCGTCCCATTCGATCGCGATGGCGCGATCGCCGCTCGCGGTCGGCCCGACGAGCGCGTCCTGGCCGAGCTGCTCGCCGACCCTTTCTTTGCCGCGGAGCCGCCCAAGAGCACGGGGCGGGAGCGCTTCGGCGACGAGTATGCCAGGGCGCTGCACGCGCGAGTGCCAGGGCCCAACGGCGTCGCGACCGCGGTGGAGCTCACCGCGCGCTCGATCGCGCGGGCCGTCACCACCTGGGTGCCCGGCGCACCGGAGGTGGTCGCGTCCGGCGGCGGGGTGCACCATCCCGGATTGATGGCGGCGCTCGAGCACCATCTCGGGAACGGCGCTCGGCCGCACCGGCTGCGCCGATTCGACGAGCTCTTCTATTGCGGGGACGCCAAGGAGGCCGTCGCCTTTGCGCTCCTCGGCTATCTCACGTTACATGGTCAACCCGGTAATCTCGCTGCCGCAACGGGCGCCGCAGGCCCTCGGGTGCTTGGTGCCGTAACACCGGCGTAGCAACAATGACAATCGATTCCGTAGATCCCGGCCGGCTCATCTTGCCGGCCATCCGGTGGCAGGGCGACGGCGGCTTCGGCCACGCGGAGCCCGACATCGCGGCCGCGCTCGAGTTGGGCGTCGGTGGCTTCATTCTCTTCGGCGGAACGGTGGATGCCGTTCGCACGCTGACCGGCGATCTGGTTCGCCGTGCCGGCCGCCCTCTCCTCTTCGCCTCCGACTTGGAGCGCGGGGCCGGCCAGCAGATCGACGGCCTCACGCAGCTTCCGCCGCCGCTCGCGCTCGCCGCGCTGGGCGATCTGGAGATTGCGCGCTGGGCCGGGGCCGTGACCGCGGCCGAAGCGCGATCGGTCGGTATCAACTGGGTCTTCGCCCCGGTGGCCGATCTCGACCTCTTGCCCGAGAACCCGATCGTGCAGACGCGCGCGTTCGGCGCCGAGCCCGCCGCCGTCGGCGAGTGGGTCAGAGCGTGGATCGAAGGATGCCAGGGCGCCGGGGCCCTCGCCTGCGCCAAGCACTTTCCGGGACACGGCCGGACCACCGTCGATTCCCACGTCGCGCTGCCGGTGGTCGACGCCGATGCCGAAACCTTGGAGCGCACCGACGAGCGCCCGTTCGCCGCCGCCGTTGCGGCGGGTGTCGCGTCGATGATGACCGCCCACGTCGCCTATTCCGGTCTCGACCCGTTCGGGTGCCCCGCCACGCGTTCACCCAGCATCATCGGCCGCCTTCGCGCCGGGCTCGGCTTCGAGGGCGTGCTGGTGACCGATGCGCTGAACATGGAAGGCGCGATGTCGGCTGGCGGTGAAGGGGCCGGTGCCGTCGAGGCGCTGCGGGCCGGCGTCGACCTCTTGCTCTACCCCAGCGATCCGCGCGTGGTGCGGGACGCGATCGAGGTGGCGGTCCGGGCCGGCGAGCTCTCCCGCGAGCGCATGGCCGAGGCGTATTTGCGGTATCGGCGCGCGCTCGATCTCGCGCTGCGACCGGCCCAGCCGCCGCCGAGCGGGCCGTACGAATCATCGGCGCACCTCGCGGATGCGCTGCTCGACCAGGGCCTGCTGCGAGGCACGGTGCGCGGACTGACCCCGCCCCTCGACGTGATCGTGGTGGATGACGACATCGGCGGACCGTACCCACCCGGAGCGAGCGACGACGTCGCCGGAGCATTGGATCAACTTGGGCTCACGGGACGCGGTGTGGGCGGCTCCCGCATCGTGCTGGTGTTCGCGGAGCCGAGAGCGTGGAAGGGAAGGGCGGGGCTCGGACCCGAGGCGCGGGCCACGCTGGGGCGAGAAGCGGAGAGTGCCGCGTTGATCGTGCTCTTTGCGCACCCGAGACTCGCGGCCGAAGTGCCGGGCGCCGCGCCGATACTCCTCGCGTGGCATCGCCAGCGGCTCATGCAGGCGGCCGTGGCGCGCTGGATCGCGGCTCGGGCCTGATCCGCTCGGTCAGCCTGCCAGTGGCGGCGTGCCGTCCTCGAGCGGCGCGTTTCGGATGAGCGGCAGCAGCAAGTACGCCGGAAAGGCGAGCGCGAACGTCAGCAAGAAGTAAGGCGCGTAGCCGGCCCGTTCCGCCAATCCGCCCGACAGCCATCCGGCGACGCTCCGCGTGAGCGCGAGCAGCGCGGAAAGCACCGCGTACTGCGTCGCCGCGAATCGCTTCTCGCAGACCGACATCAGGAACGCGACGAACGCCGCCGTCCCCAGCCCCGCCGCGAAGTTCTCGAACAGCGCCACGGCGACGATCACCGGTTTCGACGGCGCGACGGCCGCCGCGCCCCAATAACCCAAGCTCGACAGCGCCTGTATCAGGCCCAGCACCCACAACCCGCGGAAGATTCCCCACCGCGTGGTGAAGATGCCGCCCACGACGGCGCCGGCGATGGTCGCGAGCATCCGGCCCGTCGTCAGAATCGCCCCGATTTCGGTGAGCGTGAGCCCCCGATCGACCCAGAAGGGCCGCGTCATCGGCTCCATCGCGGCGATGTCCAGCTTGAACAAGAGCGCGAACACCACCACCGCCCAGATGCCTCGTCGAGCGAACAGCGCCCGGAGCGGCTCCCAGACTGCCACGGGCGCGGCGGCGCCTCGGCTGACCGACGGCATGAGCAGCGTGCCGGCCATGAGCCCGCCCAGCACCACGGCGCCCGCGATGAAGCTCGCTTGCCATCCGATCCGTCCGGCCAACCAGATGAGGATGCCGCCCGCCGTGAACATCGCGACCCGGTACGCGCTGATCCTTACCGAATTCGCGACTCCCAGCTCGCGGGTGGTGGTCGACTCGATCGTGTAGGCGTCGATCGCGATGTCCTGCGTGGCCGAAAGGATCACCATGCCGAGCACGACCAGCCAGAAGACGCGGCTGAGCCCGCTGGTTTCGAAGCTGGCAAAGGCCGCGGTGAGCAGCGCCAGGCCAGCCAGGCACGCGCCGATCCAACGTCGCCGCGTCCCCAATCGATCGACCAGCGGAGCCCAGAAGAACTTGAACGTCCAGGGGAAGGTGGCCGCCTGCACGTTGCCCACGTCCACCAGGCTGGCGCCGTGAGTGCGGAGATAGACTGGGAGTGCTTCGTTGACCAACCCGAAAGGGAATCCTGACGCGAAGGAGATCGCGGCGATCCAGGCGAGCCGCACCCGAAGCGACCGAGCGTTCGCGGCCGCGTTGTTCGATGGATTGCTCAGAAGGAGACCCGAATCAACGCAGCGCCAAGAACAGGGCGAGCGCGGCCAACGCCAAGACGCCGACGACGACCAGCGCCGAGGGGCGAATCACGGGCGCCCCCGCAGGCGACGCCTGAAGCGGCGCGGCCGAGATCGGCCCTGCCACTGCCACTGCCGCCGCCGGCGCGGGCGCCGCCACCGCGGCGTCTTCGTGGCTCGGCAGGGGGCTCTCCGGCATCTGATAGACTTGGTAACCTACGCCAGTGGCGCCCTGCGGTTCCAGCAGCCCTTCTCCCGCGAACCTGGCCGCGATGACCGTGATGTTGTCGGGGCCGCCGCGCCCGTTCGCCAGATCGATCAGTGCGCTGCAGAGGGCAGGCAGCTCCCGATGCTGCTCGATGAGCTGCCCGATCTCTTCGCGCTTGACTTGGCCGGAGAGCCCGTCCGAGCAGATGACCAGCGTATCGCCGCGACGGAGGGACTGGAAGGTGAGATCCACCTTGACTCGCGGATCCGGCCCGAGCGCCTGCAGGATGATGTTCCGCCGCTCGCTCTGCTCCGCCTCCTCCTCGGTGAGCTCGCCGGCGTCCACCAGCCGCTGCAAGAGCGACTGGTCCTTGGTGAGTTGAATGACTTGGCCGCCCCGGGCGAGATAGCCGCGGCTGTCGCCGATCTGCGCAAGGTAGAGACTCGTTCCGTAGACGCCGGCGAGGGTGACGGTGGTGCCCATGCCGTGCACCTCCGCGTGCTCCCGCGCGAAGCTGTTGATCCGCTGGTTGGCCAACTCGACCGCCTCTCGCATTCGAAAGGCGAACTGTTCCTCGGTCGCCTCGGCGTCGCCGGCCCACACCGTCGCGAGATGTTCGTAGATGAGCTCGGCGGCCATCTGACTCGCAAGCTCGCCGGCCGCCGCGCCGCCCATGCCGTCCGCCACCATGAACAGCGAGCCGCGCCGTCCGACGACGTGGTCGCGCACGTCAGGCTTGAGGCTGGCGTTTCGGGTGCTGAGATCCGCGACGAGGAAGGTGTCTTCGTTGTGATCCCGCGTCCGGCCGAGGTCGGTCTTGCCGAAAACGGAGACACGAACCGGACCGCTGCTCACACTGACCTCGACCGAGGATGGGTGGCGGGAAATCTAGAGTTCGTCCCGGAGGGCGTCAACCGAAGCTTGGCGTAAGTCATAGTCCCCGTGTACCTTGCAACATGATCCTCCGCTGCGGACGAGGGGCGTCCTGGCTGTTGCTCGCGACGCTCGCCTGCGCCCGCCAACCGGTCACCGCGCCGGCCCCGAACGGCGGCTCGCGCTCCTCGCGCCTGTTACCACCGGTGCCGGAGGCGCGCGGGCCGCTCGCGCTCAGGGTGATCTACCCCGCGGCCGATGCCGTCGTCGACGTCCGGGACTCGAGTTTCCTCTTCGGCAGCGCCGGCGCTGGCGACGCTCAGCTCACCATCAACGGCCAGCCCGTACAAGTATGGCCCAACGGTGCCTGGATCGCCTGGGTGCCGTTCCCGCACGATTCCCTGATGGCCTTCGAGCTCCGCGCCAGCACGGCGCGAGACTCGGCCCAGCTCACCCACATCGTACGCCGGGCGGCGCGGTTTGAGCCGTCCGTCGCCGTTGGTGTCTGGATCGACACCACCTCGCTCGCTCCGCGCGGCCGGGTCTGGCTCCCGTCTGGAGAGTATCTGACCCTTTCTGCCCGCGCCGCGGAAGGCGCAACGCTCCGGCTGCGCCTGGCGGATGGCACTCTCATTCCGCTCGCGCCGGACCCTCGCGCCGGCGACACGCCGCCGGCCGTTCGCGCGTTCGACCTCGACACCACCCATTTCGGCGTCCCGGTTCACGGGGATCGCTATGCCGGCCTGCTGCGCGGCCGAGCGGTGGGGACCGATCCCGGCCCGGCCGCGCCGCCGATCGACGGCGCGCAGATCGAAGTGCCCCCTGCGGCCGACTCCAATGCTCCGATGCTCGAGGCGATTCGCGGCGCCGATACCGCGCGCGTGCGCTGGCCCCTCCAGGTTGCCCTGCTCGACACGCTGCCCGACGTGATCGAGCTGAACGATGATCCGACCGGGCTGGGCGACACCGATAGTATCACGGTTGGGCGCGCGGCGCCCGGTGCCACCTACAACTGGTTCTTTCCAACCGGGACCCGGGCCGCGGTGACTGGTCGGATCAACGGCGAGCTGCGCATTCGGCTCGGGCCGGAGCTCAACGCGTGGGTCGCGGCCAGCGAAGCGCGGTCGCTCCCGCCCGGCACACCAGCACCGCGCGCCGTTGTCGGCTCGCTCACACTCAAGTCGATGGCCGATCGAGTGGTGCTCCGGATTCCGGTCGGGCGCCGGCTGCCGTTCCGGCTGTCCGAGGATGACCACACCGTGTCTCTCTCCCTGTACGGCGGGGTGGGCGACGTGAACTGGATCCGATACGGCGCGGGCGACAGCTTGGTGCGCCAGGTGACCTGGAATCAGCGGGGATCCGACGAGCTCGGCGTCGATGTGGCACTGAGCCGGCCGGTCTGGGGCTATCGCGTGCGGTGGAGCGGCACGGATCTCTTGCTCGAGATCCGCCGCCCACCCGCCGCCGATCGCGGGCACCCGCTCCGCGGTCGGTTGCTCGTGATCGATCCGGGCCATCCTCCGGCTGGGGCCACGGGTCCCACCGGGCTCACGGAGGCGGAGGCGAACCT
>JBGPVE010000180.1:0-5982 GCA_041491545.1 Gemmatimonadota bacterium | reverse complement strand
TGGGACGCCTGGTACTCGGTCATCAAGTCGTTCTTCTTCGCCGGCTCGATCACGCTCATCTCCTGCTACATGGGTTTCAGCACCCAGCAGGGAGCGGAAGGCGTGGGCAAGTCCACCACCGGCGCGGTGGTCACCAGCTCGGTCCTCATCCTCCTGCTTGACACGATCCTCACTCGCATCCTGCTCAATCAATGATCGAGCTCCGCGGGGTCAAGAAGCGGTTCGGGGCCCAGGTCGTGCTCGACGGCGTGGACTTCGACGTGCAGGAAGGGGAAACCGTGGCGCTGATGGGGCCGTCCGGCTGTGGCAAGAGCGTGCTCCTCAAGCACATCATCGGGCTGATCAAACCCGACGCCGGCACCGTCGTGGTGGACGACAAGGAGGTCGCCCACCTCAAGCGCAAGGAGCTGGCCGAGCTCAGGTCGCACATCGGCTACGTGTTCCAGAACGGCGCGCTGTTCGACTCGATGGACGTGAAGGAGAACATCCGGCTCGGCATCACTGACGAGGACAAGTACAAGGACGCCGAGTACGTCGAGGGGCGGGTCAGGCAGTGCCTCGGGCTGGTGAACCTCCAGCCCGAGGTGGCGCTCAAGTACCCGGCGGAGCTGTCGGGCGGGATGCGCAAGCGCGTGGGCATCGCGCGCGCGATCGCGGGCGAGCCGAAATACCTGCTCTACGACGAGCCGACCTCCGGGCTCGATCCGGTGAACGCGGACATCATCGACAGCCTGGTCCAGCGTCTCGCCGCGGAGCTCGGCGTCACCAGCGTGATGGTCACGCACGACGTCCGCGGCGCGTTCCGCGTCGCCGACCGGCTGGCGCTGCTCACCGGCGGCAAGATCGTGATGCAGGGGACGCCGAAGGAGTTCCACGCGTCCCAGCACCCGAAGGTGAAGGAGTTCCTGGAGCGCGACTTCGACAATCCCTCATTCGCCGCCTGAGCCGTCTACATGCCAACTCGTTACGCCCGGGAAGCGATCGTCGGCACGCTAGTGCTCCTGGCCATCGCCACCTTTGTCGTGGGGACGATGTGGTTGAGCGGCCGCTCGCTCGGAGGGCGCAAGCTGGTCAAGGCCCGCTTCGAGAACTCGTCGGGCATCAAGCGGGCTTCACCGGTGACGATCTCCGGCGTGCAGGTGGGCCGAGTGGAGAAGATCGAGCTGGCGGATGTGGGGAAGGTGCTGATCTCGATCAGCATTCCGCCCCACATCCAGCCCAAGCTCGACGCGTCGGCGCTGATCGCGGCGGTGGGACTGGTGGGCGATTACGTGGTCGAGTTCGATCCGGGGCACGCGCCCGAGCCGCTGCCGCCGGATCAGGTGGTGGTGGGCCGGATCAAGACCGGATTCAGCGACCGCGCCAGCTCGTTGGGCGACCGGGCCGACAGCGTGCTGCTCGGGCTGCAGCAGTTCGCCAACAAGGAGACGGCGGAGGATTTCCGGCAGACGCTTCGCTCGCTGCAGCAGACGCTCCGGGCCGCCGAGCGGACGATGCGGGTCTACGGCGATCGGGACCGCGGCCCCACGGCCGAGCTCACCCAGACGATGGCCGCGCTCAGGCACGTCACCAACAGGTTCGACAGCACGCTCGGGAATCCGGCGCTCGGCCGCACGCTCAATCGGGTGGACAGCCTGAGCGGCAACCTGGCGACGATGACGCAGCAGCTCACCGTCACGAGCGCGCGACTCGACACCGTGTTGAGCAACGTCACACAGGGTAAGGGGACGATCGGGAAGTTCGCCACCGACAGCGGGCTCTATACCGATCTCCGGGATCTCTCCGGGGCGATGAAGGGACTCATCGGCGAGCTGCGGAAGAATCCGGGCAAGATCGGGGTCACGGTCAAGATCTTCTGAGAGGGCTGGCGCCGGATATGGCCGAGACCGTTCGCAAGGCGCAGCTCTCCGCGCGGTTCCAGCAGGCGTTCAACTACGCGAGCAATCTGCACGCCGCCCAGCGGCGGAAGGGGAGTCCAACCCCCTACATCGCGCACCTCATGGGGGTGGCGGCGCTGGTGCTGGAGGACGGCGGGAGCGAAGACGAAGCGATCGCCGCGTTGCTGCACGACGCGGTGGAAGACTATCCGCGCGAGGGGCACACCGAAGCGGAGATCCGGCTGCTCTTCGGCGAGCGGGTGCTCCGGATCGTGCTCGGCTGCACCGACGCCTTCGGCCACCCGAAGCCGCCATGGAAGAAGCGCAAGCTCGACTACCTGAAGCATCTCTCCCGCGCGCCGATCGATGTGCGCCGCGTTTCCGCCGCAGACAAGCTGCACAACGCGCGGGCCATGCTGCACGACTATCGGCACGAGGGCGAGCGGCTCTGGCGCCGGTTCAACGCGGGCAAGAAGGATCAGCTCTGGTACTACCGCAGTCTGGTGGACGTGCTGCGCTACGGCCGGCGGCCGGGCCCGCTGGTGCGAGAGCTGGAGCGCGTGGTGGCGGAGCTGGAGTGGGCGGTATCGGGGAGACGGTAGGGGGAGGGCGAGCATGCTTTCCGTAACCCTGCTCGGCACCGGTGCCGCCTGTCCCAGCGTCGATCGCAACGTCGCCGGGCTCGCCGTCATGCGCGAAGGGGAGACGATCCTCTTCGACTGCGGCGAGGGGACCCAGCGGCAGATGATGCGCTATGGGGTTGGGTTCACCTTTCGGGAGATCTTCTTCTCGCACTATCACGCCGATCATATGCTCGGGGTGACCGGGCTGCTCCGGACCCTCGGGCTGCAGGACCGGACGGCGCCGGTGACGCTCTATGGGCCCAAGGGCGGGCATCGGATTCTGGGCGCGGCGCTCGCGCTCGGCATCGAGAAGCACCGGTTTCCGGTGGAGATCGTCGAGGTGAAGGCCGGAGAGCGGCTCGAGCGGGACGAGTACGACATCGTGGTGTTCGAGACCGCTCACCGGGTGGACCCGGGGGGGTTCGCGCTGGCGGAGCATACCCGGCTCGGGCGGTTCAACCCGGAGCGCGCCAAGGAGCTGGGCGTGCCGGAGGGGCCGCTCTGGGGGCGACTGCACAAGGGCGAGACGGTGGAGCTGCCCGACGGCCGGCGGGTGGCGCCCAGCGATCTGGTGGGGGCGCCGAGGCGTGGCCGGACCCTGGTGTACACGGGGGACACGCGGCCGTCGCCCGCCGTGGTGGTGGCGGCGCGGGGCGCGGATCTGCTGATCCACGAGGCGACGTTCGGCGAAGAGGAGCGAGAGCGGGCGGTGGAGACGGGACACTCGACGGCGGCGCAGGCGGCGGAAGTGGCGCGAGAGGCGGGGGTCAGGCGGCTCGTGCTCACGCACATCAGCCCGCGCTACACGCGCGATGCGCCGGAGCTGTTGGCGGAGGCGCGGGCGGTGTTTCCGGAGAGCGTGATCGCCAGAGACGGGATGTGTGTGGATGTCCCCTTTGCAGAGTAGGGAAGCGACGCTGCTCGGCCTCGTCCTTGCCGTGCTCGTCTGGTCCGGCATACATCCGCACGACCGCTTCACCTGGTTCCTCGAGGTGGTCCCGGCGCTCATCGCCATCCCGGCTCTCGTTCTCACCCGCCGGCGCTTTCGTTTCACGCCGCTGGTCTACACGCTCATCGCGATTCACGCGTCCATTCTCATGGTGGGCGGGAAGTACACCTACGCGGAAGTGCCGCTCGGGTTCTGGATGGAGCGGTGGTTCGGGTGGACCCGGAATCACTACGACCGGATCGGGCACTTCGCGCAGGGGTTCGTGCCGGCGATGGTGGCGCGGGAGATTCTGATCCGGCGCTCGCCGCTCAAGGGGAGCAAGTGGCTGCCGTTTCTGGTGGGCTGCTTCTGCCTGGCGCTGAGCGCCAGCTACGAGCTGTTCGAGTGGCGGATGGCCGTGGCGACGGGCACGGCGGCGGACGCGTTTCTCGGCACCCAGGGCGATCCGTGGGACACGCAGTGGGACATGTTCTTCGCGCTGGTCGGGGCGGTCACGTCGCTGCTGCTGCTCTCGAGGGTGCACGACCGGAAACTGGACAGGCTGGACGCACCGGGCCGCTGATGCGATCAGCCGTTGCCGGCGATCAGCTTCTCGAAGCGGGGATTTCCCTTGAGCGGGGCGAACGTCGGGTCGATACGGAGCCAGCCCGGGGACAAGTGGTACGGGGTCTTGAGCAGCGGCTCGAGCTGGTCGAGCGCCTTCTCGGGCTCGCCCACGAGGAGATAGATCCGCACGAGCTGGTGTTGAATGTAGGGGCCGGTGTAGGCATCGCGGCTGATCGGCGCGAGCGCCACGCCACGCTCTCCCTCCTCAATCGCTTGCTGCTTCTTGCCCATATACGCAAGCACGAGTCCCAGGAAGACGTGCTGCTGGGAGTTGTCCGGTGTCGCCTTGAGCTGCTCCTCGAAGGCGATCCGGGCCGAATCGGCATAGGCGCGCGCTCGCCGCTGGTCGCCTCGAAGCCAATAGGTCTGGGTGAGGACGATCGCCCAGATCGCCCGATCGTCGTCGAACGCGCTGGGCGTGAGCGGCAGCAAGAGCCGCTGGTCGGCGTCGTCGAGCATCCAGTACATATCCCAGTAGTTGGCGAAGTGGGCGGCGAGCGTGGTGGCCTCGATCGCCTTCGATCTGGCTTGCACGGCGGCCCTGGCGCCGGCGAGATCCCCCTGCACCAGGTGGGCCATCGCCAGGTTCTGTAGCAGTTGAAGGTTGGTCGGCGCGAGCCCGACGCCGTGCTCCGCGACTGACAGGGCCTCGGGGTAGCGATGCAGCCGGATCAAGGTCGTACCGAGACGCCGCACGGTGATGACGGAGCGGGGATCCAGTATCTGAGACTGCCGCAGGTGCGTGAGCGCCGATTCCCAGCGGCCCAGGCTCTGCTCGGCCAAGGTGGACGCCGTGAGCAGATCGGCATTGCCCGGCGCCACCTTGAGCCCCGCCTCGTAAGCCGCGAGCGCCTTGGCGCTCTCGCCGAGGACATTCCCTTCGTAATCGCCCAGTGCCAACTGAGCCTCGGGCCGCCCGGGCGCGAGCGCTACAACCCGCTCGGCCGCCCGCCTCGCCGCCTCGGCCACCGCTGGGGTGGCGGTGCCGACGTAGTAGTAGTACGCGTTCGCTCGAGCGAGCTGCATCCAGCCTTGAACGAAGGTCGAGTCGAGTGCCACCGCTTGCTCGTAGAATCCCATGGCACGCCTGATACTCGCCGGATCGGTGACCCCGATGGCCTGCGATGCCTCCTCGCCTTTGAGGTAGGCGTCGTAGGCAGCGAGGTTGGCGGTGGGCTTCTCGGTGAGGACCTGCTTCTGGGTCGAGCCGAGCGCGAGATTGAGGGCGGCGGCCACCTTGCCGGCGATGTCGCCCTGCACCTGGAAGACGTCGGTGAGAGCCGCGTCGAAGGGCTGCTGCCACGTGGTCGTGGGCGCCGCCCCGGGCGCTACGCGCACCAGCTCCGGACTTACCCGCACGCGGCTGGAGCCGTCGGGGCGCTTCTCCCAGCGCACGGTGGCCGTGAGCAGATACTCGGCCCCCAGCTCGCGCGCGATCTGCTGCGGCGGCTTGGTGGTGTGCCGGTACTCGTTGGAGCTGGCGCGGGCGATCACGGCGAGTCCCGGCAACTGGGACAGCTTGCCGCGAACTTCGTCGGTGATGCCGTCGGCGAAATATTCGTTGGCCGAGTCGCCGAGATTCTCGAATGGAAGCACGGCCACGCGCCGGGGGCCCGCGGGCCCGGCCTCGCCGTCCGCGCGGCTCCGGCGCCACGCGAAGAGCACGCCTAGGCCGACCAGAAAGCCCAAGCCGAGCATGATCGCGGCGGTGGGGATGCGGAAGCGCGGAGACGCCCTGGGCCCGGGATGGGATGCGGGCACGGCTTGGGTCGGCGGTGTGGAGCCCGGCGGTGCCGCCCCCAAAGGGGCGGAGCCGAGCGGGGCGGAGCCCGGTGGCGTGCCGCCCGCTGCCGCGGTGCCCGAGGCCGCGCCCCCCGCTGCCGCGCCTCCGACCCCAGCGACGATCGCCGTCGGCGTTGCGGTGGGG
>JBGPVE010000179.1:0-5985 GCA_041491545.1 Gemmatimonadota bacterium | reverse complement strand
GAGATGGTGATGCCGGGGGACAACGTGCAGATGACGATCGAGCTGATCACGCCGATCGCGATGGATGAGGGGCTGCGGTTTGCGATCCGCGAAGGCGGCCGCACCGTGGGCGCGGGCGTGGTGACCAAGATCTTGAAGTAGACGGAAAGGAACCATGGCGCGCGATAAGGTCATTCTCGAGTGCACCGAGTGCAAAGACCGGAACTTCTTTCAGGACAAGAACCGGCGGAAGCACCCGGAGCGTGTCGAATATCGGAAGTATTGCCCCCGGTGTGACAAGCATCGGGTGCACAAGGAGTCGAAGTAGGTCATGGACAGCGTCCAGGTAGCGCCCCGGACCAACAAGATGGCGGCCTGGGTGGCGCAGGCGGGAGGCTTTCTCCAGGCAGTGCGCACCGAGTTGAACAAGGTGACCTGGCCGTCGCGCCCGGAATTGGCGAAGGCGACCCGGATGATCGTGGTGCTGTCGATTGTTCTTGGCATCACGATCGGCCTTCTCGATTGGGTGCTGCAGCAGATCCTCGTGGAGGGAGTCGCGCGCCTCGCGCGGTGACATCATGGAATACCGCTGGTACGCGATCCAGACGACGGCGGGGCACGAGAACAAGGTCCGGAACCTCCTCCTCAGACGGATCGAGGACGACCCGCGACCGCCGGAACAGAAGCTCGTCCGGCAGGCGCTCGTGCCCGTGCAGGATGTGATCGAGATCAAGAACGGCAAGAAGGTGACGGTCGAGCGCAAGCTCTATCCCGGCTATGTGTTGGTCGAGATGCAGATGAGCCAGGAGGCCCTGCACGTCGTCAACAGCATCCAGGGCGTCATCAAGTTCGTGGGCTCGGGCAAGCTGCCCCAGCCGCTCCGCCAGGACGAGGTCAATCGGCTGCTCGGCATCGCCGAGGCGGTCGCGGAGACGGCGCCGAAGGAGGAGATCCCGTTCATGATCGGCCAGGTGGTCGAGATCACGGAAGGGCCGTTCTCCGATTTCAGCGGCACGGTGGAAGAGGTGCTCGGCGACAAGGGCAAGGTGAAGGTGAGCGTAAGCCTCTTCGGCCGCCCGACCGCCGTTGAATTGGACTACACGCAGCTGCGCGGGCACTGACGCCCGCCTCCCGCGACCGCGCGGGCTGTGGAATCGCGGCAGGTTTCGGTGCTGGTTTCGCTGAGCGCCGGCCGACACGGGGAGTGCGATGGCAAAAAAGATTCAGGCGATGGTCAAACTGCAGTGCCCGGCGGGCGCGGCCAATCCGGCGCCGCCGGTCGGCACCGCGTTGGGTCCGCACGGCGTGAACATCATGGAGTTTTGTAAGCAGTTCAACGCCCGGACCCAGAGTCAGTCCGGGATGGTGATCCCCGTGGTGGTGACGATCTTTTCCGATCGCACCTTCACCTTCATCACCAAGACGCCGCCCGCACCGAACCTGTTGCTCAAAGAGGCGGGAGTCGAGAAGGGAAGCGCCCAGCCCAACCGCAACAAGGTGGGCAAGGTGACGCGCGCGCAGGTCAAGAAGATCGCCGAGATCAAGATGCAGGACCTCAATGCGTCCGATCTCGACAGCGCCATGCGGATGATCGCCGGGACGGCCCGCTCGATGGGACTCGAGGTGATCGACTGATGCCGGCCGTCGGAAAGAAGTTTCGCGACGCGGTCACCAAAGTCGATCGGACTCGGCAATACTCGATCCCGGACGCGGTCGATTTGGTCAAGCGGGCCGCGTTTGCCAAGTTCAACGAAACGGTGGATGTGGCCGTAAATCTCGGGGTCGATCCGCGGCACGCCGACCAGGTTGTGCGCGGCACCGTGGTTTTGCCGCACGGAACCGGGAAGTCGGTTCGCGTGTTGGTCATTACTCAGGGCGACAAGATCCGGGACGCTGAGGCGGCGGGCGCGGATTTCGTGGGCATCGAGTACATCCAGAAGATCAAGGATGGCTGGCTCGAGTGCGACGTGATCGTCGCCACGCCGGACGTCATGGGTCAGTTGGGCCAGTTGGGCCGGGTGCTCGGACCTCGCGGCCTAATGCCGAATCCGAAGGCCGGTACCGTGACGCTGGATGTCGGTAAGGCGGTCCGCGAGATCAAGGCTGGTAAGATCGAGTTCCGGGTGGACAAGACGGGCAACGTCCACGCGCCGATCGGCAAGATCGCGTTCACTGCGCCGCAACTCGCTGAGAACGTCCAGGCGTTCATGGACACTATCGTGCGGGCCAAGCCGGCCGCGGCGAAGGGCATATACATCAAGTCCGCAACGGTCTCGAGCACAATGGGTCCTGGGGTGAAGCTTGACACGGCGGTGTATCGATGAGCAAAGACGAACGCCAGGCGACCGTGGACGCGCTCACCGAGCAGCTCCGTGAGTCCCCGAACCTGTACGTGACCGACTTCAGCGGCCTCAACGTGCTCCGGATGACCGAGTTTCGTCGCCGGCTCCGAGCCGCGGGCGTCTCCTACGTCGTCGTCAAGAACACCTTGGCCCAGCGGGCGCTCGCGGCCAATTCGGTGACGGCGCTGGACGACCATCTGGCCGGGCCGACCGGATTGGTGCTGGCCGGGCGGGATCCGCTCGCGGCGGCCAAGGTCATCACCGGTTTCGCCAAGGAATTTGAGAAACCCACCATCAAGATCGGCCTGGTGGACGGGAAACCGATCACGGCCGAGCAGGTCAAGCGGTTGGCGGAGCTGCCCACACGGGACCAGCTCTTGGGCCAGCTCGCCGGCGCGTTGCAGGCGCCACTCGCCCAGTTCGCGGGCGTCATGAACGGCATGCTGTATCAAATGGTCGGCGCCCTCGAGGCGCTTCGTGCGCAGCGTAGCGCTGCTTCTTAACCGGACGGAGAGACGAGCGACATGCCAACCACCACGCTGAGTAACGAAGAGATTCTCGAGGCGATCGGCAACAAGACCGTGATCGAGCTGGCGGATCTGATCGAGGCCTTCAAGTCGAAGTTCAACGTCACGATCGCGGCTCCCGTGGCCGGGGGCGGTGGTGCCGGCGCGGGCGGCGGGGCCGCCGCGGCTGCACCCGCCGAAGAGAAGACCGAGTGGGCCGTCGTCCTGAAAGAAGGCGGCGCCAAGAAGATTCAGGTCATCAAAGTGGTCCGTGAAATCACGAGCCTGGGCCTCAAGGAGGCCAAGGACGCGGTGGATGGTGCGCCGACCACCGTCAAAGAAGGTATCTCCAAGGCAGAGGCTGAAGAGATTAAAAAGAAGCTGGAAGAGCAGGGCGCTGTCGTCGAGCTGAAGTAGCCGCAGGCTATCCGGCGTCGGACGGCATGGCGCCGCCCGATGACGGATCTCTCTGCCACCTACTTCAGTGAGATGCATGCGAGCTCGAAGCTTCCGTTCCCCCGAGTTTCTTCCGAGCCCCGTAGGGTCACCCCGCTTCCGGCGGGGGGACTCTCGCTGGGGCCATTTGTGTTGCACGCCGATGGCGTGCACGCGTGTTGCGTGAGAGTGAGTGACTGATGCCCCAAATCCGACCCGTCATCACCTTTAGTAAGCGCGAGGGCGGCATGCCGATGCCGCACCTCCTCGACATTCAGACGGCCGCGTTCCAGACGCTGCTCGTCCCGGACGACGTCGAGGGCGATCGCCAGGACGTCTCCTTGGAGCGCGTCTTTCGCGATCTGTTCCCGATCTCGGACGTCAACGGGAAGTACAGTCTGGATTTCCTGCGCTACTCGCTGGGCGAGCCTAAGTACACCGTCGAGGAGTGTATCGAGCGCGATATGACCTACGCGGCGCCGCTCAAGGCGACGCTGCAGCTCGTCGTCTTCGAGGAAGTGGACGGTGAGAAGCGCCCCAAGAACATCATCGAGAAAGAGGTCTATCTGGGCGAGCTGCCCATCATGACCCCGCTCGGGACGTTCGTCATCAACGGCGCGGAACGCGTCGTCGTGAGCCAGCTCCACCGCTCGCCGGGGGTGGTGTTCGAGGAGGACACCCACCCCAACGGCCAGCTGCTATTCTCGGCGCGGATCATCCCGTTCCGGGGCTCGTGGGTCGAGTTCACGATCGACATTCACGACGTGATCTACGTTCACATCGACAAGAAGAAGAAGTTCCCGGCGACGGCGCTGCTGCGCGCGTTCGGGTACGGGAACAACGCCGACATCCTCAAGCTCTTCTTCGCGACGAAAGAGCTCAACATCACCGGCAAGCTCGAGGGCCGGCACGAGCGGCGTGAGGTGGTCGGGGCGCTCGTGGCGCAGGACGTGCCCAATCCCGAGGATCCGAGCGGCGCGCCCCTGGCGCTGGTGGGCGATGAGCTGACGCAGGAGCGGCTCAACGAGATGCGGCACAAGGGTGTCCGGAGCGTCACCGTGTTCGCGAGCTACACGTCGATCGATCTCAGGGACGAGGAGCAGCCCACGACCACCCGTGACCGGCACAACCACGTGCTGGCCTACTCGGCCGCGAATCCCGAGACCGGGGAAGTCCTGGTCGAGGGTGGGTCCGAGCTGACCGACGCGGTCCGGAAGCGGCTGCTGAAGGAAGGCGTACACAAGGTCGAGGTGCTCTTGCCGCCCGGCCGCTCCGAGTCGCCGCTGATCAAGAACACGTTGGCCAAGGACCCGACCCACAGCGAGGCCGAGGCCCTGGAGCAGATCTATGCCCTGCTCCGGCCCGGTGACGCGCCCAATCTGGAGACGGCGCGGCAGCAGCTGCAGAAGCTGTTTTTCAACCCGAAGCGGTACGACCTCGGGCGCGTGGGACGCTACAAGATCAACCAGCGGCTCAAGCTGCGGACCGACCCGAATCACACCGTCCTCACCGAGGACGACTTCGTCGCGATCATCCGGTATCTGATCGACCTGCATGACGGCCGCGGGTTCACCGACGACATCGACCACCTCGGCAACCGCCGCATTCGGTCGGTGGGCGAGTTGATCGCGAATCAGTTCTCCGTTGGCCTCTCGCGCATGGCGCGGCTGGTCAAGGAGCGGATGAGCATCAACTCGGATCCCGAGAAGATCTCTTTGGACGATCTGGTCAACGCGCGCACCGTGAGCGCCGTGATCCAGGCATTCTTCGGCTCATCGCAGCTCTCGCAGTTCATGGACCAGACCAACCCGCTGGCGGAGCTGACGAACAAGCGCCGCCTCTCGGCGCTCGGTCCGGGCGGCCTCACCCGCGAGCGTGCGGGATTCGAAGTCCGCGACGTGCACTACTCGCAGTACGGCCGGATGTGCCCGATCGAGACACCGGAAGGTCCGAACATCGGTCTGATCACGAGCCTCTCGACCTATGCGAAGATCAACGACCTCGGCTTCATCGAGACGCCGTATCGCGTGGTCAAGAACGGCAAGGTGACCGACGAGATTCGCTGGCTGTCGGCCAGCGAGGAAGAGGACTACACGGTCGCCCAGGCAAACGCGCTGCTCAACGCCGACGGCACGTTCACCGAGCAGCTCGTGCTGTGCCGCAAGGGCGATGATTACCCGCTGCTTCCCCCGGAGCGGATCGACTTCATGGACGTGGCACCGGAACAGCTGGTGTCGATCGCGGCCGCCTTGATTCCGTTCCTGGAGCACGACGACGCGAACCGTGCGCTCATGGGCTCCAACATGCAGCGCCAGAGCGTGCCGCTGCTCTTCCCGCAGGCGCCCTTGGTGGGCACCGGGCTCGAGGAGAAGGTGGCGCGGGACTCGGGCGCGGTCATCGTGGCCCGACGGGCCGGCGTGGTCACCCGGGTGACGGCGGACGAGATCATCGTCGACGCCGGGCTGGACGGGCACGTCGATGGCGATCAGCCGCTGGCGCGCCTGCACCAGTACGACCGATATCGGGTGAAGAAGTTCTGGCGCACCAACCAGGACACGGCCATCAACCAGCGCCCGTTGGTGCAGCACAATCAGCGGGTGGGTGCCGGCGAGATCATCGCCGACGGCGCGGCGACCGAGGGCGGCGAGCTGGCCCTCGGCAGCAACGTGCTGGTGGCGTTCATGCCGTGGTACGGGCACAACTTCGAGGACGCGATCGTGTTG
>JBGPVE010000178.1:0-6001 GCA_041491545.1 Gemmatimonadota bacterium | reverse complement strand
CCCAGGACGTACGAGGTGTTATCCGGATCGAGCAGCGGGCGACCATCGGCGGCCAGATACAGCGCGCCTTTGGTAAAGGTACCGCAACCGCCACCGCTCGTCGGCGTGTTGTCGATATCAACCCCGCCCACCGTCAAACCGCGACCGCAGCGGACGAAGTCGCTGCCCAGGAACACGCCGATTGGCTGGCCCACCTGCGCGGAGCCGCCGACCTTGAGGCCGGCGCCGTTGCCGCCGCCGCTGAACGGGAACGCCGCGAACTTCACGCCCGCCGGCAATCCCGTCGTCAAGCCCCGGTTACGGGCCCACTGGAGGCCCACGTCCCACGCGAAATTCTGCTTGGTCACCGGTCGGAGGTTGAGCGACACCTCCCAACCGCGATTCTGCAGCTCAGCGGCGTTCGCCGGCTGCAGGAAGTAGCCGGTGCTGACCGGCACGGGAACGTTCAGAATCACGCCGCTCGAGTTCTGGCGGTAATGCGTGACGCTCAGGTCGGCCTTGTCACCGAAGAGTCCCAGGTCAACCCCGAGCTCGAGTTCCTTGACGCGCTCGGGACCCAGCTTGGTCGAAGGCAGGTTGAACCCGGTGACGAGGCCGCCGACCCCGTTGATCGTCGTGCTGGTGGTTGGTCCCCAGCCGCCGTCGGTAATGATCACCGAATTGAAGATGCTGGACAACAGGTACGGCGTGGGCTGCGTGCCGCTCTGGCCGTACGCCGTGCGGAGCTTGCCGTAAGTGATCACGCCGTTGCTCCCGCCCTGGTTGCGGAGGAAGACCCAGGAGGCACTCGCCTTCGGGAACCAGTTGCGCCGGCTGTCCGCGCCGAACGACGAGACGCCGTCGTTGCGCACGGCGGCCGACAGATAGAGCTGGTCGGCGATGGCCGCGGTGGCCTGCGCGAAGTACGACTCCAAGTGGATCGTCTGCCGGAAATCGAACACCGGCTTGCTGATATCGGAGGTGTTGCCCAGGCTGAACGGCTGCTGCGCGATGAGGCCGGTCCCGAGCGTCTGGCGCTGCTGCTGGGTCTGGGAGTTGAGATTCTGCCCGACGGTGATCGAGCCCTTGAACGCGGTCGACAAGTTGTAGTTGACCGTCGCCGTCAGGTTGTTATCGATCAGCGTGTTCCGGATATAGCCCGCGCTCACCCCGCCCACGCCATCGATACCGGACACGGCGGTTTCGGAGCTCGACCAGGCCCAGGCCTGGAAACGCTCGTCGTTGTTATAGTCGAGACCGAGCGTTTCGTTGAATTTGAGCCACGGCGTCGCGGTCCACTCGGCGTTGAGCCCGCCGAAGGTCCGGCCGGTGTTCGATGTACTGGGCTCCTCGTTCGCCGTGAAGAACGGGTTGTCGTAAACGCGGTCAGTCGTCTCGTCGCCCGCCTGCGGATTCGGGAACCGGTAACTCTGCTGCAGATTGGTTCGCGGATCGATGTAGGGCAGGTTGTTGTGCTCCGGCGGCGTGCGCCAGCCGCTCAGCAGAATGCCCGCCGTGCTGTTGCGGCTCGACACGAATCCGCCGAACGAGTTGGCGTAGGCGATGTTGGCGCCGACCTTCAGGTTGTCGGTCACCAGTTGGCTGCCGTTGAAGCGTACCGAAATCCGGCGGAAGTGGTTGTTGCTGCCCACGATGATACCGCGGTTGTAGTTGTACCCTCCCGACAGGAAGAACTGCGTCCGATCGTTCCCGCCCGAGATCGAGAGCGCATTGTCGGTTTGGTACCCGTTCCGGAAAACCTCATCGGCGTGGTCGGACACGACCTGGCTCGCCAAGAGCTTCGGTCCCCAACTGCCCCGGTTCGCGCCGCCGACAACGCAGTCGGCCAGCGCCGGATCGTTGCTGGTGAAGCAGGCGGCCGGGTTACCTAGTCTGCCGAGCCCGTATTCCGCCTGGAGGTGGGGTAGCTGCGTGTGCTGGTCCGACGAAAAGGAGCTCCGCAGCGAGTACCGCGCCTGCCCGGCCCGACCCTTCTTGGTCGTGATCAGGATGACGCCCTGACCGGCTTGCGAGCCGTAGATAGCGCTCGACGACGCACCTTTCAGGATCTCGATGTTTTCGATGTCGTCGGGATTGAGGTCGATCAGGCGGTTGGGGGGGAAGATGTTGCCGGAGTTGAGTGGCTGCTGCGCCGGGTTGCTGTAGGTCGTCGTGTTGTTCACCGGCACCCCGTCGACGACGAAGAGCGGCTGGCCGTCGGACGACTCGATGCTCGTAATACCCCGGATCTGGATGTACGACGACACACCCGGATCGCCGGCCGAGGACGTGATGGTCACGTTCGGCGCTTTGGCCGCGAGCGCGTTCACCAAATTCTGCTCGTGGCTGTTCTGGATGGTCGTCGAGTCGACGTAGTTGCGGACCGTACCCAGCGCGTCCGTGGTGGTCTGCGTGCCCGCGCCGGTGACCACGATTTCACCGAGCTGAAGCGGGTTGGGCGCGAGCGTAAAGTCCTGGGTGATCTGTCCTTCGGACAACGTGATGGTGGCGGTGACCGGTTTGTAGTTGATGGCCCGCACGGAGAGGGTCACTTGCTGACCACTCACCCGCGCGCCCGGCACGAGCAGCGTGTACGAGCCGTCGTCCCGACTGTTGGTGCCGATGCCCAACTGCGTGATGCTGACCGTGGCGTTGGCGAGCGGGCGGCCATTCTCACCGACCACCTTCCCGGTTATGGCGGCGGGCTGCTGTGCCGCTAACCAGGCAGGGATTAGTGCGAAGGCGCCAACGCTCGCGACGAACCGACGAAGTGCTGGTACCATGCCTCCTCCATGTCTTGGAAACGTGACTACTGCCTACGAACCTACAACTGCAGAATTCAACTCCCCGTGGCGTATGCCCGCCGCGAGCAGCTACTCTGGTCTGACCTCAGATCGCTTGTTTTCGGCATCGATGTACTGCTCGTTCTCGAGGACCAACCCGCCACACTGCTGGCGGCCGCGACCACGTATGCAACGTTTTCTCGTGTCGCCGCATCTACACATAGACAGCAGAACAGACATATCAGCGGAGCTGCGGAAGCGCCCTCGCGCCGCGCACCAAAGGAGTGCGCAGTTCTGTCTGATCTTAGAAGCTCACGGCTTTCTTCATTGACTTAGAGGAGGGACTTCCACCCTTAGAGGCGGCACGCTGAGCGCGGCTTGGGGCCGCCGCACCGAGGCCGGTGCACACCGGCCCGCGCCCACCATTCTCCTTTAGGAATGGACCCAATCTACAGATCGTATGACGGTTCTGCAACACCTATTAAAGGGCGAGCATCGGCCCGGCAACCCGTATCGTTTCTGGACGGAACAACCCGACCCGCGTGAGGACAAGTATTGCAGCAATAATCGCTTATTGAACCTGGCTCAGCCGGCCCCCGCGCCGACCGCGACCGCGGACTCGGCACTGATCGCAGCACAATCATATGCCAGAGACGCGAGGTCGCCGACACCCCATTCCCCCTGATCCGTGAGCGTGCCGAGCAGCGCCCGAGGCAGCGCCCCGAGCCCAAGCCGGGCCCCGCTCACCGCACCGGTCATGGCGGCCATAGTGTCCGTGTCCCCCCCGACCGCGATCGCGGTCGAAATCGCTTCCATGTAATCGTCCGGCGCTCTCAGAAACGCATAGAGGCTCCAGACCACGCTCGGTGTCACCAGCGTCGAGACCCCTCGCCACCCACCGGCATGCTCCAGGTCGAGAGCCATCCGGCGCAGCTCGCCGACCGCGGCGTCCGGCTCGAGGCTGCTCCAGCGGCCAAGGTCGCGCAAGGCGACGGCCACCGTGGAATCCAACTGCTCGACCCAGGTGGCCAGCTCCATGACGAATTGCTCGGGCACGAGCGGCGCTGGCCGTGACGCAAGCGCGACCGCGCCTGCCACCGCCACTGCTCCGGCGGCCGCCCGAGGATCGTGGTGCGTGATTCGGCTCTGGGCCTCCGCCGCGCGAATCAGCCCGGAAGGCTGATGGCGATACAGCAGGCCGAGCGGAGCCGCCCGCATGGCCGCGCCATTCCCGGCGTAGGGAGGCGGCGTGCCCGCCTCGTGCCAGACGACGCCCGCGCAGAGCCGCTTCGCCGCGCCCCGCGTTCCCGGCCACGCCCCGACGTCCCGTCCGCGGCGAAACAGCTCCGCGATCCGCGCCGCGTAGGCCGAAGGCTCGAAGCGGCCGAGCTCCCGCACCGTGAGCAGCAGCTCGCGGGCGAGCTGGGTATCGTCGCTGTATTGACCGAAGCGAAAGGAGGGATGCCGCCGCTCGGCGGCGCGGCCCGCCCGCAGGAAGGTCGCGACGTAGTCGGCGGCGATCTCGGGCGGCGCGGCCTCGACCACGAAGCCGAGTGCGTCACCGAGAGCCTGGCCGACGAGGCACCCGGCGAGACGATCGGGACTGTTGGACTGCATGGGGACGGACAGGGTGGGATTCGAACCCACGATACCGTTGCCGGTATACCGGTTTTCGAGACCGGCTCCTTCAGCCACTCGGACACCTGTCCAGTGTTGTCCTGCGACGAGTTATGATTCCGCTCGGGGCGGAAAGTAACGCGGCCGCGCCAAGCGGCCAAGCGCGCTGAGGCGGGGTCGAGTCTTCCACCAGTCTTCACGCTTGCTTCACCGTGGAACGGGTATCGTGCCGTATCCTTCAGGAGGTAGCAGCATGACGTCGCTCACCCGTGTCGTCTTCCCGATCGCGCTGGCAGCCTGCGCGGCGCCGGCCGGGGCCCAGGTCAATCCACAGCCCGCGCCAGCCGGCGTGACCGACAGCAGCATCGCCTGGGGCAAGACGCTGTTTCATGGCTCGGCCAACTGCGCCGCCTGTCACGGGAACGATGCGCGCGGCACCGACGAGGGGCCGGCGCTCACCGGCGCGCTCTGGCTGCACGGGCCGGGCACCTACGAGTGGTTGGTCGAGCAGATCAAGGCCGGGATACCGGCGCACCACACCATGACGGGAAAGCCCATGCCGATGCGGGGCTGGTCCAACATGCCGGACGATGACGTGCGGGCCGTGGCGGCCTATGTCTGGTCGATCACGCACCCACCACGCCCTCCCAAGTCGCGACCGCGACCGGCCTGAGCCTAGCCTTCCTCCGGCTCCGGCTCGCCCGGCTCGTCGAGGCCCATGCTCAGGGCCATTTGGCGGAGCGCGAGATCGTCCATCGTCAGAAACTGCGCGGTCAGGGTTTCGACGGCACGAGGTTGGCCATCGGGCGCGAACGTCCGCTCGAGTAGGGTGACGATGCGCGTCACGAGTTCCTCTTTGGCCGTCGCCGCCTCTCGGGCCTGAGCGGAGGCGGATGGGTGCATGGGTTGAGTCATCGAGTTGTCCGATTGGCAAGGGTTGCTCCAAGCATACTCAAGCATACCCAAGTGAAGGGATCTTGGCCCGGGCTTCCCATCGCCTTTCAAGGCCACACGCTATGCCAGCCGAACCCAAGTCCGAGTTCGAGTCGCTCCTGGAGGCGTCACCCGACGCGATTCTGCTCGTCGACGGCCAAGGCACGATCATCCGCGCCAATGCCAGGTGCGCCGAGTTGTTTGGCGTCACCGCCAACGAGCTGGTCGGCCGCGCCGTGGAGACGCTGGTACCGGAGCGGTTCCGCGGGAGCCATGCGGCCGTGCGCGAGGCGTTCGCCCACCGCCCCGCCGTCCGCATGATGGGGACACGCGGCCCCATGCTGGCGCTCCGCGCCGACGGCACGGAGTTCCCGGTCGAGATCTCGCTGACGCCGCTCATGGGAGCGGAGGCGGGCCGGACGGTTGCCATCGTGCGTGATATCGGCGAGCGGGTGCGGCTGGAGCACGCGCTGTTCGCGGCCAAGGAGCGCGCGGAGGTCACGCTGGCGTCGATCGCGGATGGAGTCGTGACGACCGACGTCACTGGAGCCGTGGAGTACCTGAACCCGGTGGCCGAGCAGCTCACCGGCTGGAGTAGCGTCGAGGCGCGCGGCCGTCCGATCGGCACGGTGCTGGCGGCGCGCGACGAGACGACCGGCAAAGCGTGCGAGACCATTGGCACCGCCGGT
>JBGPVE010000177.1:0-6022 GCA_041491545.1 Gemmatimonadota bacterium | reverse complement strand
GCACCTTCTTGAACATCAGGGGGTCAGGTCCAGCGGCCGCGAGACATCGGCGTCCCCAATGATCTCCGAGAACGTCCGGTCCGAGGACGAGCCCACCCCGGAGGCGCGCAAGGCGAACTCGCTCGGATTCGAGGAGTAGAACAGAGCGCTCTCGTAGGTGATCATTCCCTCCTTGTACCAGCGCATGAGCGACTGGTCGAACGACTGCATGCCGTACGAAACGGTGCCCTCCGAGATCAGATCAGGAATGTTGAGCGCCTTCTCGATGTCGCGAATGTTGTCCGCGACAGCCGCGGTATTGATCAGCACTTCGGCCCCGGGGACCCGGCCACGCCCGTCGGCCCGCGGCACCAGCCGCAACGATATCACGGCTTGGAGCGCCGTCGAGAGCAGCGACCGGATCTCCTGGTGCTGGTAGGGCGGATAGAACGAGATGACCCGGTTGATCGTCTGAGTCGCGTCCGTCGTGTGCAACGTGGAGAAGACCAGATGGCCGGTGTCGGCGGCCTTGAGGGCCGTATCCAGCGTCTCCATGTCGCGGATCTCGCCGATCAGGATCACGTCCGGATCCTGGCGGAGCACGTGCCGCA
Source organism: Gemmatimonadota bacterium (assembly GCA_041491545.1). Classification (GTDB taxonomy): domain Bacteria; phylum Gemmatimonadota; class Gemmatimonadetes; order Gemmatimonadales; family GWC2-71-9; genus DASQPE01. The sequence continues at coordinate 5,432 of JBGPVE010000177.1, read as the reverse complement.
GCGCGGACCCGAACGACAGCGTGTCGCTCCCCACCTCACGCTGGGAGATGTTGGCGTTGACGTCGCGGTGGAGAAACTCGATCGGATCTTCGATCGTGATAACGTTGACCCGCCGGTGCTGATTCACGTGATTGATCATGGCGGCCAGCGCGGTGGATTTTCCCGAGCCGGTGATCCCGGTGACCAGAATGAGCCCGCGCGGCTTGAGCGAGAGATCCTCGAGGATGGAGGGAAGCTTGAGCTCCGCCACCGTCTTGACCTCATACGGGATCGCCCGGAAGGCGAACGCCAGCGTGCCGCGCTGCTGATAGATGTTGGTTCGAAAACGGCCCACACCCGGCACACCGATCGCGAAATCAGCCTCCTTCTTCTCGGCGAACTCCTTCACTTGGCGGGGCGTCATGACCTGCTCGGCGAGGAGCTTCAAGTCTTCCGGCTTGAGCGGCGCCATCTCGAGAGTCGCCAACTCGCCGTTGACCCGCACGGTCGGCGCGCGGCCCACCTTGAGCAGCAGGTCCGAGCCATTGCGCTGAATCATCTGCGCGATGGCTTGTTTGAAATTGAACGGTGCGACCGATCCCGCCGCGGTGGGCTCACCCATTGGGATCCACTCGGAAGAGCACCTGCCCGAACTCCACGGGCTGCCCGTCCTCCACCGAAATCTCGCGCACCAGGCCGGCGATCTCGGCCTCGATTTCATTCATGATCTTCATCGCCTCGATGATGCAGACGGTCTGGCCCAGCGTGATCCGACTGCCCGACTTCACGTACGGCTCAGCCCCCGGCTCCGGCGCACGATAGAACGTGCCGACCATCGGTGAGCGGATCTCCTTCAGCGTGGAGACCGCGGCCGCCGCCACGCTCTCGGATCCGGCGCCGCGCCCGGATGCCGCCGGGAGCGCCGGCGCGGGAGCGACCGGTGCGGCCTGCACCACGCTCTGCGTCCGGGTGATGACGATGCCGGTACCGAACCAACCCTTCACTTCGATCGATCCGATCTCGGGCGATTCCCGAAGCAGCTGTGCCAACCGGCGCACGTCCTTCAGGTCGATGGACTTGATTCCCGGGACCGTATGGAGCAGCTCCGCGAGCTCCTGCATCTCCTGTGGCGTCATACGCGGGTGAGGTACTTGTCTTCGCGGCGATCGACCCGAATCACTTGGCCCTCCTCGATGAAGAGCGGAACTTGTACCGTCGCGCCAGTCTCCAGGGTGGCGGGCTTGGTGGAGCCCCCCGCGGTGTCTCCGCGGACCCCCGGATCGGTGCGGGTGACGGTAAGCTCGACGAAGACGGGGAGATCCACCAAGATGACCGTGTCATCGTGGACCACTCCCTCGCACTCCATCCCCTCCTTCAAGTACTTGAGCTGCTCTTTGCCGATCACCTCGTCGGTGAGCATGATGTCGTCGAAGGTCTGAAGGTCCATGAAGTGATAGAAGTGCCCGTCGCCGTAAGAGAATTGGATTGGACGCCGCTGAAGGCGAACGTCGGTGACCCGGTCACCCGCGGCGAAGGTCCGATCGATGACCGCGCCGGTACGAACGTTCTTCAATTTGGTCCGGACGAAGGCCCCGCCTTTGCCGGGCTTGACGTGCTGAAAGTAGACGAGCTGGTACAGTTGGCCTTCCAGCTCGAGTACGAGACCGTTTCTGAAGTCTGCGGTGGTCGCCACGTGATTCCCGAGAAAGGGTCCTTGGGGAGGGCCGGCCGCCATCGACTCACACCAGCTCGACAAGCTCGGTCCGGTTGTCCGACAGGCACTCAGCGCCGGTCGGCCCCAGATACACGTCGTCCTCCAGCCGGACTCCGCCCCAGCCTGGAAGATAGATCCCCGGCTCAACCGTGACCACCGCGTGCAGGGGAAGCGGCGCGTCGGACGTCGGCGCCAGCCGCGGCGCCTCGTGCACTTCGAGACCGAGGCCGTGCCCGAGCGAGTGCCCGAACGCGTCGGCAAAGCCACGGGCCGCGATCACCTCCCGCGCCAGGCTATCGCCCTCGCGGCCGGTCATCTCCGGTCGCAGATGCGCGATGGCCCGGTGCTGGGCGCTCTGCACCAACTCGTAGACGGTGCGCTGGCGCTCGTCCGCCCGGGCGCCCACCACCACGGTCCGGGTGAGGTCGGCGCAGTATCCGTCCACCTGTGCACCGAAGTCAAGCAGAAGCCAGTCGCCCGGCTCGATGACTCGGCTGCCGGTACGCGCGTGCGGCAAGGCCGAGCGCGGACCCGATGCGACGATCGTCGGAAACGGATGCCACTCGCTACCGCGCCGCCGGAGCGCCGCCTCGAGCATCGCCGCAATGTCGAACTCGCTCAGCCCCGGCCGTACCGTCGGCAGGACCTCGCGGAGCGCGTCCTGGGCGAGCGACGCGGCCGCTCGAATCGCCGCCACCTCACCCGGATCCTTGGCGGCGCGCAAACGCTCGACCAGCTCGGCCGTCGGCACCACCCGCATCCGGAGCGCATCGCTCAAGCGGGCTGCGCTGTGGACCGTAAGCGAATGGGCCTCGATGCCCAGCGCGGTCATGCCCGTCGCGGTCAGGATGCGGATGAGCCGATGCCATACGTTGGTCTGATCGACTTCGACCTGCGCCGCCCCGCCCACTTCCAACGGGGCCTGCGTCGCGTAGCGAAAGTCGGTGACCAGAACGGAATCGTCCGGGCGGACGAGGAGCAGTCCCGCCGAGCCGGTAAACCCCGTCAGGTAGCGGACGTTGGGCAGATGGGTGACCAGTAGCCCGTCCAACCCCTCGTTGAGCAACGCCGTCCGGAGCGCCTGCTGCCGCTCCCGGCGGAAGTCAGGCGGCACGCAAACGACCTACCAATGCGTTCAGAGCCAGCAGATAGCTCTGCGCCCCGAAGCCCGTCACCATGCCGAGCGCCAGATCGGCCAGCTCCGAATGGCGGCGTTCCGGCTCGCGGGCGAAGATATTCGAGAGATGCAGCTCGACGAAAGGAACCCGCACGGCGAGGAACGCGTCGCGCAAAGCGAGGCTCGTGTGCGTGAGGGCCGCCGCGTTGATCAGTGCGCCGTCGGCCCGTCCCTTGAGCGATTGGACCGCGTCGACCAACGCACCCTCGTGATTGCTTTGCATCCACTCCAACTCAACGCCGAGTCGGGTCGCCTCCGCGCGGACCATCTGCTCGATCTCGGCCAGAGTGGTGCGCCCGTAGATCTCCGGCTCGCGCGTGCCCAGCAGATTCAGATTGGGCCCGTTGAGGACGACGATCCGCATTCAGCGCTTGAGGCCCTGCAACCAGTTGTGGAACTGGTCCAGATCATCGTCGCCTCGCGCGCGGGAAGGCCGGCCGGGAGCCGCGCCGGCGTTGGCGCCGGCCACCTTGCCGCCGGTGAAGAAATCGTCGAACGACACCCCGGGCGTCGGCCCGCCCGGCTGCGGCTCGGTAGGCAGCGGCGGCATCGCCGGCGTCACGGCCGGGGGTTCCTCGCCGAACACGGACCCCAGGGAGAGCGCGTCGCCGGCCGGGCGAGTGGGAGCCCCGCCGAAACCGACGCTGGGCTCGGGTTCAGGCGCCGCGGGCGTCTCGACGCTCGATCCCGCCGGCTCGGCCGGCGGCGGCGCCGCCGGCCGCTCGGAGGAGGTCGCATCGGGATGCGCCGCCAATAGCTCCTCGAAGAACGCGGCGACCGACCGCCCGCCGGTGTCGCGAGCCGCGTACGAGCGGCGGGCCGGTGTGGCCGCCGCCACCAGCGCCTCAAGCGTCTCGATGCGCTCGAGCAGATACGAATCGTCGGGTGCGCGGATCCGAAGCTCGCGATAGACCGTGAGCGCTTCGGCCAGGTGCCCCTGCTTCAAGAACACCTTGGCCATGGTCTCGGTCACGACCAGCTCGGGCTCGGCCATCTCATCGTCCTGCTCCTGCTCCTGCTCCACCAGGTCGTCCGGCGCGTGCGTGTGCCGCTGCTCGTGCGCATACCTCTCATAGCCGCGGGCGGCGGGAATCTCCCAATGGCTCGGCTCCGGCTCAGCGACCGGGGCATCGATTCGCTCCTCCACCGACGGGACCGGTGTCGGTGGCACATCGTCGTACTCGAAGAGCCGGGGACTCGCGGCCCACACCGGCGGCTCGACGTCCCGCTGGCTCTCGTGGCTCTCGTCGTGACGGCCCTCGTCGTAGCCGCTCTCGCCGCGCCGCTCCGCCTCGATCGGTTCCGGCGTCGGCTCCGCCTCCTCCGTCCGCCTCGGCTCGGCTCCGCGGTGCCGGTCCAAGAATTCTTCAGCCGCGCTCGGAACCTGGAACTCCGAGGCGCCGGATGCATTGAGGACGATGTCCTCCGCCTGCTCGATCTGCTCGATGCCGAACGACTCGGCGCGCATACGCCAATGCTCGCGACGCTCGGGCTGGTCCTCGACCGGAGCAGCGAAGGTGTCGGCGCTATCGGTCTCTTCGGACTGGTAGCTGGTGGTCGATTCCGAGTAGGAGAGCGTGATCTCCGGCAGGAACGGCTCGTCTCGCGCGGCTTCCTGGCGCGCATCCCCACCGGCGTCACGCTCCTCCGTCGCTTGCGAGTCGAAGCCGGCGAAATCGGGAATCGAGGGCTCGATGGCGCCGACCTCCGGCATGGGCGGTTCCACGGGCGCAGCCGGCTCCTGCGCCGCCACCGGGGCGTCAGCCGCCCTAGGCCGCGGCGTGGGCTCGGGAGCGGTCGGGAAGGCGGACAAAACCAACGGCACATCGGCGGCGAGGTCGGCGATCGGCTCCCCCGGGAGCGCCGGGCTTCCCTGCGCCTGCTGTTCCCGCAGCGCACGCACCCGGGCCAATTGCTCGCGTGCTTCCTCGTTGCTACGATCGACCGCCAGCAGCTCCTGCAGCCACCGCTCGGCCTCGTCGAACCGGCACACCCGTTCGGTGATGTCGGCCAGCGCCTTGAGCGCGATGACATTCTCGCTGTCGAGTCCGAGCACGTGCGTGAAAGCCTTCTCCGCCGCGGGAAGGTCGTTCAGATCCCAATGGCAGCGGCCCAGCACGATGTTGGCGGGGATATAGTCCGGATTGCGCTCGAGCCCGGGTTGGAGAATCTCCAGGGCCCGGACCGGATCCTTCTGCTTCCGGTAGGCCTCCGCCAGCGGCGCGAAGGTCAGGCCCTTTGGATTCTCTCGCCAACGGCTCTCGAGCTTCGCGATCTCGCTGGTCGACATCCCGATCCCGGGGCTGAGGAATACGCTCTGAACAGGGGGTCTAAGTCGTTGCGGGACTTACGCTGAGAGTAGCGAGACGGCCCCTGTCTGTCAACCGCCTGAGACGCCCGGCCTGCTTGAGGTTTGATGTTGTGCCGCTTAAGCTTATGACTCCTTTCGCGACGCTTCGCGAGCGACGGTTGCCACGGTGGGAAGCCTCTCATGATCAAATGGTTTCGCAGCGGAATTGCGGTCAAGGCCGCGGGCGTGGTCTTCGCCGGCCTGATGATAAT
>JBGPVE010000176.1:0-6063 GCA_041491545.1 Gemmatimonadota bacterium | reverse complement strand
GGCCAACGTGGCCGCTCAGACCGCCGAACAGTTCCCGGATCTCGTCACCCTCTGGCAGATGGCCAATTACCTCGATGATCTGCCGGGGTTCGTCCCAGCGGATCCGAGGCTCCAGTACCAGGATCTCAATCTGCGGGCACAGTTCGCGAGCCTCAACGCCCAAGACCCGACGTTCTTCGCCAATCCCTATCCGCTCATTCCGGATAGCACGAAAACCGGAACGTACCAACACACCGGCACGCTCCAACAAGGCTCGGGACGACATGTGCGGATCATCCAGGCGGCCGGCGCCCGCGCCGTTCAGTTCAAGCTGACCGACCAGACGGGGAAAGCCATGACCACGGCGATCGTCCCTCGGGTCGGGCTGGTTCGCATCAGGTGACCGGCGCTTTCGCCTCCACGTGCGCAGACCCGCGATGATCTTTCTCATCGTCGTCGGCGTACTCTTCGCGGGGTACGGGACTGCGTACGTCGCCAGCTCGGACGTTCGTTATTTGACCCGAGCGGGGATGGAGGAGACCCGGATCCTGCAGAACCGGCGTCCAATCGCCGAGCTCGCCGTCGACCCGACCACCAAGCCCGAGCTCAAGTCGGAGCTTCGTCTGGTGCTCGACGCTCGAAACTACGCGGCGCGGCTCGGTCTCAACGCCAAGCAGACCTACACCACCTATTCCGATGTGGGGCGTGACACGCTGCTGCTCAATCTTTCGGCCGCGCCGAAGGACTGCATTTGCCCCTACACCTGGAAGTATCCGATCGTCGGACGAATTCCGTACAAGGGGTTCTTCGATCTCAAGGCCGCGCGGAAGGAGTCGGATCAGCTCGCGGCCCGCGGTTACGACGTCTATCTTCGCCCCGCCGCCGCGTTCTCGACCCTCGGCTGGTTCAACGACCCGCTTCTGTCCACCGCGGTCTCACGCGACTCGGTCGAGCTGGCGGCACTTGTCTTTCACGAGATCGCGCACAACTCCCTGTACGTGAAGAGCGCGACGCCGTTCAACGAGAGTTTTGCCCAACTGGTCGGCTATCGCGCGGCCGAGAGCTTCTTTCGCTCCCGCGGCGACTCGGCCAGCGGCCGGCGGGCCGCCGATCGCTGGCACGATGAAATCGTGCTCGGGGCATACTACGCCGAGCTGGTCGCCCGGCTCAAGGCGGTCTACTCCACCCATCCCTCGCCGGCGGAGCTGGACTCCGCGCGGGCGGAGGCGGCGCGCTGGGCCCGAGCGCAGCTCGAGGGACCGATCGGCGGCCAGTTGCGCACCTATCAGATCGGCCGCATCACGGAGCGGCCGATCAACAACGCCCAACTCGTAGGCGCCCAGATCTATCGCACTCGGCTCGATCTCTTCGATACCTGGTACGAGCGGCACGATCGCGACGTCCAGAAGAGCGTCGCGGCGCTGAAGACGCTGATGGACGGCGCTGAAGGGGATAGTGCCTATGCGCGGCTGGAGCGGGCGGTCGCGGACAGCGGCGCGGCGGACTCGGCATCCAGTTCCCCGCATCGGTGACCGCCGGAGCGCTCTGCGCCGCTAGACGTGCGGAGGGCCGGACAGGTCAACTGCACCCGCCCGGCCCCCCTCAGTAGGTGCCCGAGCCTTCGCTGATCGCTCTCGCTCGAACTCCTTCTTGCGCGTTACTGCTCTTCACGCATTCGCGCCCTACTTCATCGAATCGGGACTCATCCGCTTCATCCTGGTCGAATCCTGCATGCCGCGCATCGAGGTGCTGTCCCGGCCGGACCAACTCCTCGAGGTGCTGTCGCCGCTCGTGCGCTTGGCGTGCTTCCGGTAATGCTTCCACTTTGTCTTCGCCGCGGTGGTGTCGCCCTGGCCGGTTTTGCTGCGCATCGACGTGGTGTCCTGCGCCGACGGCTTCGTATACTGACTCGTGGCGCGTTTGGCGCTCGTGTCCCGGCCGGTCCGGCTCATACTGGTATCCTGGCCCATGCGCCCCATCCGGCTACTATCCTGGCCGACCTGCCCGGTCGCGGCGCTGGGGCTAGCTGGAGCATTCTGCTGCGTGGTCGTATCCTGCGCCGCGGCCGTCTGCAGCGTGGCCGCGAGGGCCAACGCGCCGACCAGAGTGCCCATGAACGTGTGCCGGTGTGTGCTGGTCATCCTGCCTCCTGTGCGTGACTCGAGTCCTGCGAATCGCTAGCTGGTAAGCTCATGTGGGCCTGCGAATGATAAGACTGTACGCGCACGGCCAGCCCCATGCTGTGAGACGTGTCACCAGGCGTCGGGCGCCTCCCGGAGACGTCATCGTAAGCCACTGCAGCATAATCGTTTGGATGGAGACTCTCCCGCCGGCCATCGATTCGAGTAGCTTACCTGCGTCAGTTGAAATCCGTCTTCACCTCTAGAAAGTCTTTCCCCTATGGACAGCATGTTCGTCCCCCGCGAGCGGGAGCGGCTGCTTCGCGAGCTCAACGAGTTCCTCTCCATTCCGAGCGTCAGCGCCCTTCCGACCCACGCGCACGATTGCCGCCGAGCCGCCGAGTGGCTCACAGCCGAGCTGCATCGGCTAGGGTGCCCGGTGGTCAATCTGATCGAGGGCAAAGGGCATCCCGTGGTCTGGGCGGAGAGTCCCCCGGTCCCTGGCAAGCCGACGCTCCTGATCTACGGCCACTACGACGTGCAGCCACCCGACCCGCTGGACGAGTGGGTGACTCCACCGTTCGAGCCGACGGTCCGGGACGGAAAGCTCTACGCCCGCGGGGCGGCGGACGACAAAGGCCAGGTCTTCTGTCTCCTCAAGGCGTACGAGGCCGTGCGGGGTGCCGACGGTCGGGCGCCGGTCAATATCCGATTCATCTTCGAGGGGGAAGAGGAGTCCGGCGGTCACGTCATTTTCGATCTCCTGCGCGATGAGCGCTGGCGCACCGAAGTCGACGCGGCCCTGGTGTGCGACATGTCCTACTACGCGCCCGGGATGCCGGCGGTGTACACGGCGCTCCGCGGGATGTGCTATGCGGAGATATCCGTGCGCACGCTCGAGCGCGACCTGCATTCCGGGAGCTACGGCGGGGTGGCGCCCAACGCGATCGAGACGTTGGTGCGGATTCTGAGCGGTCTCAAAGACGAGGACGGCGAGATCAAGATTCCGAAGCTGTACAAGGACGTCGAGCCGCCCAGCAAGGCGGAGCTCAAGGCCTGGAACAAGCTGCCGTTCGACAAGAAGGAGTTCCTGCAGCACGAGGTCACGGCGAAGGCGCTCACCGGGCTCAAGACGCACAGTGTCTTCGAGCGGGTGTGGGCCTTACCCACGTTCGAGATTCACGGGATCAAGGGCGGATTCGTCGGCGCGGGCGCCAAGACCGTCATCCCCGCGCAAGCGACCGCGAAGGTGAGCCTCCGCCTTGTCCCGGGCCAGCGGTACCACAAGGTGCAGAAGCAGCTCGCTCGGGCCGTGGCCGATCTTGCGCCGAAGTATGCGGAAGTGGAGGTTCACCCGCTGCACGGGGGCGATCCGGTCCGGATCGACACCAGCCACCCTGTCTTCGCCGTGCTCGACGCCGCCTACGAGGAAGTCACCGGTCGTAAGCCGGTGCACGTGCGGGGCGGGGGATCGATCCCGATCGTGCCCGATCTCGGCCTTTCGGGCGCGCCGGTGCTGCTCACCGGGATCAGCCTCCCGGACGATGGGCTTCACTCTCCCAATGAGAAGCTCGACCTGGATCAGCTGTGGAGCGGGATCGAGATCTTCGCGCGGTTCTTCGAGCGATTCGCCAGCACAACGGCGGGACGGGTGGCAGACGGCGAAGAGAAAGAAGCAGTAGAGGCGGCCGCGGCCCCTTAAGTCTCCGGCGGCAGGTTGTCTCGGCGCACGGGGCCCGAGTAGCGGGCCTCGGTGCGCGCATGCAACTCGTCCACCCCGATCAAGGCTCGCACCGAAGCGATGATGCCCGCGACGACGTCATCGGCCCAATAGGGGTCGGGACGCCCGTCCGCGGGCAGCCGCGCCGCGCATCGCTCCAGGTATCGGATCGCGGTGGTGATCCACTCGGTCTGCGCGGAATCGACCGTCGCCCACGATCCGGTGGAGCGAAGCTCCATCTCCTCGAGCGCCTTGAGGTGCTGCTCCAGCCCAGTGGTGACGGCCGGCGAGCGGAGCCGATCGGCCACCAGGATCAACACGCCACGCCGCTCCGACTCCTGCGGCTCGGGCAGGGGCGTGAGGTAGTGACGTTGGTCGGCCACCATCTCCGCCAGCCGAATGCACACCGCGCGGATGGCTGGAAACAATGCGGACGGCGCCTCTTTCGACCAGCTCTCGGCCGCCCTCAGGATCTCCGCGATGCGCTGATCCGCCTGGGTTTCCGCCGGTGGTCGCCGGGATACATCTGCCATGCACTGAGGATGATCAATCGGCGCCCTAAAGGCAACGGGGGCCTACCCTCTCGGGCCCCGGCGCATCCGGCTATAGTCGGGCCGGCCGTAACGCTCCTCCGCCCAAGGATCGCCCCGCATGTGGTAACCGTTCCGCTCCCAGAATCCGGCCTCGTCCTCTGCAACGAAGTCGAATCCACGCAACCACTTAGCGCTCTTCCACAGATAGAGGTGCGGCACCAGGAGCCGGATCGGGCCGCCGTGCTCGGCGGTGAGCGGTTCCCCGCCGTGCTCCAGGGCCAGGAGGTTGTCGGGCCGGTCCAGGTCTTCCAGCGGCACGTTGGTGGTGTATCCCTGTTCCGCGCGCACCACGACGAACCGTGCTTCCGGTTTGGGGCGCACCCGCTCGAGAATCGTCCGCACCGGCACGCCCCCGAACAGATTGTCATATCGGCTCCAGCGAGTCACGCAGTGGATATCGCAGAGCGTCGTCTGGCGGGGAAGCGCGATCAACTCCTGCCAGGTGAGGGCGATCGGATTCTCGACCGCTCCCCTGACCTCAAATCGCCAGGCGGCGAGATCGACCCGGGGCACGTTGCCATAGTGGAGAACAGGCCACTTCCGGGTTTCGATCTGTCCGGGCGGCAGGCGATCGGATCGGGGCATACGGGAGACTCCTGATGAGGCGGCGCGCTTCTGCCTTGCGCGCCTATAACGCCGGTTCCAGGGCCAGCGTTCCATCGCGCTCGAGCGCGCTCATCACGGGCCTCCGGTCGAACGCCCGCGCCATTTCCTCGATGACCGCCTGCCGCGTCTCGGTCCACAGCACGGCCGCCTCGTCCCGACTCCCACGCTCCCGCGCGACAGTCGTCATGACGACTCCCTCGATGCCGCATGGGACGATCAGCCCGAAGCCGGCGAGGTCCGCCGTCACGTTGAGCGCGAAACCGTGCAGCGTGACCCAGCGCTTTACGTGGATTCCGATGCTCGCGATCTTGCGGCCGCGGGTCCATACGCCCGTGAGGCCGGGGTTCCGCTCCGCCGGAATCCCCAGGCGGTCGAGGGCGGCGATGAGGGCGGCCTCGAGCTGGCGCAGATACCAGTGGAGGTCTGGGCGGTGGCCGGTCAAGTCGAAGATGGGATATCCCACCAACTGACCCGGACCGTGCCAGGTCACGTCTCCCCCCCGCTCGACCTCGTGCACTTCGACGCCGCGCTGAGCCAGCTCCGCGGGCGAAAGCGGCAGGCTTGCGGTCCGCGTGCCCCGCCCGAGCGTGACCACCGGCTCGTGTTCCACCAGGATCAATAGATCGTCGGTCAGCTCACCGGCCAGACGGCGGCGGACCAGATCGCGCTGCAGCTCGAGCACCTCGCCGTAGCGCCGGCGGCCGAGGTCGAGCACGGCAAGTCGGGGGGTCACGGTCGCCTATTCGCTCCTCGCGATGGCCACACGTCGGGATTGCCAGCCAAGGACGAGCGCGCCGCACAAGGCCAGGACGGCGAGTCCGAGCAACCCGGCCTGGCCGAGCAGCTGGTGGACGGGCATGCAGACGAGCATGAGGAGGATGGCGGCGAATGCGCTCGCCATCGCGAGCCCACCGCGCCGGTAGTACGAGACGATCGGCGCCAGCAGCAGCCAGGCCGCGACCGCGGCAACCAGTACGCCGGCGAACGTCCCGCTCAGAAGCAGCGTCGCCCCCGTGGAGCCGAGGTGCACGGCGGCGGCGGTGTG
>JBGPVE010000175.1:0-6066 GCA_041491545.1 Gemmatimonadota bacterium | reverse complement strand
AGCACCCGCTGGACCCGCTCCCGCGGCGAGAGTTTGCCCTGCTGGTGCATCTTCGCCACGCGCTCCGCGCCGCCGCCCTGCTGCAGTTGGGCAGCGAGACGGCGATACTCGTCAGTGAGCGCGCGCAGCCGGCCGGCTTTGCCGGGAGTTGTCGAAGCGGTCAAGACGCGAGGTGGGACAGAGCCCAGCTCCGGATGTATTCGATCAGGTCGGAGGTGGACGTGCCGGGGCCGAACAGCCGGCCGACCCCCTGGGCCTGCAGCGCCTCCATGTCGTCCTTCGGGATGATGCCGCCGCCGGTGATCAACATGTCCGGACGTCCCTGCTCGACCAGCAGCTGACGCACTCTCGGAAAGAGCGTCATGTGGGCGCCGGAGAGGATCGACAGCCCCACCACATCCACGTCCTCCTGCACGGCGGCGGCCGCGATCATCTCGGGCGTCTGATGCAAGCCGGTGTAGACCACCTCCATACCGGCGTCACGCAGCGCGGCGGCGACGACCTTGGCGCCGCGGTCGTGCCCGTCGAGGCCGGGCTTGGCGACGAGGACGCGGATGGGACGAGCGAACGACGGAGTGGGAGTCGGCTTTGGCATCATCAGCGGAATCGGAGGAGGCCGGCGAGGCCGGCGATCGCGCGACAGGCTTCGGGCTCGTACACGACGTTGACGTCTACACGCTGGCGGAGCGCTTCTTCGATGGCATCGTCGACCACATCGAGCACGGGAAGCGGCTCGCCCTCGTCGTGACACTCGCGCTCGATGAGCGCGAGCCGGCCGGTATCGGCGCAGCGAAAGCCGGGCTCGCTCGCGTCGGCATGCACCAGCAGCGCGCGCACCTGTCCCTGCGCCAGCGCCCGGAGCGAAGGTGCGATACCGTTCACCGCCCAGCCCTCGCCTTCGCGTTCGGTAAGCTGGGCGACGAGGGCGCGCTCCGATGCCCGGGCCCACGCTTCGCGCACCGCGAGCGTCGCCGAGTGCACCGTGGCGGGGTTGGCGTCCTTGGGGTTGAGCTTGGTAGTGCCCATCATCCGTTCGGCGAGGTACGCGTGGAGAAACGGTTGCACCGCGCCGGCCTCCGTCCCGGTGCCGGCGAGCACGATGCCGTGCACCGGACGCCGCCGGTCGAGGGCGAAGAGCTCCCGCGCGATCGCCTCGTAGTGGCGCTGCTTTTCCTGGCGGATCCGGTTGTTGTAGCCGTGCTCGCCCCACCCGGGACCGCTCTGATCGCCGTGGAAGCGCCCGCCTCGCGTGTTGTCGGCACGCAGGCCGGGCAGCTCGGTGGCCTCGTTGGCCGACACCTCGAAGAACCGCGCGCTGGTGCGGTCGAGCACCACGGTGAGAATGCGGCCGAACTCGTCTTCGATCGAAGCCAACTCCCGCACGAGCGGCGTCCGATCGACACCGAGCCGTGAGCGATAGACCAGCGGGAGCGGCAACGCCTCGAACAGCCCGATGCCCTCACAGGCAAAGATCGCGACGCCCTGCGTGGACGGCAGATTTCCGGGGCTCTTGAGGTGCTGGACCACGCGATCGAGATCGCGCGCCACCTCCTCTTGCACCGCCCGATCGAGGTCGAGCCGCGGAAGCGCGGTGACGACCGACTTGACCCGATTCTTGATCTTGATCAGATACTTGCCGCGGGCCCGGTCCCTCGGCTCGAGCTTGAGGTAACAGCTCACCACCCGATGACGTCCGGCATCGACCCGAGTGAGATGCTTGAGCTGTTCCGCGACGACTGGCGCACGCGCGAGCTTAGAAGAAGACCGGCTCACGATAACTCCCATAAATTTCTTCCAGGACGCGCCGGATCTCGAACAGCGTGCAGTAGGCGCGCGCGCAATCGAGCATGGCGGGGATGATGTTCTGTTCGTTGGCGGCCGCGGTCTTGAGGGCCTCGAGCCGCCGAGTCACGAGCGCCTGATCGCGAGAGGCCCGGACTTGCCCGAGCCGGTGCCGCTGGGTCCGCTCCGCGTTCTCCCCCACTTTGAGGATCTCGACCGGTGGCTCTCCGTCTTCCACAAACTCGTTGACTCCCACGATCAAGCGGCGGCCCTGCTCCACCTCCGCCTGAAACCGCGCCGAGGAGTGCGCGATCTGGCGTTGGAACCAGCCAGACTCGATGGCGCGCACGACTCCGCCCTGCGCCTCGATCTCCGCGAACAGTCCCTCGGCCTCGCGCTCGAGCCCATCGGTGAGCGCCTCGACGAAGTACGAGCCGCCGAGCGGATCCACGACGTTGGGAATCCCGGTCTCATAGGCGAGGATGTGCTGCGTGCGCAGCGCGATCCGCACCGACTCCTCGGTTGGCAGCGCGAGCGTCTCGTCCAGCGCGTTGGTGTGCAGCGACTGGGTGCCGCCCAGCACCGCCGCGAGCGCCTGGTAGGCGACGCGCACCACGTTGTTCATCGGCTGCTGTGCAGTCAGGGTGACGCCGGCCGTCTGACAGTGGAACCGCATCTTCCAGCTGCGGGGGTCCCGCGCGCCGTACTTCTCCCGCAGCATCCGCGCCCAGATGCGCCGCGCCGCGCGGAGCTTCGCGATCTCCTCGAAGAAATCGTTGTGCACGTCCCAGAAGAACGAGAGCTGCGGCGCGAAGCGATCGACATCGAGTCCGCGGGCCATGCCGTGCTCGATGTAGCAGAAGCCGTTGGCCAGGGTGAAGGCCAGCTCCTGCGCCGCGGTCGAGCCCGCCTCGCGGATGTGATAGCCGCTGATCGAGATCGTGTTCCACTTCGGGGTGTGCTCGGCGGCCCACTGGAAGAGATCCACGATGACTCTGAGCGCGGGCTCCGCCGGGAAGATCCAGGCGTGCTGCGCCATGTACTCCTTGAGGATGTCGTTCTGGATGGTGCCGCGCAGGCGATCGAGCGGGACGCCTTGCTTCTCGGCGGCGGCGACGTAGAAGCAGAAGAGAATCGCCGCGGGGCCGTTGATCGTCATCGAGGTGGAGACCTGGCCCAGCGGGATCCCGTCGAACAGCGTCTCCATGTCGGCCAGACTCGAGATCGCCACGCCGCATTTGCCGACCTCACCCTCGGAGCGCGCGTGGTCCGAGTCATAGCCCATGAGCGTCGGGAAGTCGAACGCCACGGACAGGCCGGTCTGACCGCGCGAAAGCAGGAACTTGTAGCGCTCGTTGGTGTCCTCCGCGGTCCCGAACCCGGCGAACTGGCGCATGGTCCAGAGCCGCCCGCGATACATCGTCTCGTGAATCCCGCGGGTGTACGGGTATTCGCCGGGGAGATCCACGACGTGGGCGGGGGTCGGTGGCAAATCGGCCGAGGTGTAGACCAACTCGAGCGCGCGGCCCGACACGGTGGTGAAGTCGGCATCATCCCGAACCGGCTGCGCCAGCGCCCCCGCACGCCAGGCGCGCACTTCAGCCCGCAGGCGCTCGAGCTCACGCTCCTGTTCCGCCAGCCGCTCGGCCGCCGTCTTGTCGCCCGTCGAGTCGAGGTGCCAGGTGGTCATACCCGCTCCCCCTGCCTGAGTCCGTCGAGGATCTCCGCCGCCAGCTCGTAGGGGCTGATGCGCCCGTCGGCCAACTCGTCGAGTCGGCTCTCGAGCACCCGCTCAGCCTGGGTGTCCTCCCAGATCCACCGCCGCGCGCCGCGATCCACGACTTCGCGGGTCCGCTCGGCCAAGCGGCGCCGACGCCGCCGATCGAGCTCACCCGAGCGGCTCAACCACTCGTGATGGGTATCGAGCGCCTCGATCAGCGCGCCGACGCCTTCACCCTTGGCCGCGCTGGCGAGCAGGACGGGCTGCTCCCACGCGTCCGGTTGGGGCGTCCGCCCCACGGTCTTGCCGGCATCGGCAGGGGTCGGCCCATCCTTCCGCCTTCCGTGATGGGCCGGCACGTTGCGGTACGCGTTCCCGCGCCGAATGCCCAGGGTGACCTCGATCTCCTGGCGTAGCTTCTCCGCGCCGGGGCGATCGGCTTTGTTGACGACGAAGAGATCGGCCACTTCCATGATGCCCGACTTGAGCGTTTGAATTCCATCACCCGATTCGGGCACCAGCACGAGCACCGTGGAGTCGGCCATCCGCGCGACGTCGAGCTCCGATTGGCCGACGCCCACGGTTTCGACGACGATGCGGGCGAACCCCGCGGCGTCGAGCAGGTCGCACACTTCGCGCGTGGTCGTCGCCAAGCCCCCGAGCGATCCGCGGCTGGCCATCGACCGGATGAATACCCCTTGATCCAGCGCGACGGACTCCATCCGGATGCGGTCGCCCAGGAGGGCGCCGCCGGAGAAAGGACTGGTCGGATCCACCGCGACCACGGCCACCGAAAGCCCGCGCGCCCGATAGGCCGCGACCAGACGCTCGACGAGTGTGGACTTGCCGGCACCCGGCGGTCCGGTGAGCCCGATCCGACGAGCGCGGCCCAGCCTGGGATGAACGCCGGCCAGCAGCCGCTCGAAGCCCGGACGGGCGTTCTCGACGATCGAGATCGCACGCGCGACGGCCGCAGTTCGTCCCTCGAGCAACTCGGCGAGCAGGCCGTCCGCAATCATGCTGAAAGGTCGCCAGGCCCTAGAGTGGAGGCAAGCTCATACCGCTTCGTCTACCGGGGGTGCGCGGCGGCGCGCCAGCCCGCGGATGAGCAACAGCACGATGACGGCGACGACGACCGCACCGAGCAGCACGAACTCGAATCGCTTCACCTTGCCGAGCAGGGCGTCGGCCCCATTTCCCACCAGGTAGCCGATTCCCGCGAAAAAGCTGGCGCCGAGCAGGCAACTGAGCGCGTCCACGAGGACGAAGCGAAGGACCGGCAACCCGTGCAGTCCCCAGAACAGCATGCTGGCGTTCTTGGTACCGTAGACGAACCGCGCCGCCAGGAGCTGCCAGGCGCCGAATCGGCGAGCGACGCGCTCGATGCGCGGCCCCACCCGGCGGTAGAGCGACCCGGACCGGAAGCGCTCCGAATGGGTTCGGCCGACGAAGTACCAGCAACAGTCGGCGACGAACGCACCGAGAGCGGCCGCGCCCAGTGCCAGGGGAAACGGAAAGTAGCCCTGGTGGGCCAGCACGCCGGAAAGGACCATCGAGAGGTCACCTTCGAGCGCCGTGCCCAGGAGAACCGCCAAGAGACCGTATCGCGCAAGGAGGTGCTCGAGACCCATCGAGGCGATCCGAGGCTCAGGCCGCGAGTGGAATGGTCACGATGCGCACCATGGCCCCAGCCCCGAGGTCCGCGGCGAATTGTTGCCGGGTGTAACCCTTCAGCGTGGCGACGAGCGTTGGTAGGAGCACGTCAGGAAGATGCCTGGGGTGGCGACGAACGCGCCAGGCGCGCTCCAAAGCCATTTCCGAGCGCCGCTTGCTGGACATTCTGGCGCGACCGCGTACATCCTTCTGCGACAGAAAGTCCCACGGCACCACGGCCGGGGAGCGTTTCCGGGGGTCAAGTCCAGATTTTCGAGCCGGTTGGGCCATTTGGCAGTGGCCACTTTCTTGCCCATGCAGGCTCGCACCTGAGAAAGGCGGTCTAAGGGTATGCGTATCGCTCTCGTCACCGAGTTCTACTATCCCCATCTCGGTGGCATCACGGAGCACGTGCACAACCTGGCGAAGTTCTACAACGCCAACGGGCATCCGACCATCGTGGTCACCGCGAACATGAAGATGCCCGAGCGGACCCCCGACGCGCATGAGTATGCGCAAGACGAGCCGTTCGTGCGGCGGATCGGCACCAGCCGCGTGGTCTATAGCGGCGGCTCCTTCGCCCGGATCACGACCGGCTGGGGTCTCAGGCGCCAGCTCCGGGATCTGTTTCGGCAGGAGCAAATCGACGTGGTGCATGTCCACGGGGGGCTTACCCCGGTGCTGGGTGCCGTGGCGCCCTTCGCCGCGTGGGATCTCGGGCTGCCCCTGGTCGCCACCTTCCACTCCTGGTTTCGCCGCACGCACCTCTACCGCGTGCTCCAGTATCCGGTACAGCGTTGGCTCGACCGGCACGACGCCACGATCGCCGTGAGCCAGCCGGTGGTGGAGGCCCACGCCCAGTATTTCCGCGCGAACTGGGAGATCATCCCGAACGGCGTCGACACCGAGTT
>JBGPVE010000174.1:0-6109 GCA_041491545.1 Gemmatimonadota bacterium | reverse complement strand
CTCGCGCGACCCTCGGCAGATGTTGTTGTCGAAGCCGAAATCGAACGGCCGCCCGACGCCGAGCCGTGACATCCTCCCCGAGAGCTCGAGCAGTCGCCCCGACCCCAGAAAGTTTCGAATGGTCCAGCCGGCGGACGTACGAAAGCACTCCTGGGTCGCGTACCCGATGCCGGCGCGGACGCGATATGGCTTGCTCTCGGTGAGGCGGACGAGGACGGGGACCGAGTCCGCGCCCGCCGAATAGTGCGCGGAATCGATCGTCACGGTGGTGGAGCTGACGAGATCGCTCTTGTACAGGTTGCGTTGGCTTTGCAAGAGCGCATCCTCGGAGAACCGCCGCCCCGTGCGCGCCTGGAGTAGATTCTGCGCGACGACCGGGTCGAGCCGCTGGGTGCCCTCGACCCGCACCGCACCGAAGACGGCCCGGCCGCCGGGCTGTACATCGAGCGTCACGATTGCCGTATGATGCTCTTGATTGCTCTCGAACCCGGTAAAGACCTTCGCCTCGGGATAGCCCCGGTTCTCCAGGCGCTGCTCGATGGAGTCGGCGCTACCCTGCATCAGAAACCGATTGAACGGATGCCCCTGGCGCAGCGGCAGATCGACCAGCACGCCCCGGCGCGTGCCCTCGGGAAGCGAGTCGAGCCCGCTTACCGCCAACGAATCGACCAGGATCGGGGGGCCTTCCTTGATGCGGAAGGTGATGTAGACATTCCCGTTGGTGCGGCGCACCAGCGTGTCGATCTTGACGTCGGAATAGCCGCTCCGCTTGTACAGCACCGCAATCCGGAGCACGTCGCGGCGAAACTCCAGCTCGTCGAAGTAGCGCTTCTCGCCGAGCCCGATCCAGCGAACGAGACCGCTGGTCGCGAAGAAGCTCGAGCTCGTCGTGCCGATCGCGTTCTGCAGTGTCGTCTTGTCGATCGCGCTGTTGCCCTCGAACTTGAGTTGGCGAACCACGCGCGGGGACTCCTGAGCCGCCAACAACGGGGCAAGCGCGAGCCAACCGGCGAGAAGCGGAAGCAGACGATGCGAGAGCGCCGGCCAGGCAAGGCGACACGGGGAACTCGAGATGCGGCACTCCGGGGGAGATGGACCGGGTCCGGGCCTCCGGTCAGCGATTGACGTCGTGCTCTAAGCTCGGTAGTTTGACCGCCTTACGCCTCGGTGTCAACGTTCGACCGGTCCTCCCGTCCGCCCCCGCCTCTCCATGCGCCGAACGCTGATCGCCGGATTGCTCTTGCTCGCTGCCTGCGGCGGCCCCGATGGCGGCGGGTCCACCCTGCAATACTACTTCTCGCAGGACCCCCGCTCACTCGATCCGGCCTTCTCCACCGACGTCCCCACGGGCGAGGTCACCACACTCCTTTTCGACAATCTGACACAGTTCGACCCGGATGGTGCACTCGTGCCCGGGCTCGCGCGCAGCTGGGAGAGCGATGCCGGGGGGCTGGCCTTCACCTTTCATCTTCGCCGGGGGGCCACGTTCCACGATGGCCGACCGATCGGCCCGCGCGAGGTCCAGGCGTCCCTGCTTCGCGCGCTCGCCCCTGGATCGTCCGGCGGCCGCAGCTGGCCCCTCTATCCCATTCGGGGCGCGCGCGCTTACGCCGACGGCAAGAGCCGGACGGTCGAGGGCATCGTCGCGCGAGACGACTCCACGCTGGTGCTCACGCTCGAGGAGCCGCTCAACATCTTCCCAAAGCTCCTCGCGATGCCGGTCGCGGCCATCGTACCCACCCCGACGCCCGCGGATTTCGACCAACACCCGATCGGGAGCGGGCCCTGGCGCTTCGTCTCCTGGTCCCACGACGATGCTATCGTCCTGAGCCGCAATCCGACCTATTGGGGCGGGACGCCGAAGATGGACTCGCTTCGAATTCGGATCATCCCCGAGCCGCTGACCTGGGCGGCGGAGTACGAGTCGGGTCGGCTGAGCGTGGCCGAGATTCCCGTGGGTGAAACCCACGAATGGGAAGCGCGCCACGGCGCCGAGCTGCAGCGCCGGCCCGCGCTGCGCGATCTCTATATTGCGATCAACACCACCCGCGGACCGCTCCGCGACGTGCGGGTCCGCCGCGCCTTGAACCTGGCGGTAGACGTGCAGACTTTTCTCAGCACGATCATGTCGGGCCGCGGCGTGCGCTCCGCCGGCGCGATTCCGCCGGGCATCCTGGGCCACGATTCGGCTCGGGCCCCATACCGTCACGACTCGGCGGAGGCCAAGCGACTGCTCGCCGAGGCGGGCTTTCCGGGTGGCTTCTCACTCAAGCTCTGGCGATCGCCGCGGCCGGAGTATGCCCGCATCGCGCAGGCCGTCCAACAGAGCTTGGCTCAGGTGGGAATCGCCGTCGAGATCGTCGAGCGCGATGCCGCGAGCGCGCGCGCGGCAGCCCGGAACGGGGAGGCCGACCTGTTCCTCACCGACTGGTACGCCGACTACCCCGACCCCGAAAATTTCAACTATCCACTCTTTCACTCGCGCAACACGGGCGCGGGCGGAAACTACGCATACCTCGCAGATCCGACGCTCGACAGCCTGATTCTCCGGGCCCGCTCGACCCGGAGCGATCGAGAAAAGGCCGAGCTCGCCCGCGAGATCGACCGGCGGGTGTTCGAGGCGGCGCCCTGGATTTTTCTCTGGTTTCCGGTGGATCTCTGGGCGCTACGACCGGAGCTGACCGGCTGGAAGGTCCCGGCCATCTTCAACGGACAGCGCTGGACCGACGTGCGGCGGATCAAATGACGCGGTTCTTGGCGCTCCGGCTGGCTTTGTTGGTCCCCACCCTGTTCGGTGTTCTGCTCGTCACCTTCTTGCTGCTGTATGTGGCACCGGGAGATCCGGTGCAGGCCATGGTGGGGGAACGCGCCGACCCCGCGACGCTGGCCCGCCTTCGGGCGGAGCTTCACCTCGACGATCCGCTGCCGATACAGTTCGCGCGCTATCTGGGCGGTGTGCTTCGGGGCGACCTCGGCACCTCGTACATCACCCGCCGGCCCATTCTGCGTGATCTACTCGGCCGATTTCCGGCGACGCTTCGGCTCGCCGGCGCGGCGATGCTCTTCGCCACGCTGGTCGGCGTCTCGATCGGAATACTCGGCGCGTGGCGGCCCGGCGGCTGGGCCGACCGGCTGGGCGCGCTCACCGCATATCTCGGCGTCTCGTTTCCGGTCTACTGGGTCGGCCTCCTCTTGATCCTCGTATTCGCGGTCACGCTCCGGTGGCTGCCTCCCTCGGGCTATGGCGGGCTGATCTATCTGATCTTGCCCGCGCTCACCCTCGGGATGCGGTCCGTCGCGTTCCTGTCGCGCATGACCCGAGCGGCGATGCAGGAGGTGCTCCAGAGCGATTTCGTGCGCACCGCCAGAGCCAAGGGCCTGGGCGAAGCCCGCGTCGTGCTCCACCATGGCTTTCGCAACGCGTTGCTGCCCGTGCTCACCGTGCTCGGTCTCGACTTCGGCAGCTATCTCACCGGCTCGATCCTGACCGAAACGATCTTCTCCTGGCCGGGCGTCGGTCGCTACGTGCTCACCGCCATCGAGAAGCGGGATCTGCCCGCCGTGCAGGGCAGCATTCTCTTCCTGAGCCTGGTCTTCGTCCTCGTGAACCTGCTGGCCGATCTCCTGTACGCCAAGGCCGATCCGCGGGTCGCATATGACTGACCGACGCAGCGTCGCCGCCCGTGCCCCGCGCCTTCGCCTTCGCCTTACCGCGATAGGTCTGGCCGCCGCTGCGATGACGTACGCGGCCCCCGGTCTTTCCGCCCAGTCGAAGCAACTCGCGAAGGCCCTCGATGCTCGCCTCGACGCCGCGCCGTTCGACCATCACCTCTGGGGTATCGCGGTGCTGGACGATGGCGGGAAGCTGATCTACGGAAGAAACGCCGACCGGATGTTCATTCCGGCGAGCACGGCCAAGCTGGTCGTGAGCGCCGTGGCCGCGGCAAAGTTGTCGCCGGACTGGACGGTGAAGACGAGCGTGTACGCCACCGGCCCGCTGGTGAATGGTACGCTCCAGGGGGATCTGATCCTCTATGGCCGCGGCGATCCGACGTTCAGCCACCGCTGCTACGGCCTCGACACGGTGCGCGCCGGTGCATGCGAGCCCGACCCGGCGGCGCCGCTCCGGCGGCTGGTCGACTCGCTCAGAGCGCGGGGCGTCCGCACCGTCGCCGGCGACGTGGTAGGCGACGGGAGCTACTTCGAGCCGACCTTGGTGCATCCCGCTTGGGAAGCGTACGATCTCAACTGGTGGTATGCGGCGCCGGTCTCGGGCTTGGGCTTCAATGACAACAGCGTCGACCTCAGCTGGAACGCGGGCGCCGCGGTCGGCGCACCGGCACAGATCGGCGTCGCGCCTCCGTTTGCCGAGATCACGCTTGAGAACCGCACGGTCACCGTCCCCGGCGATACGGGAACGACCATCGACTTCTTCCGGGACCCCGGCACGCGTCGGGTCTGGGCCCAGGGTCAGGTCGCGCAGAGCTCGCGGGGACTCACCGAGCATTTTGCGCTCCCCGATCCCAACCTGTACACGGCCCGCGCCTTTCGCGTGGCCCTCGCCGAGGCCGACGTCGCCGTCCGCGGCACCACCCGCTCGACGACGGACTCGATGCTCTACCGCGCGGCACGACTCCAGCCCCCCTTGGCCGAGATCACGTCACGACCCCTCAAGGACTGGGTCTTCCCGATCCTCAACAGCAGTCAGAATTGGTTCGCCGAGATGCTCATCAAGCAGCTCGGCCGGCAGTTCGGCAAGTCGGGATCGTGGAGCGAGGGGCTCCAGGTCGAGCGGCGATTCCTGATCGACTCGATTCACGTCGATTCCACGCAGATCGCGCTCACGGACGGCGCCGGCCTCGCGACGACCAACTTGCTGAGCCCGCTCGCCCTGGCCCAGGTGCTCCGATTCATCCGCCACCACCCGCGATACGCCACGATCGGCCAGGCACTCCCTCGATCGGGCGCCCGCGGCTCGCTCCGGCAGCGCTTTCTTGGCACGCCGATCGAGGGTCGCGTCGTCGCCAAACCGGGCAGCATAGCGCGGGTCAACGGCCTGGCGGGGTATGTGGAGCTGGCGGGTGACCGTGCGATTACCTTTTCCCTGCTGGCCAACCACCACACACTCCCGAGCCGGGCGATGATCGCGGAGCTCGACAGCATCGTGGTGGATATCGCAAAGGGCTGGACCGCGAGGCGCTGACCATGCTGCTGCTCTTGGTTCGACATGCTCACGCCGGCGATCGCGACCCGGCGCAATGGCCGGATGACCGGGATCGTCCGCTCACCGACAAAGGCCGCAAGACCCAAACGCGAATGGCCAGAGCGCTGCGCGAGCTGGAGCTTATCCCTGAAGCGGTACTGGCGAGTCCGTGGACGCGCGCCACCCAGACGGCGGAGATCCTCGACCGTGAGCTGGCGCTGGGCCGTTCCCCTATTCCTTCCCGCGCGCTTGCCACGGATCCCGACCTCGACCAACTCACCGGCGACATCGCCTCGAGTGGCGCCACCGGAACGGTGGCGCTGGTCGGACACTCGCCATGGATGGAGGAGTTGGGAGCGCTTCTTCTCACCGGCGCGACCGACGGCGTCGCCATCGATTTCCCAAAGAGCGGCGTGCTCGGCCTGGAGATCGATCAGCTGGCGCCGGGGCAGGCGGTGCTGCGGTTCTTCCTCAGACCGAAAATGGTGTAGTGAAGGGCGGCGCCCTCAATCGTCCTTTTGGCCAAAGATGGCCAGGTTCGACGAGTGACCGGGGTTGACCTTGGCTTTCGGATTGATGAGATGCACCGCGTTGTTCACCGCGATGCACGCCTCGGCGGCGCCGGTGGCGATCAGCTTGAGCTTGCCGGGATAGCTGGTAATGTCGCCAGCGGCGTAGATGCCGGGCACATTGGTGGACATGACCTGGTCCACTTTGATGTCTGCTTTCTCGGTATCGAGCCCCCAGTCCTTGATCGCGCCCAAGTCGGAATGGAATCCGAGAAGCGGAATCACGGCGTCGATCTCGAGCGTCTCTTCGACCTTGGTCTTGTTGTTGCCGATGGTCACACGCTCAAGCCGCTCGCCGCCGTGGAGCGCCGTCACCTCCCAAAACGTTCTGAGCCCG
>JBGPVE010000173.1:0-6133 GCA_041491545.1 Gemmatimonadota bacterium | reverse complement strand
TCCGCAACGCGCTGGTCCCGGTGCTGACGTTGCTCGGCCTCTCGCTGCCGGCGCTGTTCTCCGGTGCCGTGTTTGTCGAGGCGATCTTCGCGTGGCCGGGCGTGGGTCGGGTGCTGGTCGAGGCGGTGCAGGCGCGGGACTATCCGGTGGTGCTCGCTGCGACCGCGGTGAGCGCCATGCTCGTGGTCGCCGGCAACCTGCTGGCCGAACTGCTCGTGGCCTGGGCCGACCCGAGAGTGCGCGGGCAGGATGCGGTCTGAGTCTGTGAGTGGGCGGCTCCTGCGCGATCCGCGCGGGGCGTTCGGCGCGGGGCTTCTCGTCGGGTTCGTCGTTCTCGCCGTGCTGGCGCCGCTCGTGAGCGGCGGGGATCCGGCGCTCCAGCGGGACGTCGTCGCCACGCGCTTCCTCTTCCCGGGAAGCGTCGACCACTACGGCGTCTTTCACCTGCTCGGCACCGATCGGCTGGGCCGCGACGTGTGGACTCGGCTGGCGTTCGGCGCGCGGGTGTCGCTCGGTGTCGGAGCGCTCGCGGTGCTGATCTCGGTGACGATCGGCGTGCTGGTGGGCGCGCTCGCCGGC
Organism: Gemmatimonadota bacterium; assembly: GCA_041491545.1. Taxonomy (GTDB): domain Bacteria; phylum Gemmatimonadota; class Gemmatimonadetes; order Gemmatimonadales; family GWC2-71-9; genus DASQPE01. The sequence goes on along the minus strand of JBGPVE010000173.1, from coordinate 5,554 downwards.
GTAGCGCGGCGACCGCTCGCGACCGTTCTGCTCGGTATCACCGACTTTGCGCTGGCGCTGCCCCGGGTGGTGCTGCTGTTACTGTTGGCCGCCCTCTGGTCGCCGAGCGTGACGTTGGTGGTTCTGGTGCTGGGCGGGACGGGATGGATGACCGTGGCGCGACTGGTCCACGGCGAGATGCGGCGCCTGATCGTCCGGCCTTTCGCCGAGGGGGCCGTGGCCCTCGGGGCGAGTCGAGCCCGGCTCCTTCGCCGGCACTTGCTCCCGAACGCGCTCACGCCCGTGATCGTGGCCGCGGCCCTCGGTATGGGCAACGCGATCATGCTGGAGGCCGGTCTGTCGTTTCTGGGCCTTGGGGTCCAACCGCCAGCCCCGTCGTGGGGCAACATGATCGCGTCGGGCCGCGACGCGCTGATCAACGCGCCGTGGGTGGCGGCAGCGCCGGGAATCGCGCTGGTCCTGGTGGTCGTGGCATGCACGCTGCTGGGGGACGCACTGCAGGATGCGCTGGGACGCGCGCCGTCCGGAACAGACACAGCACGCCGGGGGACACCCGCGTAGATTCCCCCGGTCTATCCCCAGGCCCCGGTCACATTGGAGCGCGACAAAGTGCCCGTCACTGCGCCGAAGAGCGCCGAGGACCCCGACGCACCCCCGCCGACGTTCGGCGGGCGGATGCGCCGCGTTCTCATCGGCAAGCCGCGGGACCTTCGCGACCAAAGCCTCTTCCATCGGCTCGCCCTGATTCCGTTCCTCGCCTGGGTCGGGCTCGGCGCGGACGGGCTTTCGTCGTCGGCGTACGGCCCGGAAGAGGCGTTCCGGGCCCTGGGCGAGCATACCTATCTCGCGCTCGCCCTGATGCTGCTGGTCGCGATCACGGTTCTGGTGATTTCGGCCGCGTATAGCCGCATCATCGAGGAATTTCCCAGCGGAGGTGGCGGCTATGTGGTTGCCACCAAGCTGCTGGGCGAGCGCGCCGGCGTCGTCTCCGGGTCGGCGCTGCTCGTCGACTACGTGCTGACGATCACGACGTCCCTCGCGGCCGCTGGTGACGCGCTCTTCAGCTTCATGCCGCCCTCGTGGGTTGCGGCTAAGCTGCCGATCGAAATCGCCTTCATCGCGCTGCTGACGATCCTCAATATCCGCGGCGTCCGGGAATCGGTGATGGCGCTCCTCCCCATCTTTCTGGTCTTTCTCGTCACCCATCTGCTGATCATCGGCGGGGGCATCCTGGGCCATCTGCCGGAGCTGGCCACCACGAGCCAGACCATTCGCGCCGGCTATGCGCACGGCGTCTCGACGCTGGGCATGGGAGGACTCGCGCTGCTCCTGGTTCGCGCGTACTCGCTGGGCGGCGGCACCTACACGGGCATCGAGGCCGTGTCCAACGGCCTACCCATCATGCGCGAGCCGAGAGTTCGCACCGGCAAGCGGACCATGCTGTACATGGCCGCCTCCCTCGCGTTCACCGCGTCCGGCCTGTTGCTCTGCTATCTCATCTGGCACATCGGTCCGGTCGAGGGCAAGACGATGAACGCCGTGCTGATCGAGCGCCTCGCGGCCGGCAAGCCCTACGGCGGGGCGTTCACCGTGGTCGCGCTCTTCTCGGAGGCGATGCTTCTCGTCGTCGCGGCGCAGGCCGGATTCCTCGACGGCCCCCGAGTATTGGCCAACATGGCGATCGACTCGTGGGTGCCGCATCGGTTCGCCGCCCTCTCGGAGCGCCTCACCACACAGAACGGCATCGTGCTCATGGGCGCGGCCGCCCTCGCGGCCTTGCTCTACACCGGCGGCGCCGTGCGCCACCTGATCGTGATGTACAGCATCAACGTGTTCCTCACGTTTTCGCTGTCCATGTTCGCGATGTTGCGGTTCTGGCTCCACCATCGGGAGCGCCGCGAGTGGCGGCGCCGCCTCGTTCTCTTCGGGGTCGGCTTCGCGCTCTGCGCCACGATCCTGGGCATCATGCTGTTCGAGCGATTCGGCCAGGGCGGGTGGGTGACGGTGGTCGTGACCACGCTGTTGATCGCCGCCTGCTTCTGGATCCGGCGCCACTACCGGACGGCTGGGGCCAAGACCGCGGAACTCTATCGTTCGCTCGGCGAGCTGCCCGAAGCGCAGATGCCGGCGCCCGGAACATCGGCCGGGCCCCTCGATTCGAAGAAGCCGACGGCGGCCGTTCTGGTCAGCTCGTACGGTGGCGTCGGCATCCACACGGTGCTGAACATCTTCCGGGCGTTCCCCGGATACTTCCACAATCTCGTCTTCATCTCAGTGGCGGTGATCGACTCGGGCGAGTTCAAGGGCGAGCACGGCGTGGAGGAGCTTGGCAAGCGAACCGAGGAGATGTTGGCGCGATACGTCGCGCTGGCCTGCAAGCTGGGGATTCCGGCCACGGCGCGCATGGCGGTGGGAACAGAGGTGGTGGCGGAGGCCGAGCGGCTCTGTCTGGAGCTGGCCCGCGATTTCCCGCGGACGACCTTCTTTGCGGGCAAAGTGATCTTTCAGCGGGAGACTTGGTGGAGGCGGGTCTTGCACAACGAGACCGCCCTCGCCGTGCAGAAGCGGTTGCAGTGGGCCGGCAAGACCATGGTGACGCTGCCGATTCGCGTTGCGGAGCGCTGAGCTCCACGGCGCGCGTTGCCATCGGTGAGGACATATCGCGGTCGCGCGCTACAATTGGCGGGTGCTCAACGACGGAGGGCAATTGGCGGACGCCAGGCGTGACGAGCTTCGGACGCGTTTGATCCCCTACGGCTTGGCCGTCGCCGTCGTCGCGACGGCGACGGGCATCTGCCTCGCGTTCCGGTCGTATCTCAACACCGTGGACGTCGCGATGGTGCTGCTGCTCCCGGTGGTGGTCGTCGCCGCGCGCTATCGGCAGGGCCCGTCGATCCTGGCCGCGGTGCTGGGCACGGCCGTGTTCGATTTCTTCTTCGTTCCGCCGTACTACACCTTCAGCGTCGCCGACACGAGCTACATCTTCACCTTCGGCGTCATGCTGGTCGTCGCGCTGATCATGGGCCGCCTGACCGCTCGCATCCGAGCGCAGGCGGAGGAGGCGCAGGAGCGCGAACGGCACACGGCGGCGTTGTACGCGATGAACCGCGCGCTCTCCGACGCCGGAAGCACCGAGGATCTTCTCGACGTCGCCCGTACGCACATCGGTCGAGTGGCCGGCGGGGAGGCGACCGTCGTCCTGACCGATCGTATCGGAGCTGGGGGCGTCGAAGCCGATTGGCCGGCCGCCGGAGCGTTGGGGAGCATCGAGACGAGAGTCGCGGCGGTGTGGGCGTACGAGCACGGCGAGCCGGCCGGCAGGGGCACCACGCACGCGGCCGAGGCGGACGCGGCCGTCGTGCCCATCAAGACGGCCAACCGCTCGCTCGGCGTGGTCGTCGTCCGCGCCGATCCTCCCGACCGCGTGCTGTCCCAGGCCGATCTGCGCACCGTGCAGGCCCTCGCCGACCAGGTCGCGGTGCCGCTGGCGCGCCTCAAAACAGATACGATACGCCCAGCGCGAAGCTGACCTGGTCCTTCTTCGGGTCCGCCGCGCCGTTGAAGAGGGGCAGGCTGGAGCGGTCGTAGCGGATCTCGGGCCGAATCAGCGCCCCCTGCCAAGCCTTGACGTTGAGCGTGAGCGTGCCGCCGCCGAACGTTTGTCCCGTGTTCGCCGGGAAGCCGAAGAGCCCCGAGGTCCGCACGCCGTCCCTGTCATCCGCGTAGTCGCCTCGAAGGGCCACGGTGACCTTGGGCGTCACGTCGTAGGTGGCCCACACCCCGGCGGCCCACCACTTCGCGGTGGAGCCCGCCGCCGGCAGATCCTTCTCCTGCCCGTAGTCCCCCTGCGCGTAGAGCGTCCCCTTCGAGCCCACCTTCTGCGTCACCAGGAATTCCCCGCCGTAGCGGTTTCCGCTCGGCGTCACACCGCCGACCGCCGCCTTCTCGTTGCCGAGGTAGCCGAGGAGCGCCACTGAGGCCCGGGGCGTGAGGGTCAAGCCGAGGCGCCCCATGAACGACTTCTTGGTGTTGTTATCGGCGACGACGTCCCAACCACCGATCAGCGCCAGCTCGACATCGACCACCGGGCTCACCTTGGCGTCCATCCGCAGGCCGGTGTTGGTGAAGTTCTCGAAGTAGATGAACTGGTTTCCCTCTGAGAGGTTCGGGTTGAGAACGTCCTGAATCACCTCGAGCCCCATCAAGGTCACCATCTTTCCCGCCTTGAACTGTACGTAGTTGCCGTTCCCGGCAGGGATGTTCACCGTGGCGAAGGCCTGGATCAGATCGCCGTTCGTGCCCAGGTTGAGCCCGGCCGACTGCACCGTCGGAGCGTCTTCGCCGAAGAGCAGATCGACCCGGGCCCCGGCGTCCCATTTGTCGGTCGCGACCGCCTTCTCCACGGCGATGCTCGCGGCATTCATCTCGATCTGGTCGTGGAAGCGATCGTAGAGCCGTCCCACAATCGCGCCGTCGGCGTGATGCACGGCATAGGTGTACGAGGCCGTCACGTACCCGCTGAACGTGAGCTTGTTGAACCAGCTCTCTTGCGGTGCCGTCCCCTGGGCGAACGCCACCGCGCTCCACGGCCCCCCGCTCGCCAACGTGGCGACCAATACGAACCCCCCGATCCGGCGCATCGAACCTCCCGTGAGGAAATGAGCCCCATCGTTGCCTGGAGCGAATATCGGGAGCCGATCGCTAGCGCGGCGCAAAGACTTCGGCGGAAGCCATGAAATTTCCGCGAACGCCATGACATCTCCGCGAACGCAGTCCGGCTTCCGCGGGGATGGAGCCCGCGTTATCTCTCATCCCATGCCACCGCCGACCATCCTGGTCATCGACGACGAGCCGCAGATCCGGCGAGTCGTCAAGCACGCCTTTCAGGGTGAGGGCGGGAAGGTGCTCGAAGCGGCCACCGGCACTGCCGGAGTCGACCGGGCGGCGGCAGAGCGGCCCGACTTGATCATCCTGGACTTGGGGCTTCCGGACATCAGCGGCGCGGAGGTGTGCCGGGAAATCCGCGCCTGGTCGGGTGTGCCGATTCTGGTGCTGTCCGCGCGGCACTCGGACGAGGAGAAGGTGGCGCTGCTGGATGCCGGCGCCGACGACTACGTGACCAAGCCGTTCAGCACCGCGGAGCTGCAGGCGCGGGCCCGGGCGCTCCTGCGGCGGATGCCCGCGGCCAACGGCGCCGGTCGCATCGCCATCGGCGACCTCGTGCTCGACGCCGCCGCGCGGAGTCTCACCCGCGGCGGCGAGTCGATCCACCTGACGCGCACCGAGTGGGAGCTGCTCCGCGTCCTGATGGCCAGCGCGGGGCGCGTGCTCACGCACCAGCATCTCTTTCGCGCGGTGTGGAGCGGGCGGGCGTTCGGCGACGCCCAGCAGTATCTCCGGGTATACGTCGCCCACTAGCGGCGCAAGATCGAGCCCGACGTGCTTCGGCCGCGAAACATCCTCACCGAGCCCGGCGTCGGCTACCGGTTCGCCACCGCCACGGAGCTCCCGCCACGCCCCTGAGCAACCGAGGTCGACTCTGGCTGGCCTGGGC
>JBGPVE010000172.1:0-6151 GCA_041491545.1 Gemmatimonadota bacterium | reverse complement strand
GGCAATCCTGGCCCGGCTCACGTCGGGCGAGGTTTCGGTGACGGAGCTGGCCGCGCCGTTCGCGATGAGCCAGCCGGGGATTTCCAAGCATCTGAAAGTGCTGGAACGCGCCGGCCTGGTTTCGCGCGGCCGCGACGCGCAGCGGCGGCCGCGCCGGCTCGAGGCCAAGCGGCTCGGCGAGGCCACCAAGTGGCTGGAACGCTACCGCCGGTTCTGGGAAGGCAGATACCACCAGCTCGACGCCCTGCTCGATGAGCTGAAGACCAAGGGAAACAGATCAGGAGATCGCCGATGAAAAGCGCCGAAACGTTGAAGATCACAACGCCCTCGGAGCGGGAGCTCGTGATGACCCGCGTCTTCGATGCTCCACGCACTCTGGTCTACGACGCCCATACCAAGCCCGAACTGGTCAGGCGGTGGTTGTTGGGACCGCCCGGGTGGTCGATGCCCGTATGCGAGATCGATCTGCGGGTGGGCGGTACGTACCGCTACGTGTGGCGACGCGACCGGGACGCAACCGAGATGGGGATGGGCGGTGTCTACCGCGAAATCCGCGCGCCGGAGCGCATCGTCTCGACCGAGCGGTTCGACGAGGCGTGGTACCCGGGCGAGGCTGTGGGGACGCTCGTCCTCGTCGAGCAGGGCGGCAAGACCACGCTCACCTCCACCATGCTCTACCAGTCGCGCGAGGCGCGCGACGCGGTCATCAAGTCCAACATGGAGTCGGGCGTGACCGCAAGCTACGACCGCCTAGCCGACCTGTTGGCGACGACGCCGGCGTAGGGTCGGAACCGGCAGGCGGCGTCGTCGTGACGTGTCACCGATCAAACCAAAGAGGATAGCTCCATGCAAAAGATCGTTCCATTCCTGTGGTTCAACGGCAACGCCGAAACGGCGGCGGATTTCTACGTCTCGATCTTCAAGAACTCGAAGGTGCTGAGCGTCATGGGCCCGAAAGGGAAGGCGATGGGCGTCAACTTCCAGCTCGAAGGGCAACCGTTCTACGCCCTGAACGGCGGCCCGCAATACACCTTCACCCCGGCGATCTCGCTCTTCGTGAATTGCGAGACGCAGCAGGAAGTCGACGAGCTCTGGCAGAAGCTCACGGCGGGAGGTTCGGAAGAACCCTGCGGCTGGCTCAAGGACAAGTTCGGAGTGTCCTGGCAGATCATCCCCACCACGTTGGGCAAGCTGCTGGGAGACAAGGATCCCAAGAAGGCGAACGCGGCGATGCAGGCGATGCTGCAGATGAAGAAGCTCGACATCAAGCGACTGCAGCAGGCATTCGACGCGGCGTGACGCCCTGGGACGCGGTGCGCGCGTTGGCGAGTACGAAGGTCCTGCGAGTTACTTCTTCCCGGGGGGAGCTGGAGGACTCGCGGGGGGCTGGGCCTGTCCCATTGCGATGAAGGTGACGGCATCCCACGCGTTGTGAATCCCGATAAAGAGCAGCAGCAGCGCCGTGGCGGCGATCACGAATAGCCAATGTGTGGGATCTGCTGGGAGCCCGAGGGTCGCCACCAGCAACGCCGCATACGCGAGGAGCGGAAACAGGCCGTGCCAGAGCCAGTCCTCCATGACTGGGATATAGCCCGTCTGCCAGAACGCCCGCCGCACGACGATCAGCGTGTACGCGATTCCCGCCGCACCGCAGAGGACCAGGACCAGTGCGGGCGTTGCAATCCCACGCCAGGGCGCGCTGAGGATCGCCGAGATGAGCAGGACGGCGCAAAAGTGGACGATGGTCGGCGTCCCGAAAGCGCCCAGTTCCGGATCCCGGATCGAGCGCGCCTCGGCGCCGAGGGCAACCACGACGAATTGCAGTCCCGTCAGTGCCGCGGCCGACGAGCCGATGATGACGTAGAAGCTTTCCCACGCGGTGAATGGCGAGAGGGCGACTGGTTCCACGTTCTAGGCGTCAGTGACTCGCGGCGGCGTACGCGGCCGCCTTCGTCGAGTCGGCGGCGATCGTGTACATCAGCGAGTCGAGGCCCGCGCGCGTCAGGCTGTAGGCGGAGAGGATGGAGTCGACCTTCGCCGGCGCCGCGGCGATCGCTTGGGCGACGGCCACCGCGAGCTGCACGTCCGCGGGCGGCGCCGGTTCGGCGGCGGGTGTAGTGGACGTTTGCTGCTCCGACGCCTTGCTCCCGCCCCCGCTCCGGCCGCATGCGGCGATGAGCAACGCCGCGTACGCGAGCAACGGCAACCGATTGGTCATGGCTTCCTCCCTTTCCCCTTGCCTGCCGCACCGGCGTTCCGGGCGTTGCCCCGGCCGATGCCGCGCCGGGCGTGCTCCGCGTGGATGGCCGCCGCCAGCTCACGACCGCGCAGGCCGCGCGCCAGCTGCGCGTTCACGTACTTCCCGAAATTCTCCGGTGGTGCGCCGGCCTTCACCGCGTCGACCTCCTCTCGCACGATCTGTCCGGCGTCCTCGCCCGGGACGCCGCGGCGCCGCAGCGAATCGAGCACGGCCCAGATCGAGCCTGAGGGGATCCCCGCGCGGCGCCCCTCATCCACCGTTTGCGGAAGGTGCAGGATGTGCCAAATCGAGCTGTCCTGCGGCGGCGGCTGCTGGGCGCCGAGCGGGGCGGCCAGCGCGGCCAGCGCGAGAAAGGTCATTGGGACACGCATGTTGCCTCCAGGCATGGGCACGCCGGAATAGAAGCGGGGCAGTACACCGCTGTCAAACAGAAACTGTGGATGATCTAGACGGTCTCCAGGTACTTGTGGACCATGCCGACCGCCGCCGATCCTTCGCCCACCGCCGAGGCGACCCGTTTAGTGGACCCGAGGCGTACGTCCCCCGCGGCGAAGATACCCGGCACACTGGTCTCAAGCAGAAATGGATCTCGATCCAGCGTCCATCCCTTCGGCCGCTTGCCGTCGCGGATCAGATCCGGACCGGTGATGATGAAGCCAGCCTCATCTCGTTCCACGAGATCGGCGATCATACCGGTCTGGGGCGTCGACCCAATGAGCACGAACATCGCAGCGGCGGGCAGCGTGCTCCGCTCCCCCGTGCCGTCGCGCAGCATGTCGATCGATTCGAGCCGGCTCGTTCCGCAAACGCCGGCCACCGACGTGTGCGTCCGAACTGCGATGTTGTCTGTGGCCTCGATGCGGTCGATGAGATAGGTCGACATCGAGGCCTTGAGTGACTCGCCGCGCACGAGAACGGTGACCGTCCGGGCGTAGCGGGCGAAGAGCAGCGCCGCCTGGCCGGCTGCATTGGCCCCACCCACGATCACGACGTCGGCGTCCCGGCAGGCCGCGGCTTCCGAGAGTGCCGCACCGTAGTAGACGCCGGTCCCGGTGAGCGCCTCCATGCCCGGCACTTCGAGGCGCCGCACCTGCATCCCCGTCGCGAGCAACAGCGCGTAGCACTGCAGCTCGGAGCCGTCCTCGAAGGTCACGACGCGGTATGGACTCTCGGCGCGGATCGCGGAAACGCCCCGCGCCGTGACCACCTCGGCGCCAAACCGTCGGGCCTGGGTCGTCGCCCGCCGCGCCAGATCCGCCCCGGAGATCCCGCTGGGGAAGCCGAGATAGTTCTCGATCTGGGAGCTCGTGCCCGCCTGCCCACCCGTCGCATCCAGCTCGATCAGGATCGTCCGCAGACCCTCGGACGCACCGTAGACCGCGGCCGCGAGACCGCTCGGGCCTCCGCCGACCACGATGAGGTCGTAAAACGGCTGCCGCGCTTCGGTCTGCAGGCCGATCCGCTCGGCCAGCTCCCGGGTGGTGGGGGCCAGCAACGACGAGCCGTCCGGAAAAAAGACGACCGGTTGCCGCTTGAGTCCCGGCGTGAGCGTCTCCACCAGGGCGCGGGTCGCCCCATCCGCATCCAGGTCGATCCAGGCGTAGGGCGTCTGGGTGCGGGAGAGAAAATCCCGCAGCTCATGGCTGCGGGGGGACCAGCGCGAGCCGGCAACCCGGATGCCTTCGAACGGCGGCCGGAACGAGGCGGCCCAATCGGCCAGGAGGTCGTCCAGTACCGGATACAGGTGCTGCTCCGGCGGATCCCACGGCTTCATCAGGTAGTGGTCGAGCCCGACTTCGTTGATTCCCCGTATCGCCGCCTCGCTGTCGGCGTAGGCGGTGAGCAGGACCTTGCGCGACTCCGGGTACAGGGGACGCAGCTCTCGCAGCAGCTCCGTCCCCGTCATCGCGGGCATCCGCTCGTCCACCAGGAAGAGCGCGATCGGCGTGCCGCGGGTCTTGAGCTGGCGGGCGGCATCGAGCGCATCGCGGCCGGAGGCGGCCTTCAGGATGCGGTAGTCGCTCCGGAAATGCTGCCGCAGATCACGCTCGATCGCACCAAGCACCTCGGCGTCGTCGTCGACGGTCAGAATCACCGGCTTGGCCGCGCTCATCGTGCCTGCGGAACTGGGGCGGCCGCCACCGCGCTCACGGGCAGCCGGACGCGGAATTCCGTGCGTCCCGGCCGGGAGTCCACGTCGATGTCTCCGTCGTGCCGCTGCACCAGCCGCCGCACGATGTCGAGGCCCAGCCCCGTGCCTTCGCCGACCGGTTTGGTGGTGAAGAACGGATCGAAGATCCGGCTCCGGACGTCCTCGGGGATACCGTGCCCGTCGTCGACCACCTGGACGAGGACGGCGGCGTCGCGCTGCGCCGCCGTGATGTCGACGCGGCCACCGCTGGCCACGGCGTCGAGCGCGTTGTCGATCAGGTTGAGCCACACCTGGTTGAGCTCGCCGCCGTACCCCTGAACCCGAGGGAGCTCGGGCTCGACGGTGACGGTCACGATCGCCGATTTCGCGCGGGCCTTGGCCTGCAGCACCGCGAGCGTATCGGTGAGACCGCGGCCGATGTCGACGGCTTCGGGTACGGTCGCGTGGTCCATGCGGGTGAATCCCTTCACGGCCGCGACGAGGCCGTGGATGCGGGAGCCGGCCCGCTCGATTTCCACGGCGATGCGGCGGGTCGCGCAGCCCGCGGCGACCCAGGCGAGCGCGGTGTCGAGGGCCGATCCCTGGAGCGTCGCCCCGAGCCGGTCGAGCGTTTCGAGCGTCACCGCGGTTTCGGCGAGGGTCCCGGCGTGCGCCGTGTCCGCGCCATGACGCTCGAGCCAGGCGGCGACCGCGTCCTCGCGGTCCGCGTGCTCGAGCGGAGAGCGAACCACCGTCACCGCGGTCTCCAGGCAGGTTGCCCGCATCTCGTCGACCATGGCGAGCTGCTGCGGTGTGAGTCCGGCGCCGCCCAGCGCCCGCGCCGCCGCCTCCGCCCCGGCCAGGTGCTCCTGGAATCCCTTGGCGCTGCGGACGATGGCCGAGGCGGGGTTGTTGAGCTCGTGGGCGAGCCCCGCCGCAAGCCGGCCCAGCGACATCAGCTTTTCGTCGTGGAGATCGCTCGAGGTAAAGCGGCGCGCGCGATCGAGCATCACGTGCACGAAGACGGCGGTGAGCTCGGGCCACAACCGGATCATGTCGGGCAAGTGGTCCCGGGCGACGGAGAACAGCTCCGTCGGCTCTTGGGCGACCGTATCCCCCGGCGTCGTGGCGAGTCGCGAGTACGGCAGGAACCCGGTGACGTCTCCGGTGCGCCACTCCATCGCCTTGCGGCGTCCGGTGCCGCGGTCGATGTGAATCACGAGGTGACCCGACAGCACGATTTGCAGCGCGTCGACCCTGTCCCCGTGCCGGTACAGCTGTTGGCCGGCCTCGAGCCGCTGCACGCGGCCGTGCTCTGCCAGCCAGATGAGCTGCTCCCGCGGCACCTCGCGCAGGAGCGCGTGTTGTTCCAGGCGACCGAGGATCTCGGCGGGGGGCGGGCTCATCGCGCACGAAGATAGCCGTCACACCGCCTTCGTCGGGAGACCTCGCATCACCAACCTCGCGAGGCTGAATCAGCATGCGCGCGGGCAGCGGGGGTTCGGCGCGGTTGCTGGGGGCGTCGCGATGGCGTAACCTGATACAGCGCCCTGCACTGGGGCGACGAGCACCCGATCCACGCGGTACCCCACAATCCGGAGGAACCCGTGCAGGCACAGAGCTATGATGCCATTGTGGTCGGATCGGGGATTGCCGGCGGCTGGGCCGCGAAGGAGCTCACGGAGAAGGGGCTCCGCGTCCTGCTGCTCGAGCGCGGCAAGAACGTCGAGCACATCAAGGACTACGTCAACGCAACCAAG
>JBGPVE010000171.1:0-6196 GCA_041491545.1 Gemmatimonadota bacterium | reverse complement strand
CGCAGCAACCAGCAGGTCTACAGCTCCAAGGACAAGCTCACGGCGGATCAGACGGCCCTCACCAGCATCGATCTCAAGCGCCAGGAACTGGAGGGAGATCTCCGACTCTACCGCTCCGTGCTCTCGTCGATCGAGCAACCGGGCAGCGGCGACGACGCGCTCGGGACGCTCATGGTATCCCCGAGCGTTTCGACCAACCCGGTGCTGACCCAGCTTTACACGCGCTTCACGGGCCTCCGCACGTCGCGCGACTCGATGACCGCGGGACCGTGGGGGAGCAGCGAGTCCAACCCGGATGTGAAGCGGGTCGATCTGCTCATTCGCACCACGCGGGAGAAGCTCGTCGACGCGGTGCGGAGCCTCGTGGCCTCGACCGAATCCCGCATCCGGGGTGTCGATGTGGTGAAGAGCCAGAGCGCGGTTGCGTTCCGGGACGTATCCGGCAAAGAGGCCGGCGAGGCCAAGTTGGTGCAGCAGAGCGAAGCGCTGCATTCGATGTCCAACCAGCTGCGGGAGGAATATCAGCGCGCCCGCATCGCCGAGGCCGTCGAGGTGGGCCGGGTCGAGATCGTCGACCTCGCCACCAACGCGAAGCGCAATCTCGGTGTCGGACCGCTCAGGGTTACCTTGTTCGGCACGATGCTCGGGTTCATGATCGGCTGTCTGATCGCCTTGGTTCTGGAGCAGCTCAACACCTCGATCCGGCGGCGCGAACAGATCCGGTCCTCGTTGCAGGTGCCGGAGCTGGCCGTGATCCCCCAAGTCGCCTTCCGTCCGCGCCGCGGGATCGGCTCCGGGCACAAGCGAACCAACGGCACGCAGCCGCAGCTGGACGCGCTTCGCCAGGGGCTCGTCGCTGCCGGGGATCTGCAGTCGAGCGGCGCCGAGGCGTATCGCTTGCTCCGCACCAATCTGCTCTTCGCCAACCCCACCGACCCGCCGCGCACGGTCCTGGTGACGAGTCCGGCGCCGGGCGACGGCAAGACTACGGTGGCCGCCAACCTCGCGATCACCTTCGCGCAACAGGGCATGCGTGTGCTGCTGATGGACTGCGACCTGCGCCGCGGGCGCCTGCACAGTGTGCTCAAGGTGCCGAGAGAGCCGGGAGCCTCGCAGGTGTTGCGCGGTCAAGTCCCGGCGGCCGAAGCCATCCTGCAGACGTCGGTCGAGCACCTGTTCATCATGCCGATGGGAACGGTGCCGCGTACGCCGGCGGAGCTGCTGGGCTCCGCCGTGATGCGGGAGTTGCTCCAGCAGCTCGTCACCGAGTTCCAGATCATCGTCATGGACGCGCCGCCGGTACTCGCGGCGGCCGATTCCTCCATCCTCGCGTCGCTCGCCGACGCGACGATTCTGGTCCTTCGCGCCGGGCATACCGACGAGGAGGAAGCCCAGCAGGCGCTGCACCGCTTGGGTTCCGTCGGTGCCCGGGTGGTGGGAGCGGTCTTGAACGATCAGGACTCCACCGTGCAGCGCTACGGCGGCTACTACTACTCGGGCTACTACGGAGCCGACGAGCCCGGCTGATCCCGGTCCCTTCCCGCACGGCCAACCCGCCATAACTTCCAGCCGGCTTTCAACCAACCGGCTCTGATGACTTTGATCTCCTTAGCCGATGTCGCCGTCGACTTCGGTGCGCTCCGGCTGTTACACGACGTGACCTTCACCGTGAGTGCCGGCGATCGCTGGGGTATCGTCGGGCGAAACGGCACGGGCAAGAGCACGCTCTTCAACATCATCGCCGGCGCACTGGAGCCCACGCGCGGTAGCGTCTCCCGCGCGAGCGGCCTCAAGCTGGCGCTGCTCGATCAGCACCGAGCGTTTCCGGATGACGCCACGATCTGGGAGATCGCCGCCGGTCCCTTCGCCGAGCTGCTTGCCCTCGAGCAATCCCTCGGCGAACAGGGCGCCAGGATCGCGGAGCTCGGCGACCGCTGCACCCCGGCGTTGCTCGACCGCTACGATCGGGACCTGGATCGGTTTGGTCGGGAGGATGGATACCGCATCGGCGCGCGGGTGGACGCGGTTCTCCACGGACTCGGCTTCGACCCGGAGGAAGCCAAGCATCGCACGGTCGCCGGCCTGAGTGGCGGGGAGCGGGGCCGACTCGGTCTCGTGCGCCAACTGGCGGCTCGCGCCGACCTTCTCCTGCTCGACGAGCCCACCAATCACCTCGATCTCGAGACCACTCGCTGGCTGGAAGAGTACCTTCGCGCGCTCGACGCGACGGTACTGGTCATAAGTCACGACCGCGCGTTTCTCTCTCGGGTGATCGACCACGTGCTTCACATCGAAGCGGGAACCGGGTTCGTCTACCGCGCCGACTACGAGGGGTTCGTGCGGGAACGGACGGAGCGGCGCCTCTCCGAGGGGCGAGCCGTGGAGAAGCAGCGCCGGACCGTGGCGGCGGAAGAGGACTTCATCCGGCGGAACATCGCGGGTCAGAACAGTCGCCAGGCCAAGGGCCGGCGCCGGCGGCTCGAGCGGGCCGTCCGGTTGAGCGCGCCGGTGGGTGACGCGGACGCCATGGCGCTCCGACTGCAGGCGCCGGACCGCGGAGGGGATCAAGTGCTCGTCGCCGAGCGCGTGCGGCTCGCCGTCGGTGATCGGACCTTGCTGAAGGGGTTCAGCGCTCGGGTAGGCCGGGGCGAGGTGGTGGGGCTGGTGGGCCCCAACGGAGCGGGGAAGTCCACGCTGCTGCAGGCCATCGCGGGGGAGCGCCAAGTCGACGGCGGCGAGCTGCGGCGGCCGGAGTCGATCGCCGCGGCCTACTACCGGCAGGATCTGGCCCAGGTCCCGACCGACCGCACGCTCTACCAAACCATCGCCGATCTGCGCCCGACGTGGGGGCGCGGTCCCATTCAAGATCACTTGGGACGCTTCGGCTTCTCCGGCGATGCCGTTCTGCGACGCGCGGACACTCTGTCGGGTGGGGAGCGCGCCCGAGTGGCGCTCGCCATGCTGATGCTCACGAGCGCACATCTCCTGCTGTTCGACGAGCCGACCAACCACCTGGACGTCGAGTCGATCGAAGCGCTGGAGGATGCGCTCGAGAGTTACGATGGCACGGTCATTCTCGTGAGCCACGACCGCGCCCTGTTGCGAGCGATCACCACCCGGACCTGGATCCTTCGCGACGAAGCGATCATCGACTATCCCGCGGGCTTCGCCGACTGGGAAATCGCGGAGGCCGAGCAAGCGGCGGACGCATCCGCGCGCGCGGCGGCGGCCCGGTCACGGGCCCGCGCGGGGGCCCGCCCAACCGGCGCCAGCGCGCGGGCCAATGCGGGTCCCAGCGCCGCCGCCGAGCCGGAGCGGGGTCGTGCCTCGGCCGAGCGAACGGCGCGACGCGCGCTCGAATCGGCGGAATCGTTGGTGAGCGCACGCGAGGCCGAGCTCGATCGGATCCGGACCGAGCTCGCAGCCCCCGAGCTGTATGCTCGGGCCGACAGCGCACAGGCGGCCGCCGCGCTCGGGCTCGAGCTTGAGGCGGCGCAGCGCGCGCTCCACGAGGCGCTGGAGCAGTGGCTGGCGGTCAGCGAGGCCATCGAGGGCAGCAAACAGGACTGAATTCGACCCTTGCGGGAGGCTGAGAGTAAGCATATGCTTGCTTTCATGAGTGATGCGCGCGACCGACTTGTGGAGGTGACCGCCCGAATCTTCGCCGAGGCGGGGTATCACGGCACCACCACGCGCCGCATCGCGCAGGAGGCCGACGTGAACGAGGTGACCCTCTTTCGCCACTTCGGCTCGAAGGAGGCGCTGATTCGTGAAGCGCTGCGCACCGCGGCGCTTCGGACTCGGGCGAGCCTCGATCTGGATTCGACCGATCCGGCGGCTGAGCTGCACCGGTGGGCTCTGGCGGCGTTCCATCACTTCTACGAGCGTAAGGATCTCGTGCGCCGGGTGATGGGCGAGATGGTCGAGCGGCCCGAGATCGCGCCCAGCGTCTGCGAGGACACCAACGCGGAGTGCAGCGAGCTCGAGCGCTTCTTCACTCGATTGCAGGAGCGGGGGCTGGCGCGTGGCGACGTCCGGGCCCGGGCTGCCGCTGGCATGCTGCTCGGCGCGCTCATCTCCAATGCGTTGTGGCGGGACTTCCTGCCCCAAGTGCCGGAGCCGGCCGAGAATGTCCGTCTCTACGTCGATCTAGTGCTCAAAGGCATTGGCCTCGACACCGCAGCGCCTGCCTCGAAGCGCTCGGGGGGACGGACTGCGGGTAATCCCAAACCATGACCATGCACTCCGTGCCGGCTCGCTACAGGTGGATCGGCGCAGTCGCGCTGCTCTCGGGTCTCGCGCCGGGAATGCTCGCGGGGCAGACACCGGCCGTCCCTTCGGGAGCGACGCCGGCGCCGCGACGTGAGCTGTCCCTCGATGAGGCGCTTCGCCTCGCGTCGGACGTGAGCGAAGACGTCGGCATCGCGCGGGAGGAGATATCCCGGGCGGCCGGGGACCGGCGGCGCGCGCGGAGCGGCTACTTTCCGCAGCTCGCGGGGACGGCGAGCTACACCCGCACGATCAAGAGCCAATTCAATCTGGGAAGTAGCAGCACGAGCCAGACAACCTGTCCGCTCTTCGTGCCTCAGACGGCCCTGTCGACGGCGGCGCGGTTGGATTCGCTCGAGCGCGCGGTGCAGTGTATTTCGACGTTCGGGGCGTTCGGTAGTCTTGGAGGATTCCAAAGCCTGCCGTTTGGCCGTCCCAACGCGTACAACTTCGGGCTCTCGTTTTCCCAAACGCTCTTCAACGGCGGCCGAACGTCGGGGCAAAGCCGAGGCGCCGGCGCCACGCTCAGAAGTGCCGAAATCGGGCTGAGCGCGACCCAAGCTCAGCTTCTGCTCGATGTCACCCGGGCCTACTACGACGCCGTGTTGGACGACCGGCTGGTCGAGATCGCCGAAGCCACCCTGCGGCAGGCCGACACCACGCTGGCGCAGACCCAGCTCGCCCGACGTGTCGGGAATCAGTCGGAGTTCGACCTGCTCCGCGCCCGGGTGACTCGCGACAACCAGCGCCCCGTGGTGATTCAGCGGCGGGCCGACCGTGACCTCGCCTATCTACGGCTCAAGCAGGTGCTCAACGTCCCACTGGAGCAGTCGCTCGCGCTCACCACGTCGCTGGGCGATAGCACGCTGGGCCAGCCGGCAGCGGTCACGGCAATAGTCCCGGCGCCCGGCGATACCAGCGCGGACGCGCGCGCCCCGGTGCGCCAGGCGGGCGAAGCGGTGACCTCGCAGCAAGGACTGTTGAAGGCGGCGAAGGGGGGGCGCTGGCCGGCCGTGCAGGTGACCTCGAGCTTCGCGCAGATCGCGTATCCATCGAACGGGTTCCCATCGACCGGCGATTTTCTCACCGACTGGAACGTGGCCGTCGGGCTTTCGATTCCGCTCTTCACCGGCGGGCGGGTGGGCGGGGATGTGCAAGTCGCGCGGGCGACACTGGCCCAGGCCGAGCTGCGGCTTCGCCAAACCCGGGAGCTCGCCCAGCTCGATGCGCGAAACGCCTTGCTGCAGGTCCAGACCGCTGAAGCCTCTTGGGAAGCGAGTCAGGGAACGGTGGAGCAGGCGGCGCGCGCGTACGAGATCGCCGATCTTCGCTACCGCGAAGGCATCTCGACGCAGACCGAGCTCTCGGACTCGCGGATTCAGCTGCAACAGGCCGAGGCCAATCGGGCTCGCGCCGCCCGGGATGTGCTCGTGGCTCGAACCCGGCTCGCACTCCTGCCGCAGCTTCCGCTGGCGACGACAGGGGCCGGTGCCGCCGCGACGCAGCCCACCGCGACCTCGCAGTTCGAAGGCCAGTCCCCGGCCACGCCGGCGACTCCAGCGACCGGTGTTCCGCGTACGACCATCCAGGCAGGAGTGACGTCTCCATGAGGTCGTTTCGTCCCCGCGTGACGGCTCTGCGTTGGCCCGGCCTCGCCGTTATCGTCGGTGGGTTGTTGCTGGGCGCCTGCCGGCGCAGTCCGGACGTGCGGGCCGAACAGGGTGTGGCCAGCGTGACGACCGTCGACAACGAGAGCATCGTGGTACTCGATTCGGCCCTGTTGCGCACCGGTCCGGCCATCTCCGGTACGCTCAAGGCCGAGCGGGAAGCCCGCATCCGGGCGGAGATCGCCGGGACGGTGCTCGAGACCTATGTCGAGCAGGGACAGCGCGTGAGCAAGGGCACGCTGTTGGCGCGGCTGGACGAT
>JBGPVE010000170.1:0-6215 GCA_041491545.1 Gemmatimonadota bacterium | reverse complement strand
GAACTTGAGCGCGTTGGTCACGAGATGACCCACGGCGATCTTGAGCAGGGCGGGGTCACACCTCGCGACACCGAACTGCCCCACGCGCCACTCGACCACGCGGCCGTTCAGCTCCGCCTGCATCCGGCTCACGACATCGCGCACCAGATCGCCCACGTCGGTCGGCTGCTTGAGAATGTCCTGTCGTGCCACCCGCGCAAAGTGGACGAGATCGTCGATCAAGCGGCCCAGCCGTGCCGCCGCCTCCCGAATGCGGAGCGCCGTCCGGCGCCCGGCGGCATCGGGCCGCTGCCCGATCTCCTCGACCAATAGCGTCGCGAATCCGTGCATCTGTCGGATCGGGGCACGCACCTCGTGCGCCAGTCCGCCCAGCAGCCCGTCCAGCTCACCGGTCAGCTCTCGGACGGCGGCGCCGCGGTCGGCGAGCCGCCGCTCGTGGTCGAGGCCTCGTCGTGCCAGCTCGTCCCGGAGCCGCGCATGCTGAACGGCGACCGCGAGCGGCGCCGCCACCTCCTGAACGATCTCGCGGTGCTCGGCGTCGAACGCTCCGGCCGTCCCCGCGCCGATGGTGATGTCGCCCAACACCTCTCCCTCCACCAGCATCGGCGCGGAAATGAGACTCTGGACGCCGGCGTCGAGCAGGCGGCGAAACCGAGGCGTCGGATCCTCCAGCTCGGTGAGATCGTTGACGCACTGCGCGACGCCGCGGCGGCGGACCTCGGAGGTCCCGAACGACGCGAGCGGCGCCGTCGTCGAGGGCAGGGAACGGCCGGCGTCGTAGCCGGCCAAGAGCTGCGCCTCATCCCGCGCCGTGTCGAACACCACGATCTCCGCCCATCCACTCGGCATCATCCGGCGCAGACGTCCAAGCACCCCGCGAGCGATGTCGACGGGAGACCGGGCCGCGAGCACCGCCTGATCGACCTCGTGCAGCATGGCCAGCCGCTCCGCTGAGCGCCGGAGCCGCTCCTCCGCGCGCCGGCGTTCGGTCACGTCGGTGACCATCGCCACGGTGCCGACATGCGCTCCATCCCGTCGAAGCAGCGGGCTGGTCGAGACCATTCCCCACAGATCGCTGCCGTCGGCCCGGCGGAACCGGATGTCCGAGCGTCCCGCTGTGCCCGACTCGCGATGCGCCAGCGCTTCGCGTGCCGCCGCCCGACCGGCGCTGTCGACGAAATCGTAGACCGAGCGGCCGAGGACCTCGCCCTTCGGCTGATTGAGCAGGTCGGCCATGCGCTGGTTCAGGTACGTCGTGACGTCGCGCTCATCGAGCACCCAGATGCCCTCCTGGGCCGCATCGACCAGTTGCTTGAAGCGCTGCTCGCTTTCCTGCAGTGACTGGGTCCGCTCCTCGAGGCGGCTCTGCCGGCCCTCCATGAAAGCCGCGTGCTCCAGCGACGCGCCCATGAGACGGGCCATGAGCTTGAGGGCCCGGACGTCCCGATCGGTGAACGCATCGGGCTTGGACGAGATCACCTTGAGCACGCCGAGCACCCGCCCTTCCGCACGGAGCGGTACCGCGAGCAGCGAGCGGATGCCGAGCCGCCGAGTGACGTCGGGATCCACCCGGCGATCGTTGGCGGTATCGTCACAGCGCTGAACTTCACCGGTGCGGATGCAGACGCCGGAGAGGCTGGTCTCGACTCGTGGCGCGCCCGTCGGAGAGCCGGTGTCCGCCTTGGGTGCCAGATCTTCCCCTTCCAGGATCTCGATCAACGCGGAATCGGCGTGGGTGAGTGCGTGCGCCCGCTCGGCGATCACGCTCATCACCGTCCGCGAGTCGAGCCCCGCCGACACCACCGCCTGCTGCACCTCCATCACGGCCTGGAAGAGGTCGACGTCCATTCGGAGATCGTGCTCGACCCGCTTGCGCTCGGTGATATCGAACTCCGTGCCCAGATAGCCGATCTGGCGCCCATCCTCCGCAAGGAGGGACCGCCAGGAGCTGGCGCTCCACTTGATCTGGCCGTCCCTGGTGACGACGCGGTACTCCTGGCCCACGATCGTCTCACCCCGGTCCAGCCGCTCCCATTCGGCCAGGAGAGGCTGCCGGTCGTCCGGGTGGATGTACTCCAAGAAATGCAGGTCCCGGAGCCCCTCGGCGGTATGGCCGGTCAGGGCCGCAAACGCCGCGTTGGCGAACTGGACCTCGTGGTCCAGGCCGTACGCGATGACGCCTTCGTGGAGGAACTCGGTGAGGGTGCGTAACTGCGCTGTGGACTGGCGGTTGGCGAGCTCGGCAGCGCGCCGCCGGGTGCGTTCGCGCCAGTAGATCCAGAGGACGCCAACCGCGCCCAGCGCGGCGCCAACCGCGCCCAGCACGGCGCCAACCGGGCCGGTGAGCAGCGGCGGCAAGAAAGCGGGGTCGTTCACGGCGGGTCAACCTCTATCGCAAAGCCGTCCCCAACCTGGGGCGCGGCGCGGGAAAGCAAGACTACGGAACGGTGGCTACCCGGAGAAGCTAAGAGCGGGCTGGCGGGGCGTCCAGCACCTTGCGGACAGTGCCGACCAACTGGTCGAGGGTGAACGGTTTGCGCAGGAACTCGGTTCCGGGTGCCAATACCCGATGCCGGTCAATGGCATCGTCGGTCGTGCCGGACAGGTAGATGACCTTGATGGCGGGGCGGTGGATGGCCAGCTCGGCCGCCAGCTCCCGGCCGCTCGAGCCCGGCAGCATCATGTCCACCAGTAGCAGATGGATCGTTCCGGGATGACGATTGGCCAGCGCGATCGCTGCGGCCCCATCCGAGGCGGTGACCACCGTGTAACCGTACCGCTCGAGGATGCGCCGAGCCAGCTTGCGGACCTGGTCTTCATCTTCGACCAGGAGGATGGTCTGGTGGCCCTGATTTTCGTCCGATGCCGCGGCTGGGTCCGCTTCGCGGACCGGCCGGTCGACGGCGGGGAGATAGATCGTGAACGTGGTGCCTTGACCCGGCGGGCTCGCGACGTCGACGTGACCACCGCTCTGCTTGACCACCCCATAGAGCGAAGCCAACCCGAGTCCCTGGTCGCCCTGCGCCGTGCCGGAGGCGAACGGCTCGAAGATCCGGTCGAGCGCGCTCCGATCGATGCCGGTCCCGTCGTCTCGGACCGCGAGGCTCACGTAGCGGCCCGGCCTCAAGCCGGGCAGGCGGCGGACCATCGCTTCGTCCACTCGCACATTCGTGGTGGTGAAAGCGAGCCGCCCACCGGCCGGCATCGCGTCACGGGCGCGGAGCACGAGATCCACCAGGATCTGTTCGAGCTGGCCCAAGTCCGCGAGGACGGGCTCGAGGGCCGGCTCGAGATGGGTGACGAGCTCGAGCCCGGTGCCCAGCAGGCGCCGGGCGATGCTTCGCAGGTCGCCGATGACGACGTTGAGATCGAGCACCCGTGGCTGGAGCACCTGCCTCTGGCTGAATGCCAGGAGCTGGTGGGTGAGCTGCGCGGCCCGGCTGGCCGCTTTGCGGATCTGTTCGACGTCCTCGCGCTGCTCTTCTCCCAGCGCCCCTTCGTCGAGCAGGATCTCGGACGAGCCGATGATCGTGGTCAGCAGATTGTTGAAGTCATGCGCGATGCCGCCCGCGAGCTGCACCACCGACTCGATGCGCTGGGCCTGGCGCGCCCGGCTTTCCAGCGCCTTGCGCTCGGTGAGATCCAGCACGAAGCAGACGCTGCGGAGCGGAGTGCGGGTGAGGGAGGCGGCGCCGAGCAGCACCGGCACCCGGGTGCCGTCGGGGCGGAGGTACTCTTTCTCGAACGGGGGGCAGCCGCCGTGGCGCAGGATCTCGGTGCGCGCGCGCTCGTCCGCCTCCGTCCATTCCGGCGGCGTCATCTCCCGCCAGCGCAGTCGGCCGGCGATGAGCTCGTCGCGCGAGCGGCCGACGATCTTGAGAAACGCGTCGTTGGCCTCGACGATCGCGCCTTCTTGCGAGACCATCATTCCGATGACGTCCGAATCGACCAGCCGGCGCATCCAGTGTTGGCTTACGCTCAGCTCTTCGACGAGACGCTCCTCCTCGCCACCCGGCTCGTTCTGCCGCTCACTCACCAGCGCACCTTGCTCGAAGAAGTGCGAATTTAACCGGCTGGCGGCGGCTCCGGGAGCCAAGTACACTTGACCGATGCCCTTCCTCGATACGAAACAGCAACGGGCCGCGTTCCTGATTCTCCTTCTCGGACTCGGTCTCGGGGTCGCGCTCTGGCCGTTCACCACCGGGCTGATCGGCGGGCCGGTTCTCTTCATTGTCTTCGCGCCGATTCACCGCTGGCTCGTGGCTCGAGGCATACGCCCCGGCCTGGCCGCAGGGCTCGTCGTGCTGTTGGCGCTGGTGCTGATCGTCGTTCCCGGCGGCTCGCTCATCGGTCTCATCGCCTCCCAGGCGCAGGACATGGCCCAAGGGGTCATCCAGAGCCCGCTCCTCGAGCATCTCCGCGGTCTTCACGTCGGACCCTACAACGTGGGCGCCCAGCTCGAGGCCCTCGGGACCAGGATCGTGTCGGGTCTGGGCGCCCTGCTCTTGGATCTCGCAGGCACGGCGACGCGGATCGCGTTGGCGCTCACCATCGCGTTCTTCGGCCTCTTCTTCATGCTCACCGGCGGGACCGATCTTTGGGAGTACTTTCGCCCGTTCATCCCGTTCTCCGAAGCCAATGCGGAAGCGCTGAGAGAACGCTTCAGAAATGTGACGGCGTCCACGCTGGTCGGCACCGGCCTCACGGCGTTGCTGCAGGGCATCGGCGTTGGCCTCGGCTTCTGGGTCACCGGGTTGCCCAACGAGGTCTTCTGGGGCGTGATGACCGTCATTCTCTCGATCCTCCCCGTGGTCGGGAGCGGGCTCGTCTGGGGACCGGGGGTCGCGGCGCTCGCGTTGGACAAGCGATACGGCTCGGCGATCGCCCTCGGTGTCTTGGGCCTCGTCGTCATCGGCAACATCGACAATCTGGTCCGCCCCGCCGTCTACCGCCGATATGCGAAGATCCATCCCTTCGTCACCGTCATCGGCGCCTTCGCCGGCATCCGCTACTTCGGCCTCCTGGGTCTCTTGATCGGTCCGCTCGCCATCTCCTACTTCTTCGAGCTGATTCGGATGTATCGGCAGGAGTACGTCGAGGGCAAGAAGGTCGCACAATAGCCCGTGATGCCGTCGCGAACGATGCCGAGACCGGGCTGGCGGATCGTCGCCGCCTTCGCCGCCGTCTATTTGATCTGGGGCTCGACCTATCTCGCGATCCGCTTCGCGATCGAGACGCTGCCGCCGTTTCTCATGGCGGGCACCCGGTTCCTGCTGGCGGGGGCGCTTCTCCATCTGTGGGCCCGAGTGCGCGGAGCGCCGGCGCCCGAGCGCGCGCATTGGGCGCCGTCCCTCCTCCTCGGTGCGCTCTTCTTCCTAGTCGGAAACGGAGGCGTGGTCTGGGCCGAGCAGCGGGTTCCATCCGGCCTCGCGGCTCTCCTTGTCGCCGTGACCCCGGTATGGACCGCGGTGTTCGAGTGGCGCCGAGGAGGTGCGGCACCCTCGTTCGGCACGGTGACGGGGTTGGTCGCCGGGCTCACCGGCGTCGCGTTGCTCGTCGCGCCCGGCCAACTCGGCTCCGGAATGCCGATCAGCCTGCCGGGCGCCGCCGCCTGCATGATATCCTCGATGGGCTGGTCGCTGGCGTCGGTACTCTCCCGCGGCCGTCGCCTTCCTGAATCCCCCGCCATCGCGTCGAGCCTGCAGATGTTGTGTGGCGGCGGGCTGCTCGCGACGGCCGGACTGCTCACCGGCGAAGGTGCCGCGGTGCATCTCCACGCCATCACGCCGCGCTCGGTACTGGCGCTCTGTTACTTGATCGTCTTCGGGTCGCTCGTCGCGTTTACCGCGTTCACCTGGCTGCTTCGGGTATCGACGGTCTCGCGGGTCGCGACGTGCGCGTACGTGAATCCCGTCGTCGCGGTACTCCTGGGCTGGGCCGTGGCGGGCGAGCGGCTCACCATCCGGACCGTGGTCGCCGCGGCGGTCATCATCGGCGCCGTCGTCCTCCTCACCACGGCTCGAAGCCGGCGGCCGGCTTTGTCTCAGTCGGGTCCGGTCACCGAGCCGGAGGGTGAAGTGGCGTAGCGGCCATGAAGGTTGTGCCCGAGCGGTCGACAAACGAAAGAGCGGTGGGCTTAAGGCCCACCGCTCTTGTCGCTACTCGGCTCGTGCCGATCGCCTAGTTCAGGCGGTGCAACTCGACTCGGCGGTTCT
>JBGPVE010000169.1:0-6270 GCA_041491545.1 Gemmatimonadota bacterium | reverse complement strand
ATCTGCGCAATCTGGTCACCGCGCAGGAGAGCTTCTTCAGCGACAACAACGACTACGCCGGCACCAACGCGCCGACTCAGACCAACGGCGCGGCCGGCAAGGGTGTGGTTGCTGTCACGCCGACCACCAACAACGTGCTGGCGTTCACCTACAAGGACGCTGGCGGCTGGTCGGCCAGCATGATCAATCCGTCGCTCAAGGGCACGATCCAGAACTGCGGCGTGTACGTGGGCTCGGGTGCCGCGCCGAACCCGGCGGTGACACAGGAGGGCGCGCCGGCCTGCTGGTAATGGCCCGCGTCTCAACGGGGGGCGGTGGTCCTCAGGGTCGCCGCTCCTTTTCTCCGCCCGCCGTGCTTCGGCGGGCGGTCCACGGGAGGGAGTCGTGAGACACGAGGAGCAAGGCTTCACGCTGATCGAGCTGTTGATCGTGGTCGTGATCATCGGCATCCTCGCCGCGATCGCCATCCCGAAGTTTTCCAACACGAAGGAAAAGGCGACCCTGGCCAGCATGAAGAGCGACCTGCGCAATCTGGTGACGCAGCAGGAAGGGTTCTTCTACGACAACAATGACTACGCCGGCACCATCGGCGCACTGCAGGTGAACCAGACGGGCGGCAAAGGTGTCGTGGCGTTCTCGCCGAGCCAAGGCAACGCGCTCACCTTGAATTACGCGGGTGCCACCGGTTGGTCCGCCACCGCGACGAACGTGGTGATCAAGGGCTCGATTCAGACATGCGGCATCTACGTCGGCTCAGGGGTCAACCCAAATCCGGCGGCGGTCACACAGGAGGGCGCTCCAGCCTGCTACTGAGCGCGCTCGCCCCCGCCGTGCGACGCCCCCGGTCGGCGCGCTGGGTGACGGATTTTTCCGTCACCTGGCGCGCTTTCCGGCTGACCCAACGGCCGCGGTCGCTGCGCACGCAGTTGCTCGTCGAGCTTGGCTTTCTCACCTCCGCGGCCGTGCTCGTGGTCGGGGTCACCACGGCGCTGATCGCCGGGGCCGATCTGCGGCAGACCGCTTGGGCGCTGGTGACGCTCTGGTTGGGGAGCACGGCGGTATTCCTCCTCTTCGGGGCGCACGTGGTCGGACGGCTCGTGCTTCAGCCGCTGGGGACGCTGTCGAACGAGGCGGACGCGCTGGCTGAGAGCGCCGGCCAAGCGCGCGGTGAGACGGCGCACTACGAGAGCGCCGAGCTGGCGCACCTCGCCGAACACTACCGCGCGATGGCCGCGGATCTCGTCGACGTGCAGAGCCACATCGTGCGGGTGGAGAAGCTCGCTGGTATCGGGACCCTCGCCGCGGGCGTGGCGCATGAGGTCCGCAACCCGCTCGGGGCGCTCAGCACGTACGTCGAGGTGCTCCGGCGGCGGGGCGCCGATCCGACGATCGCCGACGCCATGCAGGGCGCCGCGGAGCGGATCGAGCGCACGGTGCAAAGTCTCTTGACCTATGCCCGCACCGACGTCGGCGATAGCGACTGCGATCTCAACGAAGCGATCCGGACGAGCCTGCGCTACATGGACGCGCAAGGGGTGCTGAAGCGGCAGCGGCTCGTGCTCGAGCTGGCGCCGGATCTGCCGCCCGTGCGCGGTTACTCGCATCGCCTGGAGCAGATCGTCGTGAACTTGGTGGTGAACGCGTGCCAGGCCGCGCCGGGCGGCGTCGTGGTGGTGGGAACCTCGCCGGAGATCTTCGATCCGCGCCGTCGCGCGCTGGCACGCACGGGTGACCGACCGAATCCCACGGCCAACGGCCGGCGGACCCGGGAGCGCGGCTGGGCTCCTCGGCCCCGCCGCACCGATCTCGCCCCGGGCACCGGCGGCGTGCTGCTCTACGTCGCTGACGACGGCCCCGGCGTCCGCGAAGATGATCGAGAGCGGATCTTCGACCCGTTCTTTACGACCAAGGACCCGGGCGAGGGCACTGGGTTGGGTCTCGCTATCGTTGCTCGGACCGTACACGAAGCCGGTGGGACCGTATGGGTCGATCGCGCCCGCGAAGGCGGGGCGGTCTTCAAGGTCTTCCTGCCGTTCGCCGTTCGGTCCGCTCCCCCAGTCGTGGAACTGAGTTATGCGCCTGCTTATTGTTGACGACGACGCCGATCTCCGCCAATCGCTGGCCCTGCTGCTTCGAGACGGGGGCTACGACATCGTCGCGGAGGCGGACCCGGAGGAGGCGCTGAAACGCGCCATCGCCGAAGAGTTCGATCTCATTCTGTGCGACGTCCGGATGCCGCGGATGGACGGACTCGCCTTCCTGCGCCGCTACCGCGCCGAGCGCGGATCCGCGCTGCTCATCATGATGAGCGCCTACGGCAATGAGGACGCGGCCCTCGCCGCGATGCGGGAGGGCGCCTACGACTACCTGCGCAAGCCGTTCCGTCCCGACGAAGTCACGATGACCGTGCGCAAGGCGGAGGAGCGCGAGCGGCTCCGCCGTGAAGTCGAGACGCTGCGATCGAGCCTCGGCGCCGATGCCGTGCGCGACCTCGTGGTGGCCGAGAGCCGGTTGATGCGCGATCTCCTGGAGCTGGCGAGCCGGGTGGCGCGGCACAATACGACCGTGCTCATCACCGGCGAAAGCGGGACCGGCAAGGAGGTGCTCGCCAAGGCGATCCACCGGATGAGTCCGCGCCACGAGATGAGCTTCACCGCCATCAACTGCGCGGCGATTCCGGAGCAGCTCCTCGAGTCCGAGCTCTTCGGTCACACCAAGGGCGCGTTTACCGGGGCCACCGCGGATCGGGCCGGCATCTTCGAATCGGCGCACCAGGGCACGCTCTTGCTCGACGAGATCGGCGATCTCCCGATCGGACTGCAGGCCAAACTGCTGCGCGTGCTCGAGGAAGGGGAGATTCGCCGGGTCGGCGGGCGCGAAGGCAAGAAGGTTGACGTGCGCGTCATCGCGGCCACCGCCAAGCCGCTGGATCAGGCCGTCGAGCGCGGGGAATTTCGGCCCGATCTCTACTACCGGCTCGACGTGGTGCGCCTGCATCTCGCCGCGCTTAGGGAGCGTCGCGAGGACATTCCCGCGCTCCTCGCCCACTTCGCCCGCCAGGCCGCGCAGCGGCTGGGGCATCCGGTGAGCATCACGCCGCATGCGCTCGCGATGCTGACCGATTACTCCTGGCCCGGCAACGTCCGCGAGTTGCGCAACGCGGTCGAGCGCGCGGCGGTGCTGGGCGGCTCCAAGCCGCTCGACGTCGCCGATTTCTCGCTCAGCAATGGCAAGAACGGGAGCGCCACGGTCCCCACCAACGGGACGTACGATCTGCGCACCCAGGTCGAGGAAGTCGAGCGCGTCCTCATTCTCCGGGCCCTCGAGGCCTCCAAGGGCAACCGCCGCGAGGCCGCGAACCTGCTCGGCATCAGCCTCCGCACACTGTTCTACAAGCTTCGGCGGGCTCATATCAACAACTGACCCCGGCCCGCGCCGGGGTCGGCGGAGCCCAATCGTGGAGGATCTGGATGCCGGCGAACGCAGGGTCCGGCTCGCGCAAAAAGGATGGGGCTGTGAGCCGGCCGGTGCCTTAGGATCTGGTACACGATCTGTCCCCCAAGGCGTGGTTCGGGGGATTTCACCCGCGGCTCGATCCTGTGAGGCCCAGTGCGGACGTCCATCCACTCCAATCAATTCGGCTCCTCGCTTGTCGAGCTCCTGCTCGCCATCGTGGTGCTCGGTGTCGGCGTCGGCGCCCTCGTCGGCTCGTCGGCTCTCGTGACTCGGCAAGTGGGGCGTGGGCGCATGATCACCATCGCCAATGAGGTGGCCACCCGCCGGCTCGAGATGCTGCGCCTCGCGGCCCGGCCCGCCGGCGGTGGCGCGTGCACTCAGGCAGCCTTCACGAGCAGCGCGGCGCCGGTCACCGGGCGCGGTGTCACCGAGTCGTGGACCGTGAGCGGCGCGGGGCTCCGCAGGGCCGTGGCGGTCACCGTCGCCTATCCCAGCGCGCGCGGCACGTCATCCTTCACGCTGCGTAGCGCCGTAGGGTGCTACTGACCATGCGCTCCCGGCGGGGTTTCAGTCTGGTCGAGCTGCTGGTCGTGATGCTGCTCCTGGTCGTCGTCAGCGGCACCGCCCTGCATCTGCTCGTTGGCACGCAGCGCATCTCCCGGGCACAGGCGGATCGCACGGATCTCCAGGCGACGCTGCGCTCCGGCATGCTCGTCGTACCGGCCGAGCTGCGGATGATCGGGTACGACTCCGTAATACGGCCCACCGTTCAAGGCGGCGTCACCTACCCTGCGGGTGCCGTCATTCCCGATATCCTCGGCATGGGCCCAGACAGCATCGTCATTCGGGCGGTCCGCGCTGTCGGAATCGTGTGTGACGTTGGGACCGATCGCGTGGTGGTCGATACCACGCGGTATTACTCCGCCTATCGGGTTCCAACGGCGGGGCGGGATTCGCTCCTCCTCTACTTCGACATCGATCCGAGCACCGCGCAGGACGATGCCTGGTTCAGCCGCCCCATCACCTCCGTTCTTTCCGGCGCCTGTTCTCCCGCGTACGGATCGCGGGCGGGGCTCACCCTCGGCACCGCGGAGCTCGGCCATACCGGCGTCAATCCACCGGACAGCTTGGTGGCCGGAGCGCCGTTCCGGACGTTCGAGGTCGTCTCCTACAAGCTGACCGAGAGCGGTGGACGCCACTGGCTCAGCGCCAAATCGGTGAGCGGTCACGAGGCCGGCTACCAGCCTATGCTCGGCCCCCTCACGGCGGGCGGCTTCCGGCTCGATTACTTCGACTCCACCGGCAGCGGTGTCGCCACCGCGCCCCGTGACGTCCGCATCGTTCAAGTCACGCTGATCGGCGAGAGTGACCGGGCGGTGACCGGGACGGGCTACGGCAGCCAGACCCAGGTGGTAGACAGCGTGGTTACCCGGGTCGCGCTGCGAAATGCGTTGCGCTGATATGCCGCATCATGCGTCGGGCGGGCGCCATCCGGATCTCCGGAGCGAGCGCGGCATTGCCCTGGTCGTCGCGATCGTCGCGCTGGTCGTGATCGGCGCCATCGTGGCCGGCACGTTCTTCTTGAGCACGGTGGAGCAGCGCACGGCCCAAAACACGGTGGAGGCGGCCCAGGCCTTTCAGGCGGCGGAAGCGGGGTTGCAGGTCGCGATCTCGAGTTGGGATCCCGCCGACAATGCGCTCCCCACCGACGCCAGCCGCCGGGTGGCGCGAGACTCGGTCGCGCCCGGTGTCTACTATGACGTGACCATTTCGCGGCTCAACGACAACCTCTTCGACGTCCGCTCCGTCGGTACTCGGCGCCGGGCCACGCAGACATTGGCGGAGACACTGCGTCTCATGCGAGCGAGCCCCGTCGTCGAGGCCGCCCTCACGACACCGGGTCCGGTCAGCGCGGCTGCGAACGCGGCGATCGCAGGCGTCAACACCGCGCCGGCCGGGTGGAGCGATTGTCCGCCCTCGGCGGACAAGGCTGGCGCTCGGAGCGGAAGCACGGTGAGCGAGAGCGGCGGCGCTACCATCCAGGGCGTTCCCGCCAGCATGCAGCACGACGGCTCGGCCAGCGCCGCTCGGGTCCAGGCGGCCTTCGACCAGCTTCGCCCGCTGGCAACGCTCGAGCTACCCGGTGGGCTCTATGGCGCGGCCGCGCCGCGGCTCGGCGGCCCTCCATCTACTTGCGATCGGGCCGATCCCCGCAATTGGGGCGAGCCGCTGCGGGAGCCGATGGCGGGTGCGCTGGCTCCGTGCGCCGCATATGCGCCGGTCGTGCTGATCGATGGGAGCGCGGCGATCGAGTCTGGCCGAGGCCAGGGCGTGCTGCTAGTCACCGGGGACCTCGATCTCGGGGCCAATGTCGACTACGTCGGTCTCATCGTCGTCAGGGGGCGCGTCACGCTGCACGGGAGCGGCAGCCACGTCACCGGTGGGATCCTCGCGGGTGGCGGCCCAAGCGGCGATGCGGCGAGCCTGACCGGACCGGTCACTCTCTCTTATTCGCGGTGCGCGCTGGACTATGTGTTGCGCCAGGGTGCCGTCGCTCGCCCGGTGGTTGGTCGGGCTTGGGCTCAGGTGTTTTGAGGGGCGGCTTTAGCCCCTTTCATGCAAGGCGAGAGACTAGTTGCGAAAGAGAAGGGGACCCCTGGAAATGCCCGCACCATGGACCCCCTGTTCCCGGCTGGTAAGTGCTTTTATCGCAGGTGTTTAGCGGCGAAAAATGGGGCACTGGCACATGGGTTGCACCTCGGGTGCAAGCCTGAGCCCCTTTCCGGATGGGGCGCCCAAGTTTCGCATAGTCCT
>JBGPVE010000168.1:0-6278 GCA_041491545.1 Gemmatimonadota bacterium | reverse complement strand
GATTGGTGGATCGCCCGATGAAGAGCTCGGCTCGAGCCGCCGCGCCGGTCCGGCTCGACTTTGCCGGCGGCTGGACCGACGTGCCACCGTTCTCGATGTGCGAAGGTGGTGCCGTGGTGAGCGCGGCGATCGGCCTCTACGCCCACGCGGAGGTGAGGGCGGGCGGAAGCGGAATTCGGCTCATCTCTGAGGATCTCGGTGAGACGGTGGACGTGGTGAGCGCGGCGGAGCTCGTGCCGGACGGGCGACTGGATCTGTTGAAGGCCGGCCTCCGCATCTTCCCGCCCGCGGGCCCGCTCACGTTGACCACCCGCTCGGAGGTGCCCAAGGGCTCGGGACTCGGCAGCTCGGGCGCGCTCGACGTCGCGCTGGTCGCGGCGCTCGCGGCCGCCGCGGAGCAGACGCCCGATCCGCGCGAGACCGCCGAGACGGCGTGGCGGCTCGAGGCCGTCGAAGCCGGCATTCCCGGCGGCAAGCAGGATCAGTTCTCGGCGGCGCTTGGCGGATTCAATCTCTTCGTCTTTCGCGACCCCGTGGTCGAGGTCGAGCCCCTTCGGCTGGACCCGGAATTCGCGGCCGAGCTGGAGCGGCGCCTGGTGCTCTGCTACACCGGCGCCTCACGCTTCTCCGGAGCGACCATCTCCCGCGTGATGGCGGCGTACGAACGCGGCTCGGAGCCGATCGTGCGCGCGCTCAGGCGCATTCGGGAGATCGCGCTCGAGATGGCCCAGGCGCTCCGCGCCTCCGATCTCGCCCGGGTCGGGACGCTGCTCTCGGAGAACTGGCTCATGCAACAAGCCCTCGACGGCGCGATGCGCACGCCGGAAATGGCTCGGCTCGAGGCGGCGATGCGTGACGCCCGGGTGTTGGGAGGAAAGGCCGCGGGCTCGGGCGCGGGCGGCTGCATGTTCTTCCTGGCCGGCAACGACGTCGAGGCCCCGCGAATCGCCGCGGTGCGCGGCGGCGCGATGCTGCTGCCCATCGCCTGGGCCGACGAAGGGGTGCGGCTATGGTAACGGCCGAGACCCTTGCCGCTCGCCGACAGGAGATCGCCGGCTCGGACGATCTGTCGCGGCTGCTCGAGCGACTCACGGCCGGCGCTCATCCGGTCCTCGATCGGATGCCCGCCATTCCCCGAGCCAAGGCGCTCCTGTCGACCGACGGCGGTGTCTGTCCCGACGACGGAGCCACGCTCGTCTTCGATCCGTGGAGCCCGATATCGCATCACTGTCCCCGCTGCGGCCGCTCCGTCACCGGCGAGCGCCACGACCGGTGGTGGGCCCGCTTTCAGCATCTATGGGTCGCGGAGCGCGCAGTGCATTTGGCCGCGATCGGCGTGTTCGGCGAGCATGCCGCCGCCGCCACCCGAGCGTGCGAGCTGCTCGCCGCCTACGGCGACATCTATTTCGCCTGTCCCAATCGCGACAACGTTCTCGGGCCCAGCCGGCTCTTCTTCTCGACCTATCTCGAGTCGATTTGGATCTCGAGCTACCTGGCCGCGGCGACGCTGCTGCGCGAGGCGGGCCAACTCGATGACGGCACCGCGAAGCGCGTCGCGCAGATAGCGGACGAAGCGGCCAACCTGATCGGCGAGTTCGACGAGGGATTCTCCAATCGGCAGACGTGGCACAACGCGGCGCTCGCGGCCATCGCGGTCTGGTTCGAGGACGAGGATCTCCTGCGCCGCGCCGTCGAGGGCCCGACCGGACTGCTCGCGCATTTGGCACATGGCTTCGGCACCGATGGCATGTGGTTCGAGGGAGAGAACTACCATCTCTTCGCCCTGCGCGGCCTCCTCACCGGATTCTCCTGGGTGCGCGCGGCCGGCGTCGATCCCTACGCCGACCCCGAGCTGACGGCGCAACTCGATCGGGCGCTCCGCGCGCCGACCCTTACGGCGCTCCCGGACTTCACCTTCCCCGCGCGAAAGGACTCGCGCTTCGGGGTGTCACTGGCGCAGCCGATGTATCTGGAGCTTTGGGAAGCGGGGCGGGGGGCGCAGGGCGGCTTCGAGCATTGGCTCGCGGCCCTCTACGCTTCTCCCGCACCGCCCGCCGAGGTGTTCGACTCCTACCTTCACGAGGCCGGCGCGCCGCCGCCGGTGCGGCGCGGCCGCGAAGATCTCTCCTGGTGGATGCTCCTCGCGATGGGCCCCGCGCTCCATGGCTCGGCGGAGCGTTGGCGGCCCGAGAGCGTCCTGCTCGAGGCGCAAGGGCTCGCCGTCCTCCGCACCGGCGGTCGCTACGCCAGCCTGGAGTGCGGCGCGTACGGCGGCGGCCACGGTCATCCCGATCGTCTGCACCTGACCTTGCACGAGGCCGGCACGCTCTGGCTGCCCGACCCGGGTACCGGCAGCTATGCGTCGCCGGATCTCTTCTGGTACCGCTCGACGCTGGCGCACAACGCGCCGCGTCTCGACGGCGTGTCGCAGCCCGTCGGCGATGCGGTGGCGGACTCCTTCGACGTCCGGGGCGAGTGGGGCTGGACCCGCGGTCGCTACGGCGATGTGAGCCGCACGCTGGTGTCGGGCCCCGACTATCTGCTCGACGTGGTAGAGCTTGCGAGCGAGGAAAGCCACGCGATCGAGCTGCCGTGGCATTTCACCGGTGAAGCGAGCGTGGAGGCGCCGGGATCGTGGGAGCCCGCCGTGCTCGCCGATCCGCAGGTCTCGAGCGCCGAGAGATTTCTGCCGGAGGGACGGGCGCCGCTCGTGATTCGCGCGCCGGCCGAGGGTGGATCGAAGCCGCTCCGCGCGACGTTCCTCTTCGACGGTGAGCTGCTGCGAGCCGTCGCCCCCGGCGTCCCGGGCTCCGGGCCGGCGAGGTTCTACCTCGCGCGCGCGAGCGGCAAGGCCGTACGTCTCGTCACGGCGCTCTCCACCGGCGAGCTTTCTCTCTCGCTGCACGCCGCGGGAGACACGATCGAGGTCCGAACCGCGAAGGGCGTCCACCGCCACCACGGCGTGGTCGAAGGCTGGGAGATCGAAGTCGGATCCGCGGTCGTGCGGCTGAGCGGCCGCCGCGCGGAGCCCAGAACCATCGGCCCGCTCACGCCACAGGAGCCCCCGTTGAAGGAGAGCGGCGTGGCCCTTCGGGTGGCCGAACCGCCCGCGCTGGACGGCACGCTCGACGGCTTCGACGCCCGGGAGCCGTTGGCGCTCGATCACGACGATCAATACCGCCGCAGCGAAGAGCCGTATCCCGGCCCCGACGAGCTGTCGGCGCTCGCCTATGTCAATTGGGACGATGACACGCTCTACCTCGCCGTCGACGTGACCAAGCCCGATCCCTGCTTCCGTCCTGACGGCGCTCCGCCGCTTCTCCTCGACAACGAGCCGGACGATATCCATTCCGACGGCCTCCAGGTGTACGTGCGGCTGGATCCGGCCGGCGGGGTCTTCGGTTTCCTCGTCGTGCCGTCCCATCGAGACCAGGCGCTTCGAGTCCGCGGGGCGAGCGACACCGCGGGCGATCCGGCGATGGTTGAGGGGGCCTGGTCGCGTACGGAGACGGGCTATCTGATCACGCTCGCGCTCCGCCTTCCGGGCTGGGACGCAGTCGCGCACGGCGACGAGATCGACTTCGATCTCCTCGTCAACGAGACGCTTCCCGGGCGTGAGCGCCGCGCGGGCCAGCTGGTCTGGAGCGGTGGCGGGGGATGGGTCTACCTGCGCGGCGATCGGCAGCCGGCCGAGCGCTTCGGCGTGGTGGCGCTCGCATGATGGACTGGCCCGTCGCCGGCTTCACCTCCACCGGCAGCAAGCGCCCTGAGGCGCTCTTCGGCCCCGATCATCCCGGTGCTCCGACCCGGATGGTGCGCTCGGCCGGTTGCCGCGTCTGGGACGTCGAAGGCCGCGAGTACCTGGACTACATCATGGCGCTCGGCGCCGTGGCGCTCGGGTACGCCCACCCCGAGGTGACGCGCGCCGCGTGCGAGGCCGTGGAAGCGGGTGTGGTCGGCGCGCTCGCGCCCGCGCTCGAAGCTGAGGTGGCCGAACAGATCCGCCGGCTGATGCCGTGGATCGAGCAGGTCCGTTTTCTCAAGACTGGGGCCGAAGCGTGCGCGGCCGCCGTTCGTCTCGCGCAGATCGCCACTGGGCGAGGCGTCGTTCTGGGCTGCGGTTACCATGGCTGGCTCGATTGGTGTCAAGGCATCCGAGAGCTGCCCTTCAACGACGTCGAGGGCACCCGCCACCTCATTCGCAGTGTGGGAGATCAACTCGCCTGCGTGGTTACCGAGCCCATCGTCGTGGCGGAGCCGAGCCGCCAGTGGCTCGACACGCTGCGATCGGAGACCGAGCGGGTGGGCGCGCTGCTCGTGGTCGACGAGGTCAAGACCGTCTGCCGCATCGCGGTCGGCGGCGGCTGTGAGCGGTACGCCATCCGTCCCGATCTCGTGGTGCTGGGCAAGGCGATGGCGAACGGCTTCCCGCTCGCCGCCGTGGGCGGCCGCGCATCGATCATGGCGGGGGTCAACCGCACCTGGATCTCGTCGACGCTGGCCACCGAATTCGTCTCGCTCGCCGCCGCCCGGGCCACATTGTCCGTCGTCGAGCGAGAGCAGGTCCCCACCCGACTCGCCCGCACCGGTGCCAGGCTCCTCGGCGCGCTCCGTGACCTGCAGTCGCGTCACCGCGCCACCGTCGTGGGCGTCGCGGGCCTTCCCGAGATGTGCTTTCTCCAATTCGCGTCGGATGCCTTCGGTCACGCGACCGCCCTTGGCGCCGCCCGCCGCGGCATTCTCTTCAAGCGCTCGGCGTACAACTTCGTCTCGCTCGCGCACTCCGATGCCGATGTCGACCGCACCGCTGCCGCGCTGGACGAAGTGCTCGGGGAGATCGCCCGCACCTAGATTTCGCAGCCGATCTCGGGCGCAGCGGACGCGCCGATCACACCGCCTCGTCCAACAGCGCCGCCACGTCGAGCGGATCCGTGGCCATCCGCACCTCGCCGTCCGGCCCGCGGGGCCACTGCTCCCGCGGCCGATCCCAGTACAGCTCGACTCCATTTCCGTCCGGGTCCGCCAGATAGATCGCCTCGCTTACCCCGTGGTCCGCCGCTCCCTGCAGCGGAACGCCGGCTTCGAGCAGCCGCGTGACGGCGACGGCGAGATCGCGTCGCGTCGGGTAGCGGATCGCCAGATGATACAGTCCGGTGTGCCCGCGCGGTGCGGCCGCGCCGCCACGGCTCTCCCACGTGTTGAGGCCGATATGGTGATGGTACCCGCCCGCGGAGATGAACGCCGCTTGGTCGCCGAAGCGCTGGGTCAGCTCGAATCCGAGGACGTCGCGGTAGAAGGCGAGGGCACGCTCGAGATCGGCGACTTTGAGGTGCACGTGGCCGATGTCTGTGGCCGCAGGGATCGTGTATTCCATTTATCTTCCTCGCATGCTTGTCGATGTGCACGCTCACTTCTACACCGACCGCACGCCGCGCCGGGACTGGCGCGAGCGGAACGAGAGCCGGCTGCGCGCCGGCGAGCAGGTCGGCATCAGCTATCACGTGGCGTCGATCCTTGGCACCTGGGGCCGGACCTCCCCAACCTACTTCCCGTCGCCCGCCGATCTGGAGCACGGTAACGACGCGATGCTGGCGCTTCAACGGGCGCATCCTCAATGTCTCCGCGGTTACGTCACCGTCAACCCCAACTACACCGCGCATGCGCGCCGCGAAGTGGCCCGCTGTCTCGGCGCCGGCATGATCGGAATCAAGCTGGCCGCGAGCCGGCGGGCCAACGACCCGCTGGTCGACAGGATCGCCGATCTCGCGCGGGAACACCGGGTGCCGATTCTCCAACACATCTGGCAGCACCGCCGGCGTGAGTGGCCCGGCCAGGAAGCCTCGGACGCCGTTGAGCTGTGCGAGCTGGCGCTGCGACATCCGGAGGTCCCGTTCATTCTGGCGCACATCGGCGGCGGCGGCGATTGGCTGCATTCGCTCCACGCAGTGCGGCCGGTGCCCAACGTGTTGGTCGATCTCTCCGGCAGCGGGGTCGACGGCGGCATGCTCGAGGCCTGTCTCGACGCGGTCGGCGTCTCCCGCCTGCTCTGGGGCTGCGATCTCACGATCGACACCGGGTGGGCCAAGCTGCGCTACCTGGCGACCCTGCTCGACGCCGACCAGCTCGAGCTGGTGCAATGGAAGAATGCCGCGCGGATCTTCCCCCCCAACGCGTTCCCCGTCTGCTGATGCGCATCGACGACAACGTCTTTCTCGGCTCCTATCCCTTCCGGCGGGTGCCGGGCACTTCGACCCGCGCGGTGCTCGATGCGATGACTC
>JBGPVE010000167.1:0-6291 GCA_041491545.1 Gemmatimonadota bacterium | reverse complement strand
AGACGAGGAGGGCAATCGCTATCCGCTGATCTACGAGATCGACGAGTTCCGCTGCATCTTCTGCGGATATTGCCAGGAGGTCTGTCCCGAGGAGGCGATCCACGTGGGCGTCCACTACGAAAATGCCGAATACAGCCGAGGGCGATTCGTCTACGACCTGGAACGGCTCTCGGCGCAGACGCATCCGGTGTCGACGCTGTGGGATCCGACCGACCCGAAGGGTGAGTAGATGACGAGCTTCGTCTTCTACGTGTTCGCGGTCATCGCCGTGGCGGCGGCCGTGATGTGCATCGTACAGCGGAGCCCGGTGGCGGCGGCGATGTGGCTGGTCCAGACCATGTTCTCCCTCGCCGCCATCTACGTCCTGCTCGGCGCCTACTTCATCTCGGCGATTCAGGTGCTGGTCTACGCCGGCGCGGTCATGGTGCTGTTCCTGTTCGTCATCATGCTGCTCAATCTGGGGCACGACGCGAGGGATCTGCGCGGCGCGTCGGCCATCGCGGCCGGGGTGGTGGTCGTGGGCCTGCTCGCGGTCGAGCTCGTGGGCTTGTGGGCCTACACGCCGGCCCGAATCGCCCGGGAGGCGAGCGCGGCCGCCGGGCCGGAGGCTGCCCGGGCGGCGTTGATGGCCGGATTGACCACGCAGCAAGAGACCGCCGCGCGGGGCGTCGTTGGCGGGATCGCGGCGCCCTTGTTCCAGGCGTACCTCGTGCCATTCGAAATCACGTCGGTTCTGCTGCTCGTCGCCATCGTCGGTGCCGTCGTCCTCGCCAAACGGAAGGTGTAATGCTTCTCGGCCCCGCCCTCGGACTCTCCGCCATTCTGTTCACGCTCGGGGTGGCAGGCGTGCTGATCCGCCGCAACGCGATCGTGCTGTTCATGTGTATCGAGCTCATGCTGAATGCCGTCAACTTGGCGTTCGTGGCGCTGGCGCAGGTCTACGGAATCGGCGGATACATGATGGTGTTCTTCGTCATGACGGTCGCGGCGGCGGAAGCGGCCGTGGGTCTCGCGATTATTCTGGCCGTGTTCCGGCACAATCAGTCGATCGACCTTCAGAACATCAACCTCTTGCACGGCTGATGACCTCCTCCATGCCCGCGCCCGGCGCCGTAGGGCTCGTCTGGCTGGCGGTGGCGTTGCCGCTGGCCGGGTTTCTGATCAACGGCGCGATCGCGATGGCGCGGCCGCGGGCCAAGTGGCTGGTTTCGTTGGTGGGTCCCGGCGTGCTGCTCGGCGCGTTCGCGGTCTCGCTGGCGATTCTGCTCCAGCTCCGCCAGGCGCCGCCCGACGCGCCCTACGTCGTGAAGCTGTGGAGCTGGCTCGACGTGGGCGATCTCAAGGTCGACCTGGCGTTTCAGGTGGATCAGCTCTCGGCGGTCATGCTGCTCGTGGTGACCGGCGTGGGTAGCCTCATTCACGTGTTCAGCGTCGGCTACATGCGCGACGATCCGGGGTACGCCCGCTATTTCTCGTATCTGAATTTGTTCATCGTCTTCATGCTGGTGCTGGTCCTGGGCTCGAGCTTCCCGGTGCTCTTCATCGGGTGGGAAGGGGTGGGACTCTGCTCCTATCTCCTCATCGGGTTCTGGTTCGGCGATAAGGCCAACGCCGACGCCGGCAAGAAGGCATTCCTGGCGAATCGGGTGGGCGACTTCGGATTCCTGGTCGCGATGTTCATGATCTGGCACACGGTCGGCTCGCTCGAGTTCAGCGCCGTGTTCGCCCGGGCGCCCGAGGTGCTGACGGCCGGGGCCGCCACCACGATCACGCTCTTCCTGTTGCTCGGCTGCGTCGGCAAATCGGCGCAGATCCCGCTGTACGTCTGGTTGCCCGACGCGATGGCCGGCCCGACGCCCGTGTCCGCCTTGATCCACGCCGCGACGATGGTGACGGCGGGCGTCTATCTGGTGAGCCGGGCCAGCGTGCTCTTCGCGCTGGCCCCGGCCACGAGCGTGCTCACGGCCGGGATCGGAGCGGCCACGGCACTCTTCGCCGCGACGATCGGCCTGCGGCAGTACGACATCAAGAAGGTCCTCGCGTATTCCACGATCTCACAGCTCGGCTACATGTTCGTGGGCGTCGGGGCGGGGGCATACACGGCCGGCGTTTTCCATCTCGTCACGCACGCCTTCTTCAAGGCGCTGCTCTTTCTCGGTGCCGGCAGCGTCATCCACGCGATGCACCACGCGTATCATGCCACCCACTCGCACGAGGACGCGCAGGACATGCGCAATATGGGCGGGCTCCGCCGCTATCTGCCAGTCACCTACGTGCTCATGTTCATCGCGACCCTGGCGATCGCCGGGATCCCGCCATTCGCGGGCTTCTTCTCCAAGGATGAGATCCTCGCCTCCGCCTTCGCGCGGGGGCGGGAGGATCCGGTCTGGTATTTCTTCTACGCCATGGGGCTTGCGGCCGCCTTCATGACGGCGTTCTACATGGCGCGCGTCATGGCGATGACCTTCCTGGGCGAGAACCGTACGGGCGAGGCGGAGCGCGCCAAGCTGCATGAGGCGCCGTGGATCATGACCGGCCCGCTGATCGTGCTCGGCGTGCTGAGTGCCGTTGGCGGTGCGATCAACCTGCCGCCGATGTTCGGGGGGCACGAGCTGCTGGAGCACTGGCTCGACCCCGTGCTCGCGCCCGCGCTCAAGCTTCGGCCGCTGGTGATGCCGGAGGGCTCCACGGAGTAC
Organism: Gemmatimonadota bacterium; assembly: GCA_041491545.1. Classification (GTDB taxonomy): domain Bacteria; phylum Gemmatimonadota; class Gemmatimonadetes; order Gemmatimonadales; family GWC2-71-9; genus DASQPE01. The sequence goes on along the minus strand of JBGPVE010000167.1, from coordinate 3,595 downwards.
CTGCTGGTCGGGGCGGCGGTTCTGGTCGGCGTGGTCGGCCTGATCGCCGGCATCCGGGCGACCCTCGCCCGCCCGATGGTTCCGGCCCGTCAGGCTCCGCCCGATGTGGGGTTGGCGCGGGTGATCTACCGCAAGTTCTACGTCGACGAGATCTACAACGCCCTCCTGGTGCGGCCGGTCGTCTGGCTGTCCGACAAGGTCCTGTGGCGGATCGTGGATCAGACGCTGGTGGACGGCCTGGCGGTGACCGGTGGGGTTCGGGTCACCTATCTCATCGGCCGGCTGGGTAGCCGGCTGCAGAACGGGCAGCTCGGATTTTACGCGGTGCTCTTCGTCGTCGGGGTCATTTGGGTGCTGCGCACCATCATGGGATAATCGGGCATGACCGCCTTTCTCGCGTCGATCGGGTACGATCGCTGGATCCTGCACGTGCTGCTGGCCACGCCGCTCATCGGCATGGTGGTGGTCATCGTGTCGCCGCCGGCTTGGGCCCGGGTGCTTGCCCTGATCGTCGCCCTCTTCGAGCTGGTGGTCTCGCTCGGGCTGTGGTGGGCCTTCGACCCGAGCGTGCCGGGAATGCAGTTCGTCACCAAAGTCGATTGGCTGCCGATGTGGGGCGTGAGTTACTACGTGGGGCTCGACGGCCTGACCATCTTCATGGTCCTGCTCTCGACCTGCATGATGCCGCTCCTGGTCTGGGGAAGCTGGCATCAGATCGACTTCAAGCGGCGCGGATTCTACGCGCTGCTCCTGGCCCTCAAGACGGGGATGCTCGGTGTCTTCCTCGCGATGGATCTGTTCCTGTTCTACTGCTTCTGGGAGCTGCTGCTCATCCCGATGTATTTCTTGATCGGTATCTGGGGCAGCTCCAACAAGCTCTATGCGTCGGAGAAGTTCTTCATCTACACCTTCTCCGGCTCGCTGCTGATGCTGGTGGCCATCATCTCCATGGTGTGGATCGTCGGCGGGGCGACTGGGACGTACTCATTCTCCTACGACCACCTGCTCGCCCACCGCGACCTCCTGGGCTCGGCCGCGCCGTGGCTCTTCACGGCGTTCGCGCTCGCGTTCGCGGTCAAGGTGCCGGTGTTTCCGTTCCATACCTGGCTACCGGATGCGCACGGTGAAGCACCGACGGCCGGAAGCGTGGACCTCGCGGTGATCCTGCTCAAGATGGGCACGTACGGCTTTCTACGGTTCGCCATTCCGTTCTTTCCGGCGTTCGCGCTCAGTCGGACGGTATCCGCGTTGGTCGTGGCGCTGGCCGTGACGGGCATCATCTACGGCGCGCTGGTGTCCATGGTACAGCCCGACCTCAAGCGTGTGGTCGCCTATTCCTCGGTGAGCCACCTCGGCTTCGTGATGCTGGGGATCTGGGCGGGGACGGTGCAAAGCGTGCAAGGCTCGATCATGGTGATGATCGCGCACGGCATCTCGACCGGCGCGCTCTTCTTTCTGGTCGGCATGCTCTACGAGCGGCGGCATACCAGGTTGATCGCGGACTTCGGCGGCCTGGCGAAGGTGGCGCCGCTGCTGGCGACCGCGTTCACCATTACCGCGTTCTCCTCGATCGGCCTCCCGGGGCTCAACGGCTTCATCGGCGAGTTTCTGGTGCTGCTGGGCAGCTTCGGCCGGTTCCCGGGCGCGACGATCGTGGCCACCTCGGTGGTCGTATTCGCGGCGGCATACCTGTTGTGGGCGGTGCAGCGGGTATTCTTCAACCCGCTGGTCGGGCCGGAGAATGAGAAGGTGCGCGACCTCAACTTCCGTGAGATCGCCGTGATCGCACCGCTGATCGTCGCGATGGTCTGGATGGGGCTCTATCCCCAGCCGATTCTCCGGCGCACCGAAGCCGCCGCCGTTCGATACGTCGAGACCGTGCGGCCCCACGTCCAGCCGACGGCGGCGGCGCCGGTGGTGACAGCGGAGGCCCATCCATGAGCCCATTCGACCTGATGTCGCCGATGGGTGCCACCATGGCGCTTCTGCCCGAGCTGGTGCTGACGGGTTGGTCGCTGCTCGTGCTCCTGGTCGTGGCGTGGCGGCATGAGACCGAGCAGGACAGTCATCTGGCGGGCTGGCTCAGTTTCCTCGGCGTGCTGCTCGCCGGCGCCACGCTCGGCATGCTCTGGCTCGGGGGCGCCGCACCACTCGGCCCAACCCACATGATCGCGCTCGATGCTTACCGGTTCGGAGCGGCGGCGCTGATTCTGCTCAGCACCGCGGCCACGATTCTCTTGTCATTGCGCTATCTCGACCGGCAACGGCTGCTCGCGCCCGAGTACTACGTCCTGATTCTGCTCGCGGCGGTGGGCATGATGTTGCTGGCGGGCGCCGCGGACATGATCGTGCTGTTCTTGGGCCTCGAGGTGATGTCGATCTCGGTCTACGTGCTGGCGGGGTTCGACCGCTTCCGGCGCTCCTCCGCCGAGGCCGCGCTCAAGTATTTCCTGATCGGCGCGTTCGCTTCCGCGTTTCTGCTCTACGGCATCGCGCTGATCTTCGGGGCAACGGGCCAGACCAACTTCACGCTCATCGGCCAGCACCTCGGCTCCGCCCGGCTGTCGCTGATGGCGGGTCTGGGGCTGGCCTTCATCCTGATCGGGCTCGGGTTCAAGGTTTCGGCGGTTCCGTTTCACATGTGGGCGCCGGACGTATACGACGGCGCGCCCACGCCGGTGACCGGCTTCATGGCCACCGGTGTCAAAGTCGCCGCATTCTCGGCCCTCGTGCGGGTGCTGCTCGAGGCCTTTCCGGCGGCCGCGTACCTCTGGCAGCCGGTCATCGCCTTCCTCGCCATCGCGACGATCGTGGTGGGCAACGTGGTGGCACTTACCCAGCAGTCGCTCAAGCGTATGCTGGCGTACAGCTCGATCGCGCATGCGGGGTACACGTTGGTGGCCGTCTGGGCCGGAACCACGCTGGGCGCCGGCGCGGTGCTCTTCTATCTCGTCACGTACACGGTCACCACCCTCGCCAGCTTCGGGATCCTCGCGTCCACGGAGCATGTCGGCTCCCGTACGATCCTGGTCGACGATCTCGAGGGACTGTTCACCGTCCGCCCCGGCGCGGCGCTCGCGATGGCGATCTGCCTGCTGTCGCTCTTGGGGTTTCCCGGTACGTTCGGTTTCATCGGGAAGTGGTATCTCATCTCGGCGGCGGTGGCCCAAGGACAGTACATTCTTCCGGTCGTCCTCGTGCTCGGAAGTCTGGTCTCCGCCGGCTACTACTTGCCGGTGATCATGGCGATGACGATGAAGGCCAGCCGAACCCAGGATGCGCACCGCCAGGTGACTTTCTCCGTAGCCGCCCGGGCGACCGTGGCGGTCGCCGTCGCGATCATTCTGGTTTTCGGTGTCTGGCCGACGGGCCCGCTGGCGGTGGCGCTGGACAGCGCGAAGTCACTGGGGGCGGCTACAAGCGGTCGGCGGTGAACGGTTCCCCCTTTTACCATTCACCGCATCTTACTTTTCACTCTTCGCGGCCTCATGTCCGTTCCCAAGTCCGTCTTTCGCCAATACGATGTCCGAGGCCTGGTCGACCGGGAGCTCACGCCCGACTTTGCCCGGGGGCTCGGCCGGGCCTATGCGACGGT
>JBGPVE010000166.1:0-6307 GCA_041491545.1 Gemmatimonadota bacterium | reverse complement strand
CGCGGAGCAGCGTGGTCGTCGGCTGGCGCGCTATGGCGATCAGCTCGGGCGGCACGAATTGCAGCTCGCCCGCCGCGACCGCCACGGCACCGGCGAAGCGCGGGTGCTCGGTGAGGAACCCGAAGCGCACGTAGTCGCTCTGACCCGCCGGGAGGCCGAACACCACGATATGGCCGGCGGCCTGAGCCGAGCTGATCCAGGTGGACGAGTCGGTGATGAGTCCGCCGTACACGGCCCGCACGCCGCCGAGCCCGCGGGTCGAGTCCATGCCGTACGCCACGAAGTCCTTGCCCGAGGCCAGTCGGACATCGCCGACTCCGATGCTCGACGAATCGCTCGGCGAAAACTTGGCGATCGGCACGGTCTGGAAGTAGCTGCCGTTCTCCCCCGCCGGCTCGAGCCCCGCCCGGCGGAACTCGGCCGCGATGTAATCGGTCCCTTTCACATTGCCGAGCGTGCCGGTTTCGCGACCCAACATCGAATCGGCCGCGAAAGTGTAGAGCCGCAGCTTCAGATCTTGAGGGGAGATCGCGGCGGTCGTGCGGCTGGTGGTGGCCGGAGCGGGGCCGGGCTGCGAAGCCTGGCCGGCGCAGGCGGAGAGCACAATGATGACTGCCACCGTGGGGCGGGGGAGAGACATTCACTCATCCAGTGAAAAGTGGAAAGGGAACGGGCCGACAGGGTCAGCGTGGCCAGAGCCAACCGAACGTGCCGGCCGTCACCAGCCCATAGAGGAGGCCGTCGATGACCTCCTTGATCGCGATCGACCAGGGCTTCCCCATCCAGATCGCAGCGGGAATCTGCCCGGCGGCGTACGCGAGCCAGGCGATGGTCCCGACCACCCGGAACACGTGGAGGTAGTCGGTGCCGGGCGCGATCGTGCGGGACGCGACGTAGGCGACGACGAACGAGACGACCAGCGAGAAGATGAACCACTGCACCAGGCTCGAGCCCATCCCGGGCGGGCCCGGCTTTCTGAGATTGAGCACCGCCACGGGTCCCTCCACGAACTTCTGCTTGACCTCGGGCTGGCCCATCGTCTTCGGGTCGCAGTGTGGAATGACGTACTGTGCCGGCGCGGGGTTGCCGCTCCGGATGGCGGCACGGACGGCGTCCTCATTGGGGAGCTTCTTGTAGTCGCTCGCGTGGTACTTGAGCACCATGTGCACCACGCTGCTGGCCACGAAGACGAGGACTGCTGAGAGCAGGATCGGAAGCCACAGCGCGCCGAGGGTCACCATGACGGTCTCCTGGATGGATGGCGGAGAATGGGTATTGGCGGAGCGGCGAAATGATAGCGCGCAATTCGGCGGTCGGCGAGTGCCGCGGGCGGGGAACCGGTTGATGCCGGTCACGGTGATTCGACCGAAATCGCTACATCCCAATTGCTTACGCCGTGCTGGACCGGGTGCCTAGGCGATGGTCAGGGTGCCCGCCGCCGCGTCGTAGGTCGTCGAGTACGACGAGAGATTGCTGGTCGGCTGGCCGCCGATCCACGATCCGTCCGCCGCGAACTGGGCGCCGTGGCACGGGCAGAGAAACGAGCCGCCGTTGATGCCCACCGTGCAGCCCCGATGGGGGCAGATGAGCGAGAACGCGGCGTAGGCCGTGGCGCCGGTGCGCACCACGGCGACGGGGCGCCCGCTCTGGCTGCCGTCGTCCACCACGGCGATGCCGCCGACCGTGGCCAAAGCGGAGAAGTTGGCCAGTGTGACGGTCAACGGGCCGGACGGCCCGGTGCTGCTCGATCCGCACGCCGCCAGCACCCCGACCACAGCGAGCAGCGTGCTCTGGGCAAGAAACTCTCGGCGGTCGACCTTCTTCTGGCAGTGCTCGCACGGGGACATGGCGCGACTCCTCACAGCGCGATCATGGCCGCGGCCCAGCCGGCCTTGTCCGCATCTTCTTTGTGCATGTCGTCGACGTCGACCACGATCTCGTCGCCCGACCGCGTCATGCTGAAGCGGTCCATGCCACGGGTCGCGCGGCCGGAGACGAACACGCCGTCGGGCCGATACTTCGAGTGATGCTTGGGGCACTGGAACTGCCCGTCGCCCTGATTCCAGCGGAGCGCCGTGTTCTGGTGCGGGCAGGACAGGTTGAACGCATAGACGGCGTTCTGCCACCGCACCAGAATGACCTCGTTTTCGCGGTCGATCTGCACGCCGTCCTCCGCCGGAATCGGATAGGCCGGCTTGTTGCCGAGCATACGGCGCGCGGTGATGGGGCCGAGCGTGGCGGCCGCGAGTCCGTGCGGCACGCCCAAGCCGACGAGCGCCGCGGCGACGGCCAGCCCGACGTGCTGCAGGAATTGACGGCGCTCCGACTGAAGCGGGCAACCGTCGCACGCGGAGGCCGTCTGCTCAAAATCCCGATGATCCATCGCGATGCCCCGGTCAGGCCGCGTTGACGAGGACCGTGCCCGCGACCACCGTGCTCGCCCAAAGGCCGAGGCTCAGCCAGGCGGTCGTTCGCAGGCGGCGCCAGAGGGCGGTCTCCCGGTTGGCGCCGCCCTCCGCGCCGGCGCCGGCGGTCGAGTCGAGGGCTCGGAGCGCGTGCTCGGTGCGCGTGAGGATGAAGCCGTTGGCGAGGAGCAGGCCCACGAGCGCGAGCTTCACCAGAAAGGCCGGCGACTTGGCGAAGGTTTCGACGTCGGCCGTCGCCTGCGCCGCGCCGCTCACGAAGAGCACCGAGAGCGCGATGAGCACCGGCCGATGCACGGCCTGCAAGTCGGCGAGCGCGCGGCGCCGGTCGGCAGGCTCGGAGCCGAGCGCGCGGAGCGTCGCGCGATCGGCCGCCACCGCGAAGCCCCCGCCGAAAAGGAGCCCCATCAGGTGGGTGGCCGTGACGACCGTGGCGACCGGCTTGGAGTTAGAGTACACCGACTGCCAGGGTGCGAAGAGATGGATGAGCGCGGGCACGAGATGCATATCACTTCTTCCAGAGCCACATCATGAGAGTCGAGGCCGTCGCGACGCTGATCGACGCGATGGCGGCGTTGCGATGTCGGTTGGCGCCGGCGTCCGTGCGGCGAGCGGCGTGCGCCAGCGAAGCGGTCCAGAGGAAACCGCCGTCCGCCACGAGCATGCTCAAGGCGTGAATCGTCCGACGGGTGCGGTCGTTCGGGTCGTGCCGCGCCTCGATGAAGTTCCACACGCCGGTCACCGTGTTGACCGCGAAGAGCACGCCCAGTCCGCCGGCTACGACCTTGTGCGCGGTCTTGAGCCCCGAGGGCGCCGTGCCCGTGCCCCGTTCGTCGTTGAGGAGCTTCTGGCCCAGCACGTACTCCGCGGCGAAGAGCGGCAGCTCGGTGTAGCTCGCGATGCGATGGATCGTGAGCCGCTTGCCGTAGCCCTCGCTGTACTCCACCGCGTGCGGCCGCTTGGCGCGCCCCGTGTCGGCCGGCGCGCTGGCGGCCGGCGCGCTGGCGGCTTGGTCCTCCGCGGTGTCGGGCTGAATGCCGGCGGCCAGACTCGAGATCCGGGGGCCCTGGCCCCAAGCAAGAGATACGCTCGCGGGCAGGACCGCGTTGAGCGCGAGCGCCGCGATCCAGAGCCGAGTCCGGCCGGGCACGAATCCGTTCATCGCGTCTGCTCGTGGAGAGAAAGTCGGTAGTGTCGCGCCCGGTCAGCGGGCCGGGCCGCGCGCACCTGGTCTCCATCCTTCTCGAAGACGATCCGATCGTTGACCCGCAGCGTGAACCGCTCCATGCCGACGGGGACCTCGACGTCGTACTCCAGAGCCGGCAGCCGATTCTCGACCACGATCCGTCCGGTCTCGAGCCCGTATGCCACACTCCCGCCGCGCGATCGCAGCGTGATCTCGCCGCCATCGACCAGCGTGATGTCGACAACGCCGCTCGTCTGCGGCTGGCGAAGGACGACGGCGAGCGTCATCGGCGCGGGAAGCGAGATGCCGGCCGCGGCATCGGGCGCCGCCGCCGGCCGCGCCGGCCGAGGTGCGGGAGCCTGCCGCGCTTCCGGCGAGAGCAATCGGCGGCGGATCCACTGATGCACGGGAGAGGCGGGGAGGGCCGCGGCCGCGGCGCCGACCGCGCACAGCGTCGCGATGCCGGCCGCGAGGATGCCGCGGCGCACCTCGCGGGCTCGGCCCTTTCGGAAGATCTCGGTCACCGACCGAGCCGGCATCGGGTGATCCAGCTCGGCCAGGAGCGCCGCGATCTCCCGCTCCTGGCGAATCAGCTCGAACACGCGGACCTCGCACGGCTCGCAGGCCCGGAGATGCGTCAGAATCTGCACGGCGTCTTCCACCGGCGGCTGCCCCTGAGCCACGGCCAGGAGCGTCGCCTCGCTCGGATGCGTCATCTCAGTCGGGTGCACCGTGCATCTCCTCGTAGGCGCTGCGAAACAGCGCGCCCGCGCGCAGCAGGATGGTGCCGACGCTGGCCTCGGCGAGGCCCAGCGCGCCGGCGATCTCACGATAGCTGTATCCAGCGTGGCGCAGCAGGAGCGCCTCTCGGTCGCGCTCACCCAGCCGCACGAGCGCGGCCCGGACCAGGGCCCGCCGCTCCTCGCGGTCCGCCGCCGCCGCCGGATCCGCTGCGGGGGAAGCGGTGGGAACACCTCCGGAGGCCGCCTCCAGCAGGCGGAGCCGGCGGCCCACGCGCCGCCGATCGTCGCGGAGGAGGTTGCTCGCCACGGTGACCAGCCACGCCGCCGGCTCGTCCGGCATGCTGCCTCGCTGGAAGAGCCGGAAGAACGCTTCCTGCGCCACGTCCGCGGCCAGCTGCGCATCTCCCGAGAGCCGGTCGAGATAGCGGAACAGCGACCGGAACCGCTCGTGGTAGAGTTGCGCGAGCGCCGCTCCGAAGGAGTCGTTTGCGTTGCTCGAGGTCGAATGCTCCAGCCCGCCGAACTGCAGACTCTCCTGCAGGGCTTCGGAGTCGGAGATGGATAGGACGATGCCGGCTGGTGAATTGGTCACGTCAAGGGAACGCGCGAGGCCGGTCGGTTGTGACGGGGAGGGTGTCGCCCGGCTGGGTCAAAAGGTCCAACCCACCTCGAAGGTGGCGGCTCGGCCCAGGCCCAAGAGCGCCCGGGGTACCGTCGGTCCGGCGACGAATCCCATGTCGTTGGCGCGGTTAAGGACGTTGTCGATCCGGAGCGCCGTGCTGATGGCGCCCCGGCTTCCGATGCCGCGAAGCGACCAGGAGCGGCGCGCGCCAAGGTCCAGCCGGAGATAGCCCGGGAGTCGGACGGCGCCGATGGGACCGGCGATGGTGTTGGGGGTGCCCTCCAGCTCGCCGCCACCCAACGGCCGGAACGGCCGCCACTCGAAGCCGGGCGAGAGGAGCGAGGACGGCTGGCCCGCGCTCGCGGAGAAGCCGAGCTGCAGCACCGTGCGAGGAGCGACGCGATAGGAGGCGTCGCTCGAGATCGACCAGGGCCGCTCGAACCCCGCATGGTACTCCGTCGCGCCCACCGATCGAACCGTTCGCGCCAGCGCCACCGACGCTCTGAGCGAAAGCAGCCCCTCCTCGAGTGCGACACCGGCGGTTGCGCCCGCCGCGTTCCCGCGCCCATACGCGATCGTGTCGGACACGAACAATCCCCGGGTGGACGCCGCCGGCAGAGCAACGTCGCTCCAGCGGCGGAGATATCCGCTGGCCGAGAGCGTGACGTGCGGGAAGAGCCGATGCTCGATACCCAGCTCGATCTGGTCGGCACTGGCCGTGCGCACCCCGGGCCCGGTCGCGACCGGCAACTCGAGGCCGAGGATCGTGCCAAGGATGTTCTCGTCGTTGAGGAGCGATTGGATGGCTTGATGGGTCCGTCCGACGCCTATCCCGAGCCGCGTCGCCCCGCCGGCCTCGACGCTCAGCGAGAGCCGCGGCTCGACGTTCCATGATGTCTGGAAGTCGGTGTCGCCGCGCAGGCCGGCCCGAAGCCCGAGCCGCCCCAACGGCCGCCAGCTCCATTCCACGAAGAGCGAGCCCAGCGCCGGCGCGGCGGACAACGACAGTCCCGACACGGAGTAGTGCGTCCGCGGGCGCGTGAGCGAAAATCCGACTAGCGCCGTGCCGTTGCGGTACGGCCGCGTGAGGTCTCCGGAAACGCCCAGCTCCTCGAGCCCACTGCTGAGCCGCTTCGACGATCCGCCGTCCCGCCAATCGATGTCGCTCTCGGTCCCCGCCCACCATGCAGCCAAGCGAAGCTGCTGACCTCGGGGATCGGTGGCGGTCCAGGTGGCACCGTCGCTGTGGCTCCGCCAGCCGAGTCGGTTCCCCCCAATCGGAGGATTGCCCTCCGCGAGCGCCGCCGTTGCATCTGGCTCGCTCAGGGAATCG
>JBGPVE010000165.1:0-6335 GCA_041491545.1 Gemmatimonadota bacterium | reverse complement strand
GTCTATAGCGGCGGCTCCTTCGCCCGGATCACGACCGGCTGGGGTCTCAGGCGCCAGCTCCGGGATCTGTTTCGGCGGGAGCAAATCGACGTGGTGCATGTCCACGGGGGGCTTACCCCGGTGCTGGGTGCCGTGGCGCCCTTCGCCGCATGGGATCTCGGGCTGCCCCTGGTCGCCACCTTCCACTCCTGGTTCCGCCGCACTCACCTCTACCGCGTGCTCCAGTATCCGGTGCAGCGTTGGCTCGACCGGCACGACGCCACGATCGCCGTGAGCCAGCCGGTGGTGGAGGCCCACGCCCAGTATTTCCGCGCGAACTGGGAGATCATCCCGAACGGCGTCGACACCGAGTTCTTCCACCCGAACGGGCGCCAGCCGACCGACGCCCAAGCATCGGAACCGAGGCTGCTCTTTCTGGGACGTCTCGATCCGCGGAACGGGCTCGAGACCGTCCTCCGGGCCATGCCGCAGATCCTGCATCACTACCCGGAGACCACACTCGCCATCGCTGGTGACGGGCCGCTCCGTCCGGTGTACGAGCGACTGGCCCGCCCCGTGGCGGACCACGTGCAGTTCCTCGGCCGAGTCAACGGCGATCGGCCAGAGGTGTACGGGTCGGCCGACATCTATCTGTGCCCGACGACCAAGGCGTCGTTCGGCATCACGCTGCTCGAGGCCATGGCCTGCGGCACCCCGCTCGCCGTCTCCGACATCATCGGCTTCAGAGAACTGGTCAACGGCGGGGAGGAGGCGGTGTTGGTGCCCAAGAACGACCCCGCGGCCTGGGCCAAGACGACCGTCGAGTTGCTGGGAGACCCGGCTCGCCGGGCCGTCATGCGCGAGGCGGGGCTCAGCAAGGCGCAAACATTTTCCTGGCCGCGGGTCGCCGAACAGGTGCTCGCGGTGTATCGGCGCGTGCTCACGTGATCGCTGGCGCAATCGCCGTGGCGGCGGCGGGCGCCGCCGGACTCCTGACCTATGGCGCGGTCGAGCCGACCAACGGACTCTTCGGGCCGGTGCTGGCGCGCGGGCCCCGGACGCGAGCCGCGTACCTGACGTTCGACGATGGGCCCAATCCCGACGCGACACCGCGCGTCCTCGAGATTCTCGCTGACAAGAGAGTGCCCGCGGCGTTCTTCCTCGTCGGCAATCACGTTCGCCGCTTTCCGGATACCGCGCGCGCCGTGGCGGAGGCGGGTCACCTGATCGGGAATCACACCCAGTCGCACGTGAAGCTCCATCTGCTCGGGCCGGCGCGCCTCGCGCGGGAGATCGGCGGCGCCCACGAGACGATCGTCGGCGAGACCGGGGTCGTGCCCCGCGTGTTTCGAGCGCCCCACGGCTACCGGAACCCGTTCGTCTTCGGCGCGATCCGACCGTACGGCTACCGGATGATGGGGTGGACCTTCGGTGTCTGGGACACGGCGCGCCCGGGCGCCCAGGAGATTCGGCGCCGGATCCGGCGGAAGCTGCGGCCGGGCTCCGTGCTGCTGCTGCACGACGGCGATGGGTACGATCCGTTGGGCGATCGGCGACAGACGGCGGAGGCGCTGCCGGGTATCATCGACGACGTTCGCGCTGACGGATACGAGTTCCGGTCGCTCCAGGAGTTGCTCCGGCCGTGAAGAGCTTTCGCTGGGCCTTGATCGCGCTTGCCGTGCTGAGCCTGGTCCTCGGCATCAAGTTCCTGATCGGCTTCCCCTGGTCGGGCACGCTCCAAGCGTTGGAGGGCGCCGACTGGCTCCTCCTCGCCGGAGCCAGCCTCACCAATCTCTTCTCGCTCTCGGCCAAAGCATGGGCCTGGCACCTGCTGCTCCGTCCCGCCGCGCCCCATCGGTGGCGTACCGCGCAGGCGGCGACGTTCGTCGGCGCGGCGGCCAGCAGCGTCAGTGTATCGGTGAGCGGCGAGGCGGCGCGCCTGCAGGTCGTCACTTCTCGCGACGGCGCGGCCATGGGGGCCACGATCGCGTCGCTGGTTTGGAGCCGCATCGTGGAGGCCATGGCGCTCGTGCTCTTCTTGGCGGGCGCGCTCGCGTTCTTGCCCGGAGGCGGCTGGGTCGAGACCGCCCGCATCGCTACGTGGGCGATTCTCGCCACCGCGCTGGCCCTCTGGGCGCTGGGCGCCTGGCCTTGGCTCGTCCGCCAACTCCCGGAACGCTGGAGAGTCGCGGTCCAACTGCCGGCGGCGCCGGGCAACCGCGGGTGGATCGTGGCGCCGCTCGCGCTGTCCTTGGTCAACTGGCTGGCGCAGTGGCTGACGTATCACTGGGCGATCGCCGCCACCCACGTCTCGAACGCGCCGGGTATTTCACTCTCGGCCCTCGTGATGGCGAACATCGGCGGAATCCTCCGCTTGACGCCGGGCAACGTCGGCGTGCTCCAGGCTTCGCTCATGTTCGGGATGAGCGCTTTCGGCATTCCTCCGGATCAATCGTTGGCCGCCGGGATGGCGCTGCAGGCGGTGCAAGTTCTTCCGGTCATTGCGCTCGGGGTGGCGCTGGTGGGGATGCACGGGTTCCGCCAGATCGCCGGCAAGCGCGCCGCCCAGACCGCCGGAGCGCTCTGATGGCCCTGGCCCACCGACTCGCGATCCTGACTGCCGCGCTGGCGTTGCTCCTGGTGCTCGGCGCGACCGAGATTGCGCTGTCCTGGTCGGCCCGTTCTCGGCTGGACGACTTCAGGGACGATGCCGTCTCGCTGTCCAACACCCTCGCCGCGCTGCTGACGCGGGTCGCGCCGACGGGCGACGGTCAGGCGCTCAGTCAGGGGCTGGAAGGATGGTCGCACCACGGGCTGGGAACACGCCGGGCCTGGGTCTACCTGACGCGTGGCTCGGAGCTGGTGCCTATCGCCGGGACGGACAGCGCACTCCCGAAGCCGGCCGATGAGATCGACCGCGAAGCGCTCCTGCAGCATTCGACCCAGACGAGGCTCATGGACGACCACCGGCATGCGTGGCAGGTGGCGACTCCCCTCGGTGGGACCCGGCCGTACGGCGTGCTCGACATCGAGGTGTCAACCCGGCGGCTGCAGGAGTGGAACCGGATCGAGCGGCAGCGCGCCTACCTGCTCGCGGTCTTGTCCGCCCTGCTCGTCGGGCTGGGCGTCGCGGTGCTCACGCACAAGTGGGTGGGCCGGCCGCTCTCTGAGATGGGCGAGGCTATGGCCGGGGCACACGGCGGAGCCGAAGGCTCCCCGGCGGCGCCGGAGCTTGGACCGCGCGAGTTCCGAATGCTGGCTCGGCGTTACAACCGACTGCGGGAGTCGCTCGCGGTCCGGGAGCAGGAGAGCCAGGCCCGCGCGGCGCTGCTGGCCCTACAGGAGCGGGCACGGGGGTTGGATCGCCTCGCGCTGGTGCAGGAGACGGCGGCATCCTTCGCGCACGAGATCGGAACCCCGCTCAACACGGTGAGCGGTCACCTCCAGCTTCTGCGCGACGACCTCGTCTCCGCCCGCCAGCCGGCGGCGGTGGAGCGGGTGCGGCTGCTGCTCGCCCAGGTGGACCGAGTCGCCGGCATCGTGCGGGCAGGACTCGACCGGGGCCGGTGGCCGCAGCCGTATGTTCGCACCGCGGATCTTCGGCAAATCGCCGAGCGCATGCTGCGGTTCCTCGAGCCCGCATTCAGCGACGCCGGCGTTACGGCTCGGCTCGAGCCAGGTTCGGGGCGCCCGGCCGTTGCGGTATGCGACCCCGCGCAGGTCGAGCAGATCATGCTCAATTTGCTCAAGAATGCCATCGAAGCACTGGGCCCCGGCGGACGGGTCAGCGTCTCGACCGGGCTGGGCGCCGGGCGCGCATATGTCGAAGTCGCCGACGACGTCCCAGGCCTCCGACCGGAAACCGAGGCGAATTTGTTCAACCCGTTTGTCACCACCAAGGGACCGGCCGGCACCGGGCTCGGCCTCGCGGTGAGCCGGCGCTTGGCGCGCGGCCTGGGCGGCGACCTGGTTCACGTTCCGGCTGAGCGCGGCGCCAGGTGGCGGCTCACGCTGCCGAGCGCGGAAGCGGCATGACGGCGGCACTCGTGGACGCGCAGGAGACCCGCATTCTGCTGGTCGACGACGACGAGGCCGCGTGTCGTCTCTTGTCGGAGGTGCTCGAGCGCGAGCGCTATCGGGTGGTGTCGGCGCTTTCGGTGGACGAGGCGGTGGCCAAGCTCGACCGCGAGGGACCCTTCGACGCGGTGTTGACCGACCTACGCATGCCAGAGCGCGGCGGCCTCGACCTGCTTCGTATCGTGCGCGAGCGGGAGCCGGACGCGGTCGTGCTCGTGCTCACCGCCTTCGGCGACGCTGCGGCGGCGGGCGAGGCGATCCGCGCCGGTGCCTTCGATTTCATCAGCAAGCCATACGATATCGGCGCGCTGCGCGAAACCTTGGCCCGCGCGCTGGGACGCCGCCGCCTGGCGAGCGCCAGCCGCGAGCTTCGCGACGCCGCCGGCCCCGCCGCGGTCGCGCCCCGCCGAACGGACGAGCACGCGCTCGTCGGGCACAGTCCGGCGATCATCGAAGTGATGAAGACCGTGGCCCGCGCGGCACCGACCCAAGCCACCGTGTTGTTGCTGGGGGAGACCGGCACCGGCAAAGAGCTCGTGGCGCGGACGATCCATCGTTATTCCGACCGGCACGATCGCCGGTTCGTCGCGGTGAACTGCTCCGCTCTGGCGGAGGGTCTGCTTGAGAGCGAGCTGTTCGGCCACGTGCGTGGCGCCTTTACCGGCGCGGCCGCCTCGCGACCGGGCCTCTTCCGCGAGGCGGATCGGGGCACGCTCTTTCTGGACGAGATCGGCGACATCTCCCCCGCCCTGCAGGCGCGTCTGCTCCGCGTCCTCCAGGAGCACGAGATCGTCCCGCTGGGATCGGAGACGCCGATCAAGGTCGACGTCCGGGTCATCGCGGCCACGCACCGCGATCTCGCCGGCCTGGTGCGGCAGGGGCGCTTCCGTGAGGATCTGTTCTACCGCCTCAAGGTGGTGACCCTTCACCTTCCGCCGCTCCGAGAGCGGAAGCAGGACATTCCGCTCCTGATGGATCATTTCCTCCGGGAGCTGACCGACCGGCACGGCCGCGGCCCGGTGGCAATCGATGCGGAGGCGCAGCGTCGGCTGCTGGGGTACGACTGGCCCGGCAACATTCGCGAGTTGCAGAATGTGCTCGAGCGCGCCATGGTGCTGGCGGAGCAAGACGTGATCGGACCCGAGCACCTCGCGCCCGAGGTGCGGCCCGGTGGGATGGACTCCTCCGAACCCCCGATCGGCGACGTCGAGAATCCGGTCGAAGAGATCGCGCCAGGGCTGCTCTCGCTCGAGGAGCTGGAACGTCGCCACGTGATGCGCGTGCTGCAGGTGACCGGTGGGAGCCGCGAGGAAGCCTCTCGCATCCTCGGAATCTCGCGGCGCACCTTGACACGCATGGTTCAGCGCTGGGGCCTTCCGCCGCGACGGGGGGCATCGGGATAGGCAGGACGATAGAATTCAGTACTTACCACCCACACCGGAGGACACCATGACATTCAGACCCGCGCTAGCGCTCGCCGCGCTTGTTGCGTCGCTTTCCATCGGTCAGCTCGCCGCTCAGGAAACTCAGGCGCCGGCCAAGCCGAGCGCTCCGACCGAAGCCAAGGGCAAGAACAAGACGGCGACGGCGATGAAGGACACCGCCGCGGCCGCCGACCTGCTCGACCTGAACACCGCCACCGCCGAGCAACTGGAGGCGTTGCCGGGCGTCGGCACGGCTTACGCCGACAAGATCATCAAGGGCCGGCCCTACACCCGGAAGGACGAGCTGGTGCAGAAGAAGATTGTGCCGGCGGCGACCTACAAGAAGATCAAGAACAAGGTAGTCGCGAAGCAGCAGTAGCGACGGAACGATCCTCGGCGCACCGCCATCGATCACAAGGCGACGGCGGTGCGCCGAGGCCGTTCGGCTATCTCCACTTGCGCCGGAACCGAAGCGGATTCTGGAACAGGTGGCTCGGCAGTACGAAGACCACCAGGAACATTCCCACCGACATGAAAAGGCCGAGGATCAGCACCTCGAGCCGCCGAGTGGCCACGTAGACGACGCTGGCCATGACCCCGATGCCCACGGCGAAGATGGCCAGAAGTCCCCGGCGAACCTGCTGCGCGAGGAACCGCTGCAGCTCGACGGTATCGCGGGGATGCCAGCGCACCCGAAGCTCCTCCCGCTCGACTCGGCGGAGCAGATCGCGCAGCGTCCGGAGCGCGACGGCCGCATCGAGACTCCAATCGGCCAACTTGCCCCTTGCGTCCTGGCCGAGCAGTCCCTGCATGAGGCGGGCGGCCGACCGAGCAACGACGGGACGCGCGGCGGAG
>JBGPVE010000164.1:0-6389 GCA_041491545.1 Gemmatimonadota bacterium | reverse complement strand
CTTGCGCAAAATCCCTGGTGGCGCCTTTGTGAAAGGCCTCGGCCCCCTGCACGACATAGAGCAGACCGGCGTTTTCCGCGGCGATGGCAGGAGTGAGCACCCGGCGCCACGAATTGACGAAATCCTGCGCGGTGACCGGCTCGCCATTCGACCATTTGGCGTTGGCGCGCAGGTGGAAGGTGTAACTGAGGAGATCGGCGGAGGTCTCCCACCGCTCCGCCACGCCCGGCACCGGATGCAAATCGACAGGATCCTCGGTCACCAGCCCCTCGAAAAGTGCGGATGTGAGATCGATCTCGGGAATGGCCATGGAGGTAAGATAGCGGCTAACTTGCTTTGAGTGCGCGGTCTATCGTCCAGCGTCAACGAGCGGTTGGCACGTCACATCCAAACACCACACCGCGCCCTCTCTATCACGCCATGAAACCTGCCACCGACTACATCCGTCATGCCGCAAAGCTCGCGCGGAAGATCCAGATGGATCTCGCGATGGGCGGCTCCGCGCTGCCAGACGCGGAGTTCTACAAGACACTGGCGAAAGCGCTGGAGGAAATCGCCATCGGGCTCGAGCAGAGCGCCAAGAGTGAGTGAGGCCAATTACCTGGCGCACGTACAGAGCCAGGCGGCGCTCGAGCGACTGATCGAGACGCTCGGCAAGGAACGATTGCTCGCCGTCGACACCGAGGCTGCGAGTTTCCATCGCTACCGCGATCGCGTCTATCTCATCCAACTCTCTTCCCGAACTCAAACGGCGATCGTCGATCCGCTCGCGGTTTCCGATCTCTCCCCGCTCAGCCGCGTCCTCGCCGATCGGGACATCGAGATCGTCTTTCACGACGCGGACTACGACCTCCGTCTGCTCGATCGCGAGTACGGTTTTGGCGCCACTCAACTCTTCGATACCCGCATTGCGGCCCAGCTGCTGAACGAGCCAGGCATCGGCCTAGCCGCCCTCTTGGAGAAGCATTTCGGCGTGCGACTGGACAAGCGCTTTCAGCGGGCCGATTGGTCCGCCCGACCACTCTCTTCAGACATGCTTCGGTACGCGGCCGAGGACACCCGTCACCTGCCCGCGCTGCGCGACATTCTGCGCGAGCGGCTGGTCGAGAAGGGACGGCTCGACTGGGCAATGGAAGAATTCGGGCTACTGGAGACGACCCGGTGGAATACCGTCGAGGACAGCGAGCCCGCGTTTCTGCGGCTCAAGGGAGCCAAGGCGCTGCGCGGCCGCGCGCTTGCCGTGCTGCGCGAGGTCCACCGGTGGCGCGAAGAGACCGCCGAGCGGGCCGACAAGGCGGCGTTCCGCATCATCAACAACGAGCCGCTTTTGGAGATCGCCAAGGTGCAACCGACGGATGCTTCCGCCCTGCGCGGCATTCGCGGTGTAGGGCCGGATTTGTTGGAGCGGAGGGGGAGCGACCTGCTGGCAGCCGTACGGCGTGGACTCGCGATTCCCGAGGGCGATCTGCCCCGAGTCGAGCGCCCGGCTCGGCGGCCGCCGGACCCGGCGTTCGAGGCCCGCCTGGAGCGCCTCAAGGCGGTCCGGAACGAGCTCGCGACTCGATTCGATCTGGCCCCAGGAGTTCTATGCCCGAATGGCACGCTGGAAGCGATCGCCCGGGCGCTGCCGCGGACGATCGACGACCTACGTCAGACTCCCGGGATCCGACGCTGGCAGGTGGAAGCGTTCGGGGCGGAACTCCTCGCGGCACTCGCGTAGGGGGTTCGCCGGAGCCGCCTCCACGCAACTCAGTGCCCGAGGAACGCCCTCACACGGGGGTCCATTCGGTCGGGAGTCCAGTACGGCTCCCAGACGAGCTCGACGTCGACCGACTTCACTCCCTCGAGATCGCCCACCACATCGCGCACGCCCTGGATGATTTCAGCGCCCGACGGACAGCCGGGCGAAGTCAGGGTCATGCGAACCTGCACGTCGCCTTCGTCGGTGACGTCGACGCCGTAGACCAGGCCCAGATCCAAAATGTTGAGGTTGAGCTCGGGATCCTTGACGGCGCGAATCGCTTTACGGACGGTGTCCTGATTCAGCATGGGAAACCACTCCTCTCACCGTCCAAACCTAGCGCGTCAGCAGCGGGCGACCAACTCCTGCCGGCATACCTGAGGCACTAGTCGAACCGCCGCGTCGGACAGTTGCGCCCGCACGACCTTCAGCTTCTCGATCGAGCGTCGCGACTTGGGGTCGAAGCTTCGATTGGTAAGGAAGACCAAGAAGAGATTGTGGACCGGATCGACCCAGATCTCGGTACCGGTCCAGCCGGTATGACCGTACGCCCACGGACTGATCAGCTTTCCGAAGACACTGGGCGTGGCCGTGGGGTCCGGACTGTCCCAACCGAGGAGGCGCGTACCGCTGCGGGCGCCGGGGGTGAGAAACAAACGCACGGTGCTCGAATCGACCCACTGCCCGTTAGGCCCCGTTCCATACCGAAGCCAGGTCTGTGCATACCGCGCCAAGTCTCGTCCGGTCGAGAACACGCCGGCATGTCCAGCGACGCCGCCGAAGCGCTCGGCGTTCTGATCGTTCACCTCACCCCGAACCGGTTGACCACGCCACTTCGAGCTCGGCACGACCCAACGGCGCAGGGCAGCCGGCGGCCGATACATCGTACGCTCCATTCCGAGCGGTCGGAAGACGTTGTTCTCGGCGACGACATCGAGTCGCTGGCCGGTCACTTCTTCGATCAATAGGCCCAAGAGCAGGGCGTTGAGGTCGCTGTATTCCGGGGATGCACCGGGCTCGCGACGCAGCGGCTCCGCGTAGAGTTGGCCGGTGGCCTCTTCCCGCGATTCGGCCAACTGGTAGAACGGAACGTAGGCGGGCAATCCGCTGGTGTGATCGAGGAGCATCCGCACGGTGACCCGGTCTTTGTCGCCGCCCGAGAACCGCGGCAAGTACCGTCCAACCGGCGCCTCGATGTCCACCAAGCCGGCATCCACCAGGCGCATGATCACGCTGGTCGTCGCGACCACCTTGCTGATCGAGGCGAGGTCCCAGAGGGTCGAATCGGGATTCGGAGCCTGCGCCGTGCGGCTCCACGTCGTGTGGCCGTAGCCCCGAGCGTAAAGCACCGTGTCGCGCCGTCCTACAATCACGACCGCGCCGGGATAGAGGCCCTTTTGGACGCCTTCACGCACCGCGGCATCCAGCCGAGCGAACTGTTGCGCCGAGGCCGGGGCATGACCGAGGAGCAGCCCAAGTAGGCCGACCGCCGCCGCCCGATTCATCCCTCGAGTCGCCATGGTTCTCATAGTTAAGGAAGGGTTCTCGTCTGCTGAGCCGCAACAGCGGTGCCATGCCGGCGGCGCCCGCGCTCACGCCCGGTCAGCTCGGATGCCAACCGATTCACGGCGCGTCGGACGCGCTAGCCACCTGACCGGTGCTGGCGGGGGGGCCACGACGCCGATTCGGCGTCCTAGTCCATTGTTGCATGGCGAGTTACGAGGCCGAGCCACCAGCGGCTGAGGCGCACCGATCGGCGCCCGGAATTGGATTGTTGTGCGGCAGCGGTTGGGGGGTCCTCCAGTAGTGAGTAGTCTTTACTACTACCTGCGTGTTCCACTAGTGTAGGCCGCATCAATCGGCGATGCCGCAACCCCGCGCGTCACCGGGCCGGGCGTCGGCACCACAGCTCAGCGCTCCGGACTAAGGGCGGCTCCATACTTCGCCTCACGGCGCCGCGACGTCGCGGACCGACCCCGGCGGCAGCTCGTAAAGCACCGCGGCCGTACGCAGGTCCCGCCCCGACAGCGCAGAGGTGTGGGTGGACGGGAACATCACATCGTTCGAATCGGCGGAGTGGGGTAGACCGATCGCGTGCCCGGTCTCGTGAACCGCGACCGCGAGCAGCGCGGGGTCGGCGAGCGCCACGCCGGTATTGGTCTTGAGCGCAAGCGATATCAGTGCGCGGCGCACCCGGCCGAGTTGATCCCAGGTGAGGTCGGTCTGGCCGGCGCGGTCGAACTCGAACCGATCGATCCAACGCACGAGAATGTCCGCGCCGGCGGTATCAGTCACCTCGATGAATCGGACCCCGACCCCACCATCCGACCACCGCGCCAGCGCCTGGCGCACGAGCCCTGCGAAGCGCGGCGAATAGTCGGCCACCCCGCCTTCGATGATGGCGACCTTGAGCGCGTCCCCTCCGCGATCGGGCCAGCGCCGCACCACGGAGTCCGTGGTCGCCATGAGCGAGTCCAGGTAGGTCTCGGCCGAAAGTCGATTCAGCTGCTGGCGGATCGCGAGCCGGGCCAGCCGATCCAGGGTCGGAGTGCGGCTTGCGGCCGAAGTGGCCACCGGCGGCGGGCTCGGCGTCGTGTCGGGGTCGATTCGCACAGCGCTTGGCGCACTCGCGGCGTGGGAGGCATTGGGCGTCCTATTGCTGACAGCGGTGGACCAGACCCGGCCGATTCGGTCCGCCACCACCAGCAGCACCAGGAGAGCCGTAACGAGCGGCAGCAGCAGTCGCTTCATGGGCGTACTAGGCAATATGAACGGACCCGATGTGTGGCCGCCAGCGTGGCTGGCGTGATGGCGCCGAGCCGTCTAACATTTTGCCACCCGCGGCCACTGGCTGGCAGCGCGGCATCCGGAGGAATCGACTGACTCTGAAGGAATGGTTCGCCCATGGCCTGGTCCGCTGGCGGTGGGTAGTAGTCTCGGTCTGGGCCGTTATCGGTCTCATCGCGGCAATTCGCGCGCCCGGCACCGAACGGCTCTTGAGCGTCCGGGGGGGCAGCACCCGCGCGACCGAGGCCTCACGGGCCGAGGACCTCCTGAGCGAGAGCTTTCCGAGCCCCGTCAGCGAGTTCTTCGCCGTCACCCTCTCGTCGCCCGTCCCGTTCGATTCGTCGCCGCCCAGAGCCGTGCTCGAAGGCCTGGCACGCAACCTGGCCGCGCTTCCGTACGCGCGGGGCGTGATTTCCTATCTATCGACGTCCGACTCGACGTTCTTGAGCCGCGACCATCGCACGACCTTTCTCGTGGTGGCCCTCAAGGCCCAAAGCGGTGATAGCGCCGCTGCGCTCGTGCGGCCGCTGCGGACTGAAGTGCGGCGCACCCTGGCGGCCTTCCCCAACTCGGCGCAGTACACGGCCCACGTGACGGGCCGGGCACCGCTCGATCTCGACGTACGCGTCATCACGGCGCAGGACAGCCGGCGGGGCGAGGCGCGGCTGCTCCCGCTCACGCTGATCATCCTCGTCGTCGCGTTCGGCGCACTGGTCGCCGCGCTGCTGCCCGTCATCGTGGGCCTGCTTGCGATCGCGGTATCGCTTGCGATCATCGGCCTTCTCACGTACGTGACGCCGATGTCGGTCTTCGTGCTCAACATGACGACGATGATCGGCCTCGGCGTCGGTATCGACTATTCGCTGCTGATCGTGACCCGCTTCCGCGAGGAGCTGGGTCGCGGGCGGCGCCGGCGTGAGGCGGCGGTGACCACGATGCTGACCGCCGGCGTCGCGGTGCTGACTTCGGGACTCACCGTAGTCGTGGGATTCGCGGCGCTGCTGTTTACGCCGCTCGTCGACACCCGGAGCGTGGGACTGGGTGGTCTCGTGGTGGTCGCGGTGGCGGTTCTGCTTTCGACCACCCTCCTCCCGGCGCTCCTCGCGATTCTCGGTCGGAGCATCGATTGGCCGCGCTGGCTAGCCCGACGCCTGGCCTGGTATCATGCTCCCCGCATTTGGGAAACGTGGGCCCGGACGCTGAGCCGTCACCCGCGGCGGGCGCTCGCGCTGGGTTCTCTCACCATCGCGCTGCTCACGGCGCCGGCGTTCTGGATTCGGATCGGACTGCCCGCCCACCATTGGTGGCCGCTCTCGACGGAAGCCGGTCGAGGAGTCGAGGCGCTCACCAACATGGGCGCGGGCGGCGTCGTTCTCCCGATCCGGATCGTCGTGCAGGTTCCGCCAGGTCGACGGGTGACCGAAGCCTCGGCGCTGCGTGGACTCCGCACGCTGTCCGATTCGCTCCGGGCGCTGGGATTGAAGCTCGGGCGCCTGAAGACCGGGACTCCACCGCGCGTCGCGCGCCAGTCGGTTGACTTCACGCGTCTCCAGGAGGCGCCGGGCGACGCGGTGCCGCGCCCGTTTTCGATCCTGACCGACGGAATCGCCCAGCGACAGGTTCTCTGTCACCTGACCTACACCAGCGCCGTCGCGCACGAGCTGATCCGCGCCAATCTGCATCGCGCGCCGATGTACTCCGGCCAGATCAAAGCCACAGGCCCTCGCTATTGCCCGTCGCTCGAGGACAAAGTGGTGCGATTCGCCGACAAGGAGCGGCACCAGGTATTCGTCGAGCCGGAAGGCCTCGACCATCCCTGGCTGTATCTCAACGGAATCTCCACCTCGCTGCCGCCCGATGT
>JBGPVE010000163.1:0-6422 GCA_041491545.1 Gemmatimonadota bacterium | reverse complement strand
TCCACGACGGCGCCTTCGGTTGCGTGGTCGCCCAGGTGGGCCGCGAGATAGTGAACGAAGGGAATGGCCACCTCGGGGTGGATCGCGCGGTAGATGAGCGAGGCGAGCGGATGACTGACGAGCCGGTGCAGCACCCGCGACCGGGGGCGTCCATACGCAATGCCGTCGCCATGTAGGGCGAGCACCCGCCGCGTGCCGATCGCGAACTCGGCTCGTTCCCTCTCGAAGCGGATGCCGAGATCCTGCTGCCAGAACGGCTCGCCCCAGCGGTCGTGGTTGCCGCCGACCATGACGATGGGCAGACGCCTGGCGAGGTGGCCCAGCGCCGCGACCACTCGGAATCCTCTGCGTGGCAGCACGCGCCGGTAGGCGAACCAGAATTCGAACAGGTCGCCGTTCACCAGCAGGCAGTCCCCTAACGTGGGGACGGCGTCGAGGAATTCGAGGAGCGCGGCTTCGACCGCCGGCGGCGCGTAGCCGAGGTGGGCGTCGGAGACAACGACGAGGGTCTCTCCCAGCACGGGCGGAAACATGCCGAGGTCGAGATGAGCGGGCAAGGAGAGACCGAAGTCATCGGGCCGGCCGGGGTCTCCGAGAGTCTGGTTCGGGTGAACTATTCCGAGACCGATCAGATGGGCGTGGTCTATCACGCGCGGTACCTGGTCTGGCTCGACATCGCGCGGTGCGAGCTGCTGAGGCGTACCGGCATCACCTACCGTGAGCTGGAGGAGACGGGGTTTCGACTGGTGGTGAGCGACGTCCACGTGCGCTATCGCCAGCCGGCTCGCTACGACGACCTGGTCCGAGTCCGCTGCTGGGTGCGCGAGGTCGCGTCGCGGCGGATCACCTTCGGGTACGCTGTCGAGCACGCGGACGAGGGACGGCTCCTCGCCACCGCGACCACGCGGCTCATCCCGCTCGATCGCGCGATGTCACTCTGCCGTCTGCCCGATGCGGTGGCGTCCCGCCTCAGCGCCATCCCAGACCCCATTCGCCTCTAAGGGATGACGCCACGCCGGGCCCGGAGGGTGGACTAGAGTGGGCCGCCTTGGGTACCTTGCCGGCGTATGGAACCGGTCGTAGCCCACCTTAAGTCGAGACGATAACTATTGATATCGCAACAGTTTCTGGTTGACCGCCGGGGTCTGCTCTCCTATCTTGCTGTGATTCTCGTCGCCGGCTGCGGCGGCGCGCCTGGGCCAGTCGTCCCGATTGGGGCCGCTCCGGTGTCCGCGGAGCAGGTTGCTGCGTGGGTCCGTCCCACGGTACCCGCCAATCCTCTGCTACTTCGCTTCAAGTGGCTCTTTCGGGATGATCGCTCGAGTGCGGGAGGGCGAGGCAGCGCGCGGGTCGAGCCGCCCGACTCTCTCAGGTTCGACGTGGCGGGTCCGTTCGGCAGCAACGCCAGTGCGGCGGCGGTGGTTGGCGATTCGGCGCTCTGGACCGATCCCGACGATGCGATCAAGAAGTTGGTTCCCAATTACCCGTTGATGTGGGCACTGGTCGGCGTCGCGCGGATGCCGGGGGACGGCGCCGAGCTGCTCGGACTCTCCGCTGGCAGCACGACGGCGTGGCGCTACGTGCGGGGCGCCGACACGATCGAGTACTCGCGGACCGGCGGCAGTGCCGGGCGATTCATCGCCGAAGTGCGAGAGAACGGCAAGCTGATCGGCCGAGCGGAAACCCAGCTGGGGCCCGATGGCATGCCGCGCAGCTCCCGGCTGACCGTGCCCACGGTGCCGGCGCGGCTCGACCTGACTTTTCTCTCGAGCACACGGGTGGAGCCGTTTGCGCCGAGTATTTGGCTGCCTCGCAAGCGCTAGCGGGCTCCTGCTCGGGGGATGCCTGTATGGCTTCGCCGGCGGCGGGTTGCCGCCGGGCGTCCGAACGGTTGCGATTCTGCCGTTCGACAACCTGACGCCGGAGCCGACGCTCAGCCAGGAAGTCCAGAACGCCGTCCGGAACGCGGTCGAGCGCAACCTCGGCCTGCGTGAAGCGGGCGAAGCGTCGGCCGACGCGGTGGTGCGCGGGTCCATCGTGCGCTACGAGCCGGATCTGCCGGTGGCGTACATCGGCACGGCCAACAACCAGGTCGACGTCACCCGCCGCCTGGTGCAGATCACAGTCTCGGTGCAGATCGTCAATCAACGGACCGGGAAGACGTTGTGGGAGCGGTCCGGGCTCACGTTGCAAGGCGACTACGGCGTAGGGCGCGAGATCGACGGGCGAACCAAGGCGTACGATCAGTTGCAGACCAACATCGTGGAAGGAGCGCAATCCCAATGGTGAGCCGCTGGCGTGGGGACCGGCACGGAGCGAGCACGATGGGATGCATCTTCTCGCTGCTCATTTTGGTCGCGGGTCTGTACTACGGCATCAACATCGGCAAGGTCTACTGGCGGTATTACCAGTTGATGGATGAGATGCGAATCGACGCCCGCCTCGCGCCCAGCATCACCGACGACGTGATCCGCCACCGGCTCAACGCCAAAGTCACCGAGATCTTCGGCTCCGACTTCGACATCCCATTCAAGATCACCCGCGCCGGCAGTCAGAGCCGGTCGATCGTCATTCAGGCCGAATACCGCGACAGCGTCAGCCTGCCGCTCGTCCAACGCGGCTTCGACCTCAAGCCGCGAGTGGAAGAACGGCTCTAAGCGTCCCGCCGGACCTCCCGGAGTCTCTCTGTGCCCCGTCCTGACGGTAGATCCAACGATCAGCTCCGGGCGCTCGTCCTGGAGCGCGGCGCCAATCCCTACGCCGAAGGCTCCTGCCTCATTCGTATGGGCGGGACGCTCGTCCATTGCACGGCCAGCGTGGACGAGGGCGTGCCCGGGTTCAAGAAGGGCAGCGGCCAGGGCTGGGTCACCGCGGAGTATGCCATGCTGCCGCGCGCGACGCTGGAGCGAACCTCGCGCGAGCGCAATGGCCCGGGCGGGCGCACCCAGGAGATCCAGCGGCTCATCGGCCGCTCACTTCGAGCGGCGATGGGGACGATGGCGTTTGGGGAGTACACCATCCGGGTGGACTGCGACGTGCTGCAAGCGGACGGCGGAACCCGCACCGCGAGCATCACCGGCGGATGCGTGGCGTTGGCCGATGCGTGCAGTTGGCTCGCCCAAAAGACCGGGACGCCGTCGCCGTTCGGAAAACTGGTGGCCGCGGTCTCGGTGGGCATCGTCGAGCAGGAGCTTCGGCTCGATCTCGCTTACCTCGAGGATAAGGACGCCGGCGTGGACTCGAACGTCGTGATGCTCGAGCCGGCGCAGTTCGTCGAAGTGCAGGGCACGGGGGAGAACGGGACCTTCTCGCGGGCCGAGTTCACCACGCTGCTGGACCTCGCCGAGCACGGCATCGGCCAGCTCTTTCAAGCTCAACGAAAGGCGCTCGGCTGGTGACGCTCCTGGTGGCGACCCGGAGCCAAGGGAAGCAGCGGGAGGTGAAGCGCATACTCGAGGGAGCGGGGATCGCCGTGGTCTTTCCCGACGAGGCCGGCATTCTCGAGGAATCCGCGGAAGACGCGCTGGAGTTGGGCGACACCTTCGCGGTCAACGCGCGGGCCAAGGCGGAATACTTCGCTCGCCGCACCGGCCTCCCAACCATTGCCGACGACTCGGGCCTCGAGGTCTTCGCCTTGGGCGGGGCGCCGGGCGTCCGCTCCAAGCGGTGGGGCGCGCTAACCGCCGGCGGCCGAGCGCTCGACGAGGCGAACAACGCGGAGCTGTTGCGGCGGCTGGCCGGGGCGCCGGCCAAGCGGCGTGGGGCGCGGTATCGCTGCGTGCTGGTGTATCTGCCGCTACCGAGTGCGGCGCCGGAGGTGTTCGAGGGAAGCTGCAGCGGTGTCATTCTGGAGGAGCCGCGGGGCACCGGGGGGTTCGGGTACGATCCGCTGTTTCTGAGTGACGAGTTGGGGAAGAGTTTTGGCGAGGCGACGGAGGCGGAGAAGGATGGCGTGAGCCATCGGGGGCGGGCGCTCAGGGCGCTTATCGAGCGGCTGGCGCTCCGCTGATTGTCGGCCGCCCGGCTTGACTTCTGGGAGGACAGTACCCAAATTGGTGACACACGTAACCAATAAGGGTACGATGGATCCCAATATGGGTACACCCCCGGGCAAGGCCGCGGAAGCGCTCTTCGGGCGCACCAAGCGTAATGTCTTGGGCCTCCTCTATGGGCAACCTCACAACTCCTTCTACTTGAGGGAGATCGTTACCTCAACCGGCGCCGGAACCGGCGCGGTTCAACGCGAATTGGCCCGACTCACCAATGCGGGCTTGGTACGGCGTGAACCCCGGGGTCGGGAGGTCTACTTCACGGCGAATCCGGCGACGCCGATCTATCAGGAACTCCGTAGTCTCGTCGCGAAGACCACGGGTATCGCGGATATTCTCCGGACTGCCCTGACTGAGTTCGTCGAGAAGAAGATGATCAAGATCGCCTTCGTCTACGGCTCGGTTGCATCTGGAAAGCAGGAGTCCGGGAGCGACGTGGATCTCGTGATCATCGGTGACCTCCAGCTTTCGGCGCTGCTCCCGGTCATGCGCAAGGTTCAGGAGGAACTTGGGCGCGAGGTGAATCCCACCATCTATCCGGCGCGAGAGTTCCGCGCCAAGGTGCGGAAAGGCGAGCACTTCATCCGAAGGGTGTTGGCCGGGCCGAAGATCATGCTCTTTGGAACAACCGATGAGCTTGAACGACTGGCTGGATAACCGATGGCTCGTTCTGCACGAGCCAAGTCCCGAGGAGGTGGCGGATCTACTGGCCGTGGTGGAGCGCGATCTGACGGACGCCGCCATACGAGGCCTAAGTCCGGACTGGCGTCTCGGTATCGCATACAACGCCGCGCTTCAGCTTGCCACGCTCGCTCTTGCCGCGGAGGGTTTTCGTCCGGGGCGCGAACGGGCCCACGAACGAGCTATCCAGTCGCTCCGCTTTACCGTCGGCGCGGAGCCTGAGCTCGTGGCTACGGTCGACGGTGTGCGGCGAAAGCGGAATCTCAGCAACTATGAGCGGGCGGGGAGCGCATCGGTGAGTGAAGCGCAGGAGGTCTACGCGATCGCCACCAAGTTGCGAGAGGATGTGTTGGCTTGGCTACGCCGCCACCATCCCGAGTTGTACAAGGGATGAACGCCGAGCCGAAGCCCAATGCCAATCCGCCCGATCGCAGCAATTGGCGCGGGAATCTCATCCTGTTCGGCGTCACGCTCCTGATCTTCGTTGCGCTCTGGGCGATTCCGTCCAGCGCAGCGTGGAACCACGACCGGGCGCTCTGGATCGGACTCTTTACGAACTGGCAGTTCGGACGGCGGTAGCCCAGAGGTCGCAAGCCGCAAGGTGTCATGCCCAATCCCCGCCTGATCGGTCCCACCCGCTCCACGCCGCCCGACCTGGCTGTCTTGCGGGCGGACCCGCACGCCCTTCCGGACGATCTCCTCAGGGAAGCGTCTCGGCGGCTCGGAATCATGTCGCTCATCGGCGCCGTGCTCTGGGTGGTGGGGACAGTGCTGGATCATCTCGCGGTTCGAGCGATGAGCCACGGGGACCCGCGCTGGCTCGACTTCCGCACGCCGGATACAATCGCCGTACTGAGCGTGGTCGCTTCTCTCTCCCTGTTCTTCTACACTCGCAAGGCCGACCGCAACCCGAGGTTCATTCTGGATCTCGGGCTCGCCTATCTGGTGCTCACGGCGCTCGCCCTCGGCGTTCTGTTTCACTGGGATCGGGTGCCAGCGGGCTTCCCCGTGACACCGATGTTCACGTGGATCGGCCCCGTCGTGCTGATGTTCGCCGCGATCGTGCCGAACAGCCCGCCGAGGACCCTGGTGGCCGGGCTCATCGCCGTATCGATGAATCCTCTGGGCATGTTCATCGCCAAGGCCCGGGGCAGCTGGGACTTCGGGCCGTCGAGCAACGCGTTACTGATGCACTATCCCGACTATTTGCTCGTCGGCGTTTCCGTGGTCATCTCGCATGTCGTCACGCGGCTGGGCCAACAGGTGACCAAGGCTCGCGAGATGGGCAGCTATCACCTGGGCGAGTTGCTCGGGCGGGGTGGAATGGGCGAGGTATATATGGCGACGCACCGCATGCTCGCTCGGCCCGCGGCGATCAAGCTGATCCGCCCCGAGATGATCGCCGCCGCGGGCGGCGAAGCGGCGCAGCTCGCGGTCATGCGCTTCCGGCGCGAGGCCCAAGCCGCGGCGAGCCTGAGATCGCCGCACACGGTCGAGCTCTACGATTTCGGGGTGACCGAGGACCAGACCCTGTACTTCGTGATGGAGCTGCTGGATGGGATGGATCTCGAATCGCTGGTTCGCCGGCACGGGCCGCTCGCGCCGGCCCGAGTGATTCATATCCTGCGTCAGATATGCGAGTCGTTGGAGGAGGCCCACGTTGCCGGTTTGGTGCACCGCGACATCAAGCCG
>JBGPVE010000162.1:0-6437 GCA_041491545.1 Gemmatimonadota bacterium | reverse complement strand
GGCCAGTTGACCGATGTGCTCTTGCCCACCGACGAGGCCCACTTGGGCGACACCTTCGTGAGGTAGTCGGTAAAGACGAATGTCGTCCCCGAGCCGTCGGAGCGGTGCACCACGATCACGTCGCCGCCGGGGAGCTTGACCACGGGATTGAGCGCCGCGATGCGGCCATCGTTCCAGCGGGTGACCTGGCCGGCGAAGATGTCGGAGATGGCAGCGCCGTCGAGTTTGAGCTTGGTGCTGCCGAGGGCGGGAAGGTTGTACGTCAGCACCACGGCACCGAGCACTGTGGGGAGGTGGAGCACGTTGCCTTTGACGGCCTTGATCTGGTCGTCGTTCATCGGGCTGTCGGTCGCCCCGAAGTCGACGGTCCCTTCGGTAAATTGGCGAATCCCGCCGCCCGAACCGATCGATTGATAGTTGATCCGCACGCCGGTCTGCTTGGCGTACCGATCGAACCACTTGGCGTAGATCGGATTGGGGAAGGTGGCTCCCGCGCCGGTCAGCACCGCACTGCGGGCCGCGGAGGCGGCTTTCGTCGCGGGGGACCCGGACTGCCGCTCGCCGCCGCAGGCGAGAAGGAGTGTGAGGAGGCTGGGAACGAACCGAACGGAAGCGCGAATCGTCATGGATGATCCGAGGCTGGGGACAGGCGCCGCGCGACCGACGAATTGTAACCGCGCAGCGCCCGTCTTGCCCCCAACCGGCTCACTAGTTGGACGCGAGCGCCTTCCCGCCGGCCTTCAGCACCTGGAGGCGCTGCTGCACCAACCCGACCACTTCGGTCGGCAGCGGCGCGTACTTGAGGTCCGCCGCCATCTTCTGAGCGTCCGGCGCAATCATCCAGCTCAGGAATTCCTTGAGCGCCTTGCCCTTGGTCACGTCCTTCATGTCGGGCTGAACCAGGAGCCACGTGAACGACGAGATCGGGTAGGCGTCGGCGCCCGGCGCGTTCGTGATGGAGACCCGAAAATCGGTGTTCTTCTGGAACTTGGCACTCGCGGCCGCCGCCGATACCGACTCCAGTGACGGATCGACCAGCTTCCCGCTCGCATTCTTCACCTGCGCGTATGGCAGGTTGTTTGCGAAGGCGTAGATCAGCTCGACGTAGCCCAGCGCGCCCTCGGTCTGCTTGACCTGCTGCGTCACGCCCTCGTTGCCCTTGCCGCCCAGACCGGCCGGCCAGTTCACCGAGGTGGCCTTGCCCACCTTCTCCTTCCACTCGCTCGACACCTTGGAGAGATAGTCGGTGAAGATGTAGCTGGTGCCCGACCCATCCGACCGGTGAACCACGATGATGTCGGCGTCCGGCAGGGTGACGCCCGCATTGAGCCCGGCGATCCGCTTGTCGTTCCACTTGGTGATCTTGCCGAGGAAGATGTCGGCGATCGTCGGGCCGTCGAATTTGAGCTTAGCGCTCGCGGCCGCCGGCAGATTGTAGGTCAGGACCACGGCGCCCATCACCGTGGGCAGGTGGATGACCTTGCCTCCGACGGCCTGCATCTGCTCGTCGCTCATCGGACCGTCGGTGGCGCCGAAGTCGACCGTGCCCTCGGTGAATTGCTTGATGCCGCCGCCCGAGCCGATCGACTGGTAGTTGATCTGGACGCCGGTCTTCTTGTTGTACGCGTCGAACCACTTGGTGTAGATCGGGTTCGGAAAGGTGGCACCGGCGCCCGTGAGGCTGGTCTGGCCCGCGAGCGGCGCCGCCTGAAGCGCCGCCGCCGCCATCAGCAGGCCCAGCGGAGTCTTTGCGATCTTCATGTTCGACTTCTCCCTTGATATGCGTTGCCGCCCGCGAGCGACGGGTTAGAAAACGACTTGCATCTGGAAGAACCCGGTGGTGCGCGTGGAGTTCTGCGCGTTGGTGTAGGCCTTGGACTCGAACGAGAGGTTGTCCACGTCGGCCAGCACCCGGACCTGCGGGCTCAATTGGTACGAGACGCCGCCGATGATCCGACTGCGCTTGTTGTTGGTCCCGTCGACGTCGGGCTTCTGTTGATCCCAGCGCGCGATCACCGCGGCCTTGCTGTTGGGGATGTTCAGGACGCCGAAGAAGCTCAGGATGTCGCCATCGGTCTGCGCCACCGGGGCGGGCGCGCCGGCTACCGGGGGACCGTTCTCCAACGAGTCGCGAGTCCGCCCATACTCGCCCGACAGCGTGAACAGCTTCGACTTATAGGAGACCATGCCGATGTAGCGGTTGCGCCGACCGCCGCCGGTGGGCTTGCCGATGGCGCCGTATCCCGTGACCCGAAGTCCGCCGACCTTGCCGTGATCGTCGCTCTCGAGCACTCGAACCGAGAGGCGAGCCTCGACGTCCTTGTACCGGTCGGTCTCCGGCTTGGAGTAGTACTCGCCGTTGTAGGCGCCAACCTGGAAGTTGACCTGATCGAAGCCGATCTTCCCGTCGATCCCCGCGCCGAAGTCGGCCGACGAGAGATACCCCGCGCCCGCCGGGCTCTGAAAGCGCTCCATCGCCATCGACCCCTGCATGCGATAGTCCCACAGCGCCTCTTCCCAGTCGAGCCACGGCGTGTGGATCAGGCCGAGCTTCATGGTGAGCGGGCTTTTCTCGGGGGTCCAGGCGGCGTAGGCGTACTTGAGGCGGAAGCTGAGGGACCCGTCGGCCACGCGGTAGATGTCCGGCGTGAGGCGACCGTAGATACCGCCCGGGAACTTGCCGACCAGGTTGATGTACGCCCGCGTAACGTCGAAATTGTTGAGATGGGAGTTGGTCACGCTGTCGGACCGGAGCTGATACGCGAACTGCGTGTAGATCGTCGTCCCGACGGTCACGGTCGGAGTCTGGGCGACCGCACTCGAAGCCCCGGCCGCCAGCGCCGCTGCTCCGATGATCGTACACAGACGCAGGCGCACGTGCATAGTTGGACCTTCCCCCTTGAGTGAGCGGATGGGTGGCGCCTCGGGCGCCACTACGAACAAGCGAGCGTGTGAAATCTCGCCCGCCGCGTCAAAGGGAGGTCTCCCGACGGTAACGGTGGGGTAACGGACCTGCGCAGTCTACGTTGGGATGGCTATCGAGGGGGTCGGCAGCCAGAAGCTCACGGTCGCTCCCCGACCGCGCTCGCTCTCGGCCCACACCCGGCCGCCATGGGCCTCGACCAGATGCTTCACGATCGCGAGCCCGAGACCGGTGCCGCCTTCTTCCCGGGAGCGCGACAGATCGGCGCGATAGAAGCGCTCGAAGATTCGGGGAAGGTGATCGCTCGCGATACCGGTGCCGGTATCCGCTACCGCGACCACCACGCCGTCGCCGTCCACCCGGGCGCGACAGGTGATCCGCCCTCCGGGCGGCGTGTGCCGGAGCGAGTTGTCGATCAGGTTGGTCAGGATCTGCCGCAGCGCATCGGCGTCGGCCGGCACCTGCGACGAGCCGGGGTCGACCGTGAGCGTCACGCCTCGCTGAGTCGCGCGGTCACCCAGTGTACCCCACACATCCTGTGCCGCTGTCGCCAGATCCACCGACTCGATCTCCGGCTGCCAGCGCCCGGCTTCGATGCGTGAGAGATCGAGCAGATCGTCGACCAGCCGCTGCATGCGGCGCGCGTTGCTCAGGATCGTCTCGAGAAACCGGCGGGTGATCTCCGGCTCGGGATGGTCGGTCAGGATCGTCTCGGCGTAGCCCGAGATCGAGGTGAGCGGCGTCTTGAGCTCGTGCGAGACGTTGGCGACGAAATCGCGCCGCACCGCCTCGAGCCGCCGCACCTCGGTGAGATCGTGCAGCACCAGCAACGCGCCGCCCGACACGAGCGGCCGAGCGTTGACCAGGAGCACGCTGCCGTCGAGGTCGACCTCCCGGTTCTGCACCACCTTGCCTTCGAGCGCCACGTTGACCACTTCGCGCGCCGCCTTGGCCCGAAACAGCTCGGGGAGATCGGGGAGCGACTCGTCGTCCGCATATCCCAGCAGGCGGCGCGCGGCCGCGTTGGCCGTCGCGATCCGACCGCGGCCGTCCGTCGCGATCACGCCCTCGGTCATCGCCTCCACCAGCGCGGCCGACTCCGCCCGCTCTCGCCGTAGCTCCTCGAAGCGATCGGCCAACTGTCGATGCATCTGGCGGAGCGCCTGGACCAGCGTGTCGATGTCGGGGATGCCGGAACGGGGAAAGCGGGGCAGGGAGCCCGCGGCGATCGCGCGAGCGGTGGAGACGAGCGCCGTGAGCGGCTGCGTGATCGAGCGCCCCGCCACCAGCGCGAGCGCCGTGCCGACGGCGAGCGCCACCGCTGCGCCGCCGGCCACGGCGGCCTGAGCCCGGCGCACGGTCTCGTCCACTTGCGCGAGGCTGGTCGCGACGCGGATGACACCAGGCCCGCCGGCAACGGCGGCGTACATGCGGGCCTCGCCCCGCGCCTCCCGGCGGACGTGAGTGAAGCGACCGCCGGCGAGCGCCGCTTTCACTTCTGGCTCGGCCAGCAGGCTCTCCGGTGGCGTGCCGGCGATCGTCGGCAGATCGCTGTCGGCCCGCACTCGGCCGCTGCGCTCGAGCAGCGTGATGCGAATGCCGTTTTCCCGGGCCAGGCGTCCCACGGTGGCGGCCCACCGCGTCGAGTCGGGCGGTAGCGCCTCGCGGACGAGCCGGGCCTCGCGCTCGAGCGATGCGGCGATGTCGGCCTCGAGATCGCGGCGCAGCGACCGCTCGGCCGCCCAGACCAACACGAGCACGGTAAAGAAGAGTACGAGGATGGTGCCGAGCACCAGCCGTCGGGCGAACGTCACCGGACGCGGGCCCCGCGTTCGGTAGCGCGGAGGCGATAGCCGAATCCGCGCACCGTCTCGATCATGTCGCCTGCGATCCCCAGCTTGGAGCGGAGCCGTTGGACGTGCATGTCCACCGTGCGGGTCTGAATGTCCGGCTGCGCCTCCCAGACCGTCTCGAGCAGCTGCGGGCGAGTCTGCACTCGGCCGCGGCGCTCGACCAGCGTGAGCAACAGCTTGTATTCGGTGGCTGTCAGCGTGAGCTCTTGGCCGTCCATCACGACGCGATGGGCGGAGCGGTCGATAGAGATCGGCCCCGCGGAGAGCGTCGATCCGGCCGCGACCGCCGGCGCGCCGAGGCGGCGGAGCAGCGCGGTGACGCGGAGCGACAGCTCCTGCGGCGAGAAGGGCTTCGTAAGATAGTCGTCCGCGCCGAGGGACAGACCTTTGATTCGATCCGGCTCCTCCCGTCGCGAGGTGAGCAGGATGACGCCGACCTCTCGGGTCTCGTCTCGCCGCCTGAGCTCGGCCAGGACCTCGTAGCCCGAGACTCCGGGAAGCATGAGGTCCAAGATGACGATGTCGGGTCGCTCGTCGCGCGCGGCCTTGAGCGCGTCGGGGCCGTTGGCGGCCGTCGAGACCCGGTAGCCGGCCTTCGCCAGATGGTAGGCCACGAGAGCAGTGATGTCGGGCTCGTCGTCGACCACGAGAATGCGATGGGTCATGTCGGGGAGTCCACGGTCTCGTTTTCCACCCGCGTCCGCGTATGGGTGCGACTTCGGTCGGCGGCCCGAGTCCGCTCGGAGCGCATTTGGCCGTCGTGCGCCAGCGCGTCGAGAATAGCGCCCAGGAGCCGGCCGGCCCCATCGGAATCGCGACGCAGGCGGTAGAGCACGAACTGCGCGATCGGCGTATCGCGCACCAGGTCGGCTTTACGCAGCACCTGGAGATGGCGTGAGACGGTCGGCTGCGGGAGATCCAGCACCATCTGGAGGTCGGACACGAAAAGCGGTGCCGCCGCCAGGCAGTTCAGGATCCGCAGTCGGGTCGGCTCCGCGACGACGAGCAGCAGGTCGAGGGCGGAGAGAGATGTGCGCATATTCGCCAACACATATATACGCGCACCTGAATGCGCGCAAGGACGGGCCGTGCCTCGTCGGGGCCACGGCTCTCCTTATATTCCCGCATGCTTCCCGCCCTGCTGCTCCTCGCGGCAGTCGCCGCCACGAATACCGACACGACCCATCTCGTCATCGTCGCCACCGCCGACGTCCACGGTCACGCCACCGAGTGGGACTTCGTGAGCGACCGCGCCTTCGGCGGAGGGCTTGCGCGCGCGGCGCGCGCGATCGACTCGCTGCGCGCGCGCTATCCGGGCCAGGTGATCGTGGTGGACGCGGGTGATCTGCTCGAGGGCGAGCCGTTCGCCGACTACTTCGCCCGCGTGGCGCCGCGCGACCCGCACCCCGTGATCGAGGCGATGAACCTGATCGGCTACGACGTGGCGACGCCGGGAGATCATGATTTCGACTACGGCCTCGCCACCTTCGGCCGAGCCGTGCGGGCGGCCACCTTTCGCTGGGTGAGCGGCAACATTCGTGATCTCCCCGGCGACACCTTGCCCTTTCCAGCCTATCTCGTCCTCCGGCGCAACGGAGTCCGGATCGGGATCGCCGGGTTCACTACGCCCGGCGGCATCGTGTGGAATGCGGCGGCGCTGC
>JBGPVE010000161.1:0-6469 GCA_041491545.1 Gemmatimonadota bacterium | reverse complement strand
CGGCCGCCACCGACCCGGCAATCGTCGCCACTCGGGCCGTGCTGGAGCACCTCTTCGGGCCGCCCGACCAGCGAAAGATTGCCGTGCGGCTCTGGAATGGGATCGTCGAGCCGGCCGGCAGCACCAGCAAGCTGCCCTTCATCCTGGTTCTGCGCCACGCCGGAGCCCTGCGACGGATGCTGCTCCCGCCGAGCGAGCTGCGTATGGCGGAGGCGTTCATCAACGGCGACATCGACATCGAGGGCGATCTCGAGGCGGCGATGGTGTTGGGTGAATCGGTACGGGAGCGGTGTGGCTCGCTGATGCAGGCGGCGAAACTGGTGGCGCGGCTGATGGCGCTGCCCGCCACTGCGCCGGTGTCCGACCCCGCGGGGCGGCGCTACGGGTCACCGCTCGGGACCAGGCTCCATACTCGCGTCGGCGATCGGAGCGCGGTTCGGTTTCACTACGATGTCGGCAACGACTTCTACCGGCTCTGGCTCGACCGCCGGATGGTCTATTCCTGCGCCTATTTCCCCACCGGGACCGAGAACCTCGACACGGCGCAAAGGGCCAAGCTCGATCACATCTGCCGCAAGCTCCGCCTGAGGCCCGGCGAGCGGTTACTCGACATCGGCTGCGGCTGGGGCGGGCTCGTGCTGCACGCGGCCCAGTGCTACGGCGTGGAAGCCGTGGGGGTCACGCTGAGCCGGCCGCAAGCCGAGGTCGCGATGGAAGCCATCGCCGCCAGCGGGCTGAGCGACCGCTGCCGAATCGTGGTGAGCGACTACCGCGACCTTCCCGCTGGCGAGATCTTCGACAAAGTCGCGAGCGTCGGCATGTTCGAGCATGTCGGCCGGGCCAAGCTGCCGGCCTACTTTGCTCAGGCGTTCCGGCTCATTCGCCCGGGCGGACTGTTCCTCAATCACGGCATCGTCGACATCGAGCCCCCGATCCCGCGCGGTCCCGCGGGCTGGGGCGTGCGGTTCGTCTGGCGGCCGGGGACGTTCATCGCGCGATACATTTTCCCGGGGGGCGAGTTGGTGAGGCCGGCCGAGGCGATCGCGGCGGCGGAATCGGCGGGGTTCGAGACCAGGGATGTCGAGAGCTTGCGGGAGCACTACGCGCTCACGTTGCGTGAGTGGCTCCGGCGCCTCGAGGCACGGCATGAGGAGGCCGCCGCGCTGGTGGGGGAGCCGACCTTTCGGACCTGGCGGCTCTATCTGGCGGGCTGTGCCCGCGGGTTCGCCGCTGGGCGGCTCGGCCTTATCCAGGGGCTCTTCGTGAAGGCCGATGGCGGTCTGGCGCAACTCCCGCTGAGCCGCGCGGATCTCTATGCCGATCCCGGCGGCGGCGAGCCTCACGCTCGGCGAGGTCAGGCCGTCGCTCCACCCCTCGGCACGGCCCCGCGGCAGACGAGCACCGGACATTGCGCACCGCGAACCACCTTGTCGGCCACACTGCCGAGGACTAGGCGCCGAACGCCGCCGCGGCCGTGCGTCGCCAGTGCAACGAGCCCGACCTGACCGGGCTGCGCGAGCTCCAGAATCGTGGCCGCCACGGGTGCCGCCACGATGGTGGTGCTCGTGACCTGGCATCCCTCCTCGCGCAGGCGCTGGCTCACCTTGGCGAGGTACTCCTCGGCCTCCTGCCGAAGCATCTCGGTCACCTCCGGATCGGGTACCGAGGTGTACACCGGCGCCGGGCCGAGCGGCACGACGGCCGGCATGACCACCCGGACGAGGGTCAGCTCGCTCCCGAGCAATCGGGCGAGCCCGGCAGCGTGCGGCAGCACCGACTCGCTGCGCGGCGAACCGTCGAGGGCGACCAGGATCCGGCCGATCGCCGGCTCGGTCTGCCGCGGCGCCTCGCCCTCGGCGGCGCGGACGAGCAAGACCGGCACTCGGGCGCTCCGCACCAGCGCGTCCGCCACGCTGCCGAGCCAGGCGCGTTGAGCCGGTCCGCGGCCGTGGGTCGTCATGACGATGAGGTCGACCCGATTCCCTCGTGCGAAATCGGTCAGGGTCGGCGCGATGGGCCCGTCGAGCAGCGCGGAGCTCACCGGGACCGTGACTTTCGACCGGAGCGTCGTGGCCAGGCTGCTGAGGTAGGCGGTCTCCCACTCTCTGAGGCCCAGCTCGAGGGTGGCGTACTGGGGCGCGGGCTCCGAACCCATCGGCGCGGGAGGCGCGACGTGCACCAACGCCAGGTGCACCTTCGCTCCCGCCCCGCGGGCGATCGCGAGCGCCAGCGGTAACGCCTGCTCGCTCAGCGTCGAGCCGTCCAGCGGGACGAGGATCGAGCGAATGCTATACATGCTGCCCTCCAGGCGTGGCGAGGTCCTGCACGATGGCGGCGAGCTGAAGCGCTTGCAGGGTCGCCTCCGGAAGGCTAATGGACCTCCAATGAAGGAAGGATGAGGCGGATCCTCCCTATCGCCTCACGATCCGTGGCATAGCTTCTCTTGACCGCAGGCAGCGTCCCTTCCGTTTCCCTGCGACGTCGAAAGGCGGATGTGGTACAGCCAGTGAGACGTAGCGCGGGTCCGAACCAGGCGCTCGCCGGCCGCTTCGATGAGATCGCTCGCCTCCTGGAGGACCAGGGGGCGAATCCGTTCCGCGTTCAGGCATACCGCCGGGCGGCCGACACGCTGCGTGGTCTGTCCACCCCAGTCTCGACGATTCTGGATCAGGACGGGCTCGCCGGGCTCGATCGCCTCCCCGGAATCGGGGCCGCGCTGAGCCGAATGATCGCCGACTACGTCGGCACCGGGCGCCTCATGCTGCTCGACCAGTTGCGTGGTGCGAGCGACCCGATCGCTCTGCTGCGTACGGTGCCGGCCGTCGGACCGCGGCTCGCGGGGCGTTTGCACGACGAGCTGGGGATCGACTCGCTGGAGGAGCTTGAGCTTGCGGCCCACGACGGGCGCCTCGCCGGGTTCGATGGGATCGGCCCGAAGCGTATGACGGCGATACGCGAATCGCTGGGCAGCCGCCTCATGCGGCGCCGGCCGCGGCAAGATGGCGACGTGCATCTCGACCAGCCCCCGATCGGCGATCTGCTCGAGGTGGATCGCGAGTACCAGAGCGGGGCGAGGGCGGGAACCCTCCGAAAGATCACCCCGCGGCGGTTCAACCCTCACCGCCAGGCGTGGCTTCCTGTGCTCCACACCAAGAAGGGCCAGTGGGACTACACCGCGCTCTTCTCGAACACGGCGCGGGCCCACGAGCTGGGGAAGACGCGGGACTGGGTCGTGATCTATTTCCAAAGCGACCATCGCGCCGGGCAGTGTACCGTCGTCACCGCGGGCCTGGGGCCGCTCAAGGGGAAGCGCGTGGTACGGGGGCGGGAGGTGGAATGCGGCCCGGACCGCTAGGGGTCCACCTCCCCGCCGTGAATCGCCTGAAACAGTTCCGCCAGCTCCATCCTGAACACTGGAACATTCCCAGGCGGCTGCCAGGTGACATCATCCGCTCGAACCTCCGGCCGCTCGTCCTCGGGCCGCCACCGTTCGATGGCCCGAGCATCGAGATCGACAATCCAGTAGTCCGGCACGCCAACCCGCTGATACTTCCGCCGCTTCGTGATCCGATCGTGCCGAGCCGTCGACGGCGACAGGACCTCGATCACGAGCAGCGGAATTCCCACGTCGGTCCACTCCCTGAGCGCGCGCCCATCGTGCCCGGCCACGACGAATAGATCCGGCTGGACTAACTGACCGCTCAGGAGGTCCAAGTCGGCGGGCGAGAAGAGTAGCAGACCCAACCCATGTGCTCGCACGTAGGCTGACAGGCGATCGTATACGGCGGCGAGGGCAATCTGGTGGAGTGGGCGAGGCGACGGGCTCACCAGCAGCTCTCCGTCGACCAGCTCGTATCGGTTTCCGTCGTCCGGTAACGCGAGGACGTTCTCGCGGGTCCAATACCTAGTGATTTGTGGCATGCCCATACGGTACGCTCGGCGCTGGTGTATTGGCAAGGGATCATACCCCAAGATCTGGCGGAGCGCCTCGCGCCTTGGGATCCGGATAGTGCGGCACGTTGTCATTTCGCTCTTGTCATTCCTGGGCCCCGGGCATTACCCTAGTGGTGGCTGAGCACCGCCTCGGCGCCTCGCACGTTGACGTGGCGCTTTGGGATGACGCGTGACCTTCCCGTGGACCTTCCAGAGACCCTCTGGCCCAATCTCCTACAGGCCTCGTTCGTTGTGCTTGGAGCAACAAGACACGGGACCTGACCATCACGGGGGCCGGCACCTAGGGGTCCGCCCCCCGCCCCGCATCCATCCGTATATATAGAGAGTTCCCAGCTCCACCCGCTCCCATCCGGAGCCCCGCCGCCCGGGCCAGCATGCCCCTGCGCCTGCACGCCGACGAGTCGCCGTCCGACGGTCCAGACCGCGTCTGGGCCGGCGACGAGTCCGCGTTTGAGGCACTCTTTCGCGAGCACTACCACGGTCTGGCCGCCTTCGCCGCTCGTATCGTCGGGTCGGACGCCGTCGCGGAGGAGCTGGTCCAGGACGTCCTGCTTCGCATGTGGGAGCAGCGGGAGCGCCTGGTCATCACCGAAAGCGTCGCCGCCTACCTCTATAGCGCGGTGCGCAATCAGGCCCTCTATCACCTCCGCCACGAGCGGGTCGACCGGCGCTGGCAGGAAGACCGCTCCGCCGACCGCCGCGCCGCGGGCGGCACCCGCTTACCTCCCACCGACGACCGCGCGCGCGCGGCCGAGCTGGCGGCCGCGATCGAGCGGGCCATCGGGCTCCTGCCGCCTCGGTGCCGCGAAGCCTATCTGCTGCGGCGCCAGCATCACTTGAGCTACGCCGAGATCGCGCGGGTCATGGCGATCGCGCCCAAGACGGTCGAGATCCACATCGGGGCGGCGCTCCGGTCGCTGCGGGTGAGCTTGGCGGAGTGGCTGGTGCCGTAGCGGCTGCCGGCCTGTCCGCTAGCGCCGCATCAGATCGCGGGTCGTACCGTCGATCCAGGTGCGAAGCGTGCTCGAGCTGCTCACGCGTCATTGGCACTCGGCCGCGAGCGCGACCGCGCCTCGTCTTGCTCCCGAAGCGCGCGGGTGAACGCGGCGGGCAGCGATTGCCGGAGGCGAACCGCGTCGCCCCGATCGCTCACGAGCCACTCGGCGAGACGCCGAGGGCGCTGTGCGGACAGGATGTCGTGCCACTCGCGCCACGTTCGCGCCTCGGGCGCCGGCGCACTACGCATCCGTTCTCCAACCTCCGCCCTGGCGGCGCGCAGTAGCTCCGGGCGTCGCCGAAGGAGGGCGCCAAGCTCCTTCATTCTCTCTTGGATCTCGCGGTCTCTGTCGGCGTGGGTCGTGCGCCGCCGAGGCCCGCGCGGCGCGGCCTCCTCGCTGAGGAACGCGGCGGGTGGCGTGCCGACCAACGGCCATCCATCGAGCATGGCGGCTCGCTGAGGGGCCGTCATGTTGGCGAGATCCGGGCGGGTCCAGGAGACGACTTCCAGCGCGACGTCTTCGCGGCGGGCGACCGGCGTAACGGCACCTCGGACCGCATCAGCAAGCTCGGATGCGTTCGCGCTGGGCGTCAGCAGCCCGATGGTGAGACACGCACCGGACGTGGCACCGCCCGGCTCGGGCACCTCGATCCAGGCTGAGTCCAGCTTGGGAGCCAGCGGCTTGAGTGCGGAGCGGATCGCGTCCTCGAGACGATCGAGGCGGGCGCGTTCGGCGGCGAACAACTGCTCCAGCGCGGGAAGGAGTGGATGATCGGCGACGATGCGCACTTGCGGCCGACCCCCAGTGCCGACGTACTCCACGAATCCAGCCCGCTCCAGCCGATCGACAGCGATCTGTACGCCGCGCAGATAGAGCCGCGCTCGGCGCGCTACCTCGCGCACCGGCATGGGCTCCCGGGTCGCGATCAGGACGCGAAGCGCTCGCACGAGGCTGGTCGTGCCCAGCACCAGATCCCAAGGATGCGCCAGTGGCGTCTCCGTGTCCCGCCATGAGGCGGATCGCGTCGTAGTAGTCATATGACTACTATATTAGTCAATTGACTCAATATGGTCAAGGCCCGCCGTTGACCGCCCTCTCCCCAACCGCTCGTCGGCTCGCCTCGTCCTAGGGGTTTCCTCGTGCTGACGCATCGGTACGGTGGAGCAACGCTCTCGCCGTACCTTCGAGGAATTCACGTATGACCGACGACATCGACTGGGAGATCCTGGACCGCTATTTCAGCGGGCAGTGCACGCCGGAGCAGGCCGGGCGGATCGATCGCTGGGCCGCCGAGCCGGCGCGCGCGGAGCTGCTCGCCTCGGCGCGGGCGACGTGGGAGGCGACGGGGGTCGTGCCGCGGCGATTCGACGTCGACCTGGCGTGGGCGGTGGTGCACCGGCGGATGGGGGCCGGCGCTGGCGCCGCCGGCGCGGCGCCGAGCACGGTGGGGATCCCCATCCATCGCGCGACGCCGGCGCGCTTCGCGCTGCCGAGGAATCGCGGCTTCCAGTACGCGG
>JBGPVE010000160.1:0-6531 GCA_041491545.1 Gemmatimonadota bacterium | reverse complement strand
GTGGTAGGCCGCCATCACGACATCGGCCTGGCTGTGGCGATCGAAGAACCGCACCGGCAGCGCGAGCAGCTTGCCGAGCACCTCGAGCATCGATTCGGTCTCGACCCGGTGCGACAGGTGCACCGAGAGCGTCTCGGCCGCGAAGACGGTAAACGAGCGGAGTAACCAGAGACCCAGCACCACCCCGGAGCCCAGGATCATCGACGACCCGGTCAACCCCTGCGGCTGGCTGAAGCGCTCGAGAATCGTCCGTAGCGCCCAGATCAACAGTCCCTGCAGCGTGCCTTGAATCAGCGTCACGATCAAAAATCCGAGCGCGAGCCCGGGTCGGCGGAACATCGACCGGAGCCCGAGTCCGAGCGCGGACAGAAAACCGACGGAATGTCGCTCGCTCACGCGGCCGTCCCCCGGCTCACGCTCAGTGCCTGCAGCGGAGCACGCGACGTCTCGGAGACGCGACTCCCGGCCAGCAGCATGCCGGCGCTCACCCATTGCCAGACGAAATAGCTGGTGCTGGTCCGACCGCTCTCGAACTCCTTCCAAGCTTTGCGGACGGCGTCCGCATCCAACCAGCTTCCACCGGCTATGGTGAGCGCGGCCGCGATCCGCTCCTGCGCCCAATCGCTGAGCGGTCCGCGCAGCCATTCGCGCTGAGGCGTCTGCACCGGGCGCTTCGGCGCCTCCGCCAAGCCGTCCGGGATCAACTCGGCGGCGAGATCACGCAAGAGCCGCTTGTGCACTCCATGCGCCAGCTTGTGATGACTCGGCTGACGGAACGCCAGCTCGACCAGCCGGTGGTCGAGAAAGGGTTCCCTCAGCTCCACTGACGAGCGCATCGAGGCCCGATCGTTGAATCGCAGCGCTCGCGGGAGCTTGGTATAGCGCAGGTCCCGGTACTGCGCGTTGCGAAGGGCGTCGGGATACGGGGCCGGCGCGGCAGCGCCCGCCGCCAACTCTCGGAACTCGGGCACCAGGCACTCGGCGCGCACCGGGCTATCCGACGCACCCTGGACCGTCCCGATCGGGCCGCCGCCGAGCGCCCGAGCGTAGTAGTCGTAGCCGGCCCACTGCTCGTCCATTCCCTGCCCGTCCAACAGCACGATCACGCCCCGAGCGCGCGCCTCCTCGAACAGCCGGGCGTAGGCCAACGTCGGAATGCCGCCGAACGGCTCGTCCTGACTCGCCTGCACCGACTCGGCGAGGGCCGGGACGTCGTTCCACCCGAGCGCGCACGAGACGAGCTCGTGCCGCGTGTGCGCCAGCATCTGGCGGACCCAGGGCAGCTCGTCGTACGCCGGATCGTCGGTGACGAAGGTGAACGCCTGCACGTCGTCGTCGGCGCCGCGGACTTCGTGGACGAGTCCCAGCAGAATCGACGAGTCGAGGCCGCCGCTCAGATTGATGCCCACAGGCACATCGGAGCGGAAGCGGAGCCGCACGCTCTCCGTGAGGAGCCCCCGGTACTCCTCGCGCACGGCCGAAGCCGGCCGCGGGTCGAGCTCGAGACCAACCCGATCGGCGAGATCGTACCACTTGGTGACCGCGAGCCGCCCATCGCGCCACACGAGTAGATGTCCGGGCGGCAGGCTGTCGATGCCGCTCCAGAACGTGCGGTCGGTGTGATCGAGCGTGCCGTGCGTGAAGTAGGTCGCCCAGCTGACCGGATCGGGATCGAGCGCCACGCCTGCCGCCGCCAGCGCTTTGATCTCGCTCGCGACCACCAGCGATCCATCCGGCGCCGCATGGTAGTACAGCGGCTTGACCCCGAATCGATCACGGGCCGCGAACAGGCGTCGATCCCGCTCGTCCCAGACGAGGAAGGCGAACATCCCCACGAACCGATCCAGACACGACGCGCCCCAACGCTGGAACCCCGCCAATACGACTTCGGTATCGGTGCCCGTGCGGAAGGGATAGTCAGCCAGCTCCCGCCGCAGCTCGAGGTAGTTGTAGACCTCACCGTTGAACGCGATCCAAAACCGGCCGTCGGCGCTCGCCATCGGTTGCGTGCCCGCCGCCGAGCGATCGATGATGCTCAGTCGATTGTGGCCCAGCGCCGCGCTGCCGCCGCCGAGCACGACCACGGCGCTCGCGTCCGGCCCGCGATGGTGCTGCGCCGCGACCATCGCCTTCACCTGACCGTGGCCCCAGCTGCCGCCGAACACTCCCGACACGCCGCACATGTCAGCCGGCCACCAGTGGAGCGCCGAACAGCGAGACCAGCCGCTCCGCCAGC
The DNA here is from genome assembly GCA_041491545.1 of Gemmatimonadota bacterium. GTDB lineage: Bacteria > Gemmatimonadota > Gemmatimonadetes > Gemmatimonadales > GWC2-71-9 > DASQPE01. The sequence continues at coordinate 4,295 of JBGPVE010000160.1, read as the reverse complement.
GCCCAATCGTCCGGCCCGTCGATGTTGATGGACCGCGAGGGGTGAATCGGATAGCCCACGAGATGCGAGCCGTAGAGCGTGCCGTGCTCCACGATATTGGCCCGCCGGCTCACGTAGACCGAGCCTTCGCGATGCACGGCCGGCGGCAGCCCCTGCCGAGCCGGGACCGGCGCCGCCTCACCGGTGCTCAGGCGAAGCCGCCCGTCCGGCTCCGTGAAGTACACCCAGTGTGGGTTGTACTCGTACGGCACCGGCAGCGTCGTGATGACCGCGTCCGCCCGGGTTTCCCAGAGGAGCTGGATGCAGCCGTCGATGTCCTGCGGCTCCCGGAGGGGGTTGGTCGGCTGCAGCAGGCACACGGCGTCGTACGGCTCCCCACCGGCCTCGACGAACTCGAGCGCGTGGCGCACGACCGGGAGCATCGGCGTGTCGTCCTGGGCCAGGTCCTGGGGCCGGAGAAACGGCACCTCGAGTCCGGCGCGCCGGCCGATCTCCGCGATCTCCTCGTCCTCCGTGCTCAACACGATGCGGGTGAGCCGCTGCGCCTGCCGCGCGGCCTGCGCCGTGTACCACAGCAGCGGCTTTCCGCCGAGGAGCCGGATGTTCTTCCGGGGGACGCCGCGCGAGCCGCCGCGGGCGGGAACCAGACCGAGCACACGCATGGGAATCGCGGGTCTCCTAGTAGTGAAGCCGCTTCTCGATTTTGAGCGTGACGTCGGCCAAGAGCTTCGCCATCCGCGGTCCCGCCCGGCCGTCGCCGTAGAGACGGTCGCCTTCGGGCGGCCGGCTCGCCTTCAACTGGTGATCGATCGCGGCGGCGATCTCGGAACGCGAGTACCCGACATCGACGAGATTGCGCCCCCGGTCCCGCCCGCCCTGGCGCGAGCCGATATTGACGACCGGCACCCCGAGGAACGAGCACTCCCGCACGCCGACACTCGAGTTGCCCACCAGACACTCGGCGTTGTAGAGCAGCTTGAGGAAGTCGTTCGGGCCCATGTTCTTGAAGAACCGGAAATGCTCGGGCTTCTCGCACTCGCGAAAGGCACGGATCCCGTTCGACGTCCCGTCGGTGCCGGCGTCGACATTGGGCCAGAACCAGAGCACCGGGAGACCGGTGCCGCGCACGGCATGGAGCGTCTCGGTGATTTGTTGCCGCGCCAGATCATATTCGGTGGTGACCGGATGCTGCATCACGACGATGTAGCCGTTGCTGATGTCGAACCGGTCCCCGACGCCGCCGTACCGCTCGAACGGATCGAAGTCGAGCGCCGGCTGACAGAGCACTTGCGCCGCGATGTCGATCGACGGACAGCCGGTGACGAACACCGTGGCCGGGTCCTCACCCATCCGGACCACACGCGCCGCCGACTGCTCGGTGGCGACGAAATGCAGATCGGAGAGCTTGGTAACGGCATGGCGGACCTTCTCGTCAATCGAGCCGGTGACTTCGCCGCCCTGAACGTGAGCCACGGGAATGTTCATGTACGAGGCGGCGACCGCCGTCGCCATCGTCTCGAACCGATCCGCGACCGTGACGACCACATCGGGTTCGAGATTGGCGAAGACGGTCGCCAGCTCGAGCATGCCGATGCCCGTCGTCTTGGCCATCGACACCGGGCTTCCGCCCTCGAGCACCATGTGCACCCGGGCGCGGATGTCGAATCCGTCTTCCTCGATGTGGTTGACCGCCGTGCCGTAGCGATCGAGCAACGCCGACGCGGCCACGACGAGCTGCAGCTCCAGCGTCGGATGCGACTGGACCGCCTGCAGCACGGTCTTGATCCGGCTATAGCTCGGCCGAGCGGTGACCACGACGCATACACGGCGGTTCCTCATCGCGCACGCTCCACATCGGCGAGACTCAGTGCTTCGTCGGCGGCTACTTGTCGGATCAGCCGCGCGCCGATCAACTCCGGCAACCGTCCGGGGGCCAGTCCACCACCCGGCTTCTTGAGGGCGAGATGCTCCTCGGAAAGCAGCGTGCCGGCCGCGAGATCGGTGCGGGCCACGACGCTCTTGTTGAACAGGCGTCGCATTGGCGCCAACTCGGCGGCTTCCGCATTCTTGTCGAGCGGGTGAGCGTGCATGGTGTGCATCCAGCGCACTCCCTCGACCAGTTGGCGCAGCTCTCCGGTCGTGACCGAGGCCGGGACGTCTGGGCCGAACATCTCTCGGCTCAGCGTCACGTGGACCTCCACCACGGCCGCGCCCAACGCCGCCGCGGCGAGGCCGGGGTAGATCGTGCCCGAGTGATCCGAGAGCCCGACCGCGGAGCCGTAACGCTCCCGAAACGCTTGCAGCAGGTTGAGGCCGACTTTCTCCGGCGGGCAGGGATACGCCGAGGTGCATTGCAGCACGACGAGCGGGTTGCCGCGATCGCGGACGTGGCGCACCGCCCGATCGATCTCGCCGAGATCGCTCATCCCGGTCGAGAGCAGCACCGGCCGGCCGTCACCCAGCACCCGCTCGAGCAAGGCGACGTTGGCTACCTCGCCCGAGGCGATCTTCCAAGCGTCCACGCCCACCCGCTCGAGGAGGTCCGCCGCCTCCAGCGAAAAAGGAGAGCTGAGGAATCGGAGGTTCCGGTCGTGGGCATGCTGCCGGAGACCGGCCCACTGGTCTTCGGTGAACTCCATCCGCCGCCAGTAGTCGTAGCGCGAGGCGTCCTGGGGGCTGAACCGCACCCGCCAGGGCTCGGACGGGGTGCTCTCCGCGGCGGCGATGTGGGTCTGGAACTTCACCGCGTCGGCCCCAGCCGCCGCGATGGCATCAACGAATGCGTGAGCCAAGCCCAGACTGCCGTCGTGGGCCTGTGCCACCTCGCCGATGACCAAGCACGTGGCGGGGCCGGCGGACGGATCGAAGCGCCATGGCAGCGGCAGCCCGGTGGAGGAGCGGCTCATGAACGTGCGAGCCCCACAAGCCAGCGGCGCGTACGCATCCGATCACGGAGTCCGAGCTAAGAGGGGAGTGAACGAAACCGATCCGTCGAACTATTTGACGGTTGAGGCAATTTGCAGGCCAGCGTGTCGGCGCAGCTTGGAGGAAGATCTCGTCTCGAAAGAACCTGAGGTGACTTATCGTTAACCCATTGTTCCCCGATAGTTACAGGCCTTCGCATCCTCCCTCTTCAAGATGTCGCCTAAGGGGGTTCATTTCGCATCGGTCGAGCCCGGGCGCAACGGTGTTGTGGCGATGCGTCGCACCTGCGATTTCGCGCGACGCTAACCGAGCCATTTGAGCGGGGTCCCCACGCTCAATACGCCTTCACCCCGATGCAGCACGTTCTGCCCGAAGAGCACCCCACCGTCGCGGGCCCGGAAGCTGGCCAGGGTGCGCAGGGGTTCTTTGCCGCGTTGCGCCGTGACCTGGTCGGTGGTTGTTATCACGCAGCGGGCGCACGGTTTCACCACATTGAACTCGATCGAGCCGATCCAGAATCCGTCCCACCCGTCCTCGGCGAACGGCTCACAGCCGGAGACTACCAGGTTTGGCCGAAACCGGTTCATCGGCAGCGGCTCGGGCAACCGCCCATTCAGTTCGGCCAGGGATGCGTCCGAAATGAGCAGAAAAGGAAAGCCGTCGGTGAAGCTGGTGCGGTCAGTCGGGCCGGCGTATGTCGGATCGACAGGGCGCCGCACGTCGTCCGGCATGTAGACCAGCCGGCAGGCGACGCCGAGGCAGCGGCTTAGCCACGTCGCCGCCGCGGCACCGATCGGCATCGCCTCGGTCGGCTCCCCCAGGACCGTCACCCGAACCCGACTCGCCACCGGCGGATCGAGCGGGAGTTCGAGCGGATCGGCGCCGGGAAACCGCAGTACGAGCTCACTGGAGCGAAGCTCTACGGCGAGCAGCGCCAGCCTGGGAAGCTCCCGCTGCGTCAGTGAATCCCCGGCGAGATCCACGACCATCCACCGGCGGTCGTGCCTCAAGCCGAACCCGTCGACTTCCCACGACCCGCGCTGGATCCCAGCCGCCGACTTGACTGGATAGACCGTAATGCCGGTGAGAGCAACGTCACTCATCGCTCCACGACCTCTGCGCACTCGTCGTCGTCCAACGTCCTGCCCGACCGCTTGGCCGCGTCGAGTAGCGCTTCGGCCCGGATCCGGTCGTTGGGATCGTAGCCGTGCGTGCCCAGCCAGTGCTTGACGTTCGCCATCCCCGACATCGCCGAGATGTCGATTCCCTGAGCGAGACCGAAGGCGGACGCGGGTAAGCTCGAGTAGAGGAGATCGGCTAGGTCCCGGTCGCCGCTCACCAGCGCCTTGAGAATCGCGGACGCGTGCACG
>JBGPVE010000159.1:0-6595 GCA_041491545.1 Gemmatimonadota bacterium | reverse complement strand
GCGGGCGACATCCTGCTGTCCGAGATCACCGTACAGAAACGCGAGCAGATAGTGCGCCTCGGCGTTGTCGGGATTCCGCTCGACGGCCGCCTTGAGCGCGGCCAGCGCCTGCTCGTTCAACCCGCGATGATAGAGTGTCTCGCCCAGATGGAAGAGAGCGACGGAGCTGGTGGGATCCCGCTCGCAGGCCAGGCTGAACCACTCGCTCGCGACCTCGAGGCGGCTGCGTGCGCGCTCGGCGAGGCCGACCTGGATGAGCGCGGGGAGATCGTTGGGGTGCCAAGCGAGGAGGGTCTCGAATTCCTGCACGGCCTCCGCGTGGTTGCCGAGTGACGCATACGCCTTGCCGAGCTCCCACCGAGCGTCGCGATCGTTCGGCTTCCGGCGGAGCCGTTCCTGCAGCTCGGCGACCAGCGTGTCGTAGTGGCCGCTGGCGCGGTAGGCGATTTCCAGATTGGTACGAGCCACCTCCATGCGCGGATCGAGCTCCAGCGCGTGGGTGAACTGCTCGATGGCTTCGGAAACCAGGTCCTTCTGATAGTACAACACACCGAGATTGTTGTGCGCGCCCGCGTCCGCCGGATCGATCCGGCGGGCGAACGACCGGAGCACTTCCAGCTCGCGCTCCGACAACACGGCTTGCGACATCGGCTCAGGGAAGACGAATTGCGTCGAAGATGGCTCTCAGGGAGGGCATATCAGGCAGCAGCAGGAAATGCCCCCGCAGCGGATCCACCGCGCCTTCGACCCGAAACGCCGTCTCCACGCAGAAGACGTAGTCGCGATCGTGGCCGAAGTTGAGATACGCGGTGGTGAGAATCGCCGCGGCGAGATCGATGACGAGACTCGGGACCGACGGCACCAGCATCATCCCCATGAAGTCGCTCAGCGCGTTCATGTAGGCGCTCGCCAGAATGTTGCCCGCCTCCTTCAAGCCGGATTGCTCCATGGCGGTGAACTCACCCGTCGTCCCCGGCGGGCGCCGGAAGAGGATGTCGCAGAGCACGCGCGCGGAGGGCTCGGGAAAGAGGACCAGCGTGCGCCCGGTGAGATCGCCCATCATGTGCATGAGCACGGCCGCGATCACATCGTCGGGGCGACCGAGCAGCTCCGGCACGTCCTCGAGCGGCAGGACGTTCACCTCCGGCACCGCGATCATGATCGTCCGGTTGGTGAGCTGCGAAAGCGCGGTCGCCGCGTGGCCGGCGCCGATGTTGGCGACTTCCTTCAGGGCGTCGAGCTGCAGGTCCTTCAATCCACGGACGTCTTCCATCGGCTCTCCCTAGACCAGCGCGGCGGCGTCGAGGATGAGCGCCGGAACGCCATCGGCGAGAATCGTGGCCCCGCCCACATACGGCGGAATGCCCCGAGGAGCATCGAACGGCTCGATCACGATGTCCTGCTGACCGAGCAGTGCGTCGACGACGAGCGCCGTCCGGCGTTCGCCCACCTCGAGAATGATCGTGGGCCGGCGGGACGGCGTGTCCCCCAGGTGCACGGCGACCAAATCGCGCAGATGGACCGTCGGGATCACCCGCTCGCGGACGATCAGCGCCTCGCGATTCCGGATCGCCGTGACCGCGCGCGTGTCGAACTCGACCGTCTCCGCCACGTACGCGAGCGGGACCGCATAGCGTTCTCCGCCCGCCTCCGCGAGCAGCGCCCGCACGATGGCGAGCGTGAGCGGTACCCGCAGCGTGAACGTCGTGCCGCGCCCCAGCTCGGATTGCACCTCGAGGCTGCCGCCCAGTGCCCGCGCGCGTTGCAGCGCCACTTCGACCCCGACCCCGCGACCGGAGATCCCGCTGACCTGCTCCGCCGTGCTGAAGCCCGGACGAGCCAGCACCCGGAGCAACAGATCGTCGGTCAACGTCTCGACGCCGGCATCCGCGAAGCCGATGGCCTTGGCCTTGGCCAGAATCCTTTCCCGATCGATCCCGCGGCCGTCATCCGTCACTCGGATCGCCACCGTGCGCCGCTCCCGCAGCGCCGTGAGCGTGATGCGTCCCTCGGCCGACTTGCCGGCCCGCGTGCGATCCGCCGGCCCTTCCAGGCCGTGGTCCGCGGCATTTCGGATCAAATGGAGCAGCGGGTCGCCGAGCTCGTCGAGAATCGAGCGATCCAGCTCGATTTCGCCTCCTTCGATCTCGAAGGCGATCCGCTTGCCCAGCTCGCGCGCCATGTCGCGCACCACCCGCGGGAAGCGATCGAAGACCTCCTCCACCGGCGTCATGCGCGCCGCCACGACCTCGGTTTGAAGATCCGAGACCAAGCGAGTGACGCGACCCGCCAGGCTCTCGATCTCCCCGCCATTCCCGCGCGCGACCTCGACCAGCCGATTCCTGGCGACCACCAGCTCGCCGACCTGCTTCATCATGGCGTCGAGCCGATCGAGATCCACTCGAATCTGCCGGCCGACCGCGGCGTCGGTATCGGTGGTCGCGATGACATCGCTGAAGGTGACGCGGTCCACGTCGCCCGCGGAGCGAATCGCGGCCTCGATCACCTCGACGGTGGCCGAGGCGCGGAGCCGAAAGCTGAAGCGCCCGTCGAACTCCTCTCGCTCGAATGCGCCGGCCGGCGGCCGGACGGCGCTCACGGCCCCGAGCGCTTCCACCCGGCGAAGAATCAACGCCGCCCGCGCGCCCCGCATGACGCCGCTGGGCCGAATCACAACGGTGACGAACTGCGGTGGAGCGGCAAGCGGGACTGAGCCGGGAGCAGCGCTAGCATCTGCCGCACGCGTCTTTCGACTGGGTTTCGCCGGCTTGGACTTCGCCGGCGCCGCCCCATGAGCTTGCTCGCTGGTCCGCCCGGCCCGGTCCAGCTCGGCGGCGAGAGTCGTCTGCGCGCCGTCCTCGTCCTCGCTGCCCGCGGCCGCGGACTCGATAGCGCTTCCGAGCGCGTCGACCGCGCGAAAGAGCAGCTGTACCAGATCGGGCGTGACCGCGACTTTGCCGGTCCGGAGCGCATCGAGCAGATTCTCGGCCCGATGTGCCAGCTCGGCCACCGGCCCGTAGCCCATCGTCGCCGCCATGCCCTTGAGGTTGTGCATCGCCCGGAAGAGGCCGCCGAGAGGCTCGGTCGCCGCGAGGTCACGCTCCCACTCGAGCAGCAGGCGGTTGCAGACGCCCAGGTGCTCGCGGCCTTCGGCGAGGAAAAGGGCGACGTACTTCGGGGCAGGCATCGGCTCAGCCGAGGACGCGCTGAACGGCCTCGAGGACCCGCGAGGGCTGGAAGGGCTTGACGACGAAGTCCTTGGCGCCCGCCTGAATGGCCTCGACCACCAGCGCCTGCTGACCCATCGCACTGCACATCAGGATTTTGGCGTCGGGATCGCTCTTGCAAATCTCCCGCACCGCCTCGATTCCGCCCATGTCCGGCATGACGATGTCCATCGTCACCAGATCCGGCTTGAGCTCCCGATATCTCTGCACCGCCTGGAGGCCCGATTCGGCCTCGCCGACGATCTCGAAACCCGCCTGTGCCAGAATGTCGCTGATCATCGTGCGCATGAAGATCGCGTCGTCGCAGACGAGGACCGTATGGCTCACTGACCACCTCCGAGCGGTTCCGGATTGCTTCCGGCCATCGGGGCCAGAAGCGCGTCGAGGTCCAACAAGATGTAATGCCGCCCGTCGTGTACCGCGACCGCGCGAACCAGCGCCGGGTCGATGCCGGGCAGCTCCTCGCGCTGCGCGACTGACGAGCGGGGCAACTCAACGAAGTCGAGCACCTGGCTCACGGCGAGTCCATACCGGCGGCCACCGAGGTCGACGACCAGAATCGCCCCTACGTCGCCGGGCCGCAGCGGGCGACCGAGCAGGGCATGGCCGTCGACCACTGTGAGCAGTCCGCCGCGGACGTTGACCAAGCCCTCGACGGCGCCGGGTAGTCCTGGAATGCGTGTCGCGGGCAGTCGCGGCAAGACTTCACGGACCCCGGCGGCCGGCGCGGCGCAGACCAAATCCCCGATCCGGAAGACCACTACCGGGAGCGTGGCGGTTTCACTCATCTCTATTAAAGAACCGAAGATAGCCGAGGAATTCCGATTGGGCAACAAGCTCGGGACCTGCGGCAAGTACCAGTGCCGTACGAAGATCCGCGGGCCACTCAGAGCGAAATTCGAGCCAGGCACCGGTGTGAGGATGCCGGAACGAAAGCCATGCAGCGTGCAAAGCCTGGCGCGGGGTGGCGCGCTCGATCGCTTCGGCGCCCGCCCGGGCGGCGCCGGAGATCCGCCGGCTCCCTCCGCCGGCGTAGACCGGGTCGCCGACGATCGGGTGGCCGATGTGCTCGAGGTGGACGCGAATCTGGTGGGTGCGACCGGTATGCAGCTCGAGACGAAGGAGATCGCAACTGGCGAAGCGGGCGACCACGTAAGCATCCGTGCGCGCCGTCCGCCCCTCCTGGCTCACCGTGACCCGCTTCCGATCGCGAGGATGGCGACTGAGCGACGCCTGGATGACAGTGGGACTCTCGTCGAGATGACCCCAGGCGAGCGCCGCGTACGTCCGCCGCACCCGGTGGGCCGCGAGCTCGGCGCCGAGGCGCCGGTGCGCCTGATCGGTCTTGGCGATCACCATGAGACCCGAGGTGTCGCGGTCGAGGCGATGGACGATGCCCGGCCGACCCTCGGCGCCGCCGGAGAGCGTGGTCCCGCGGGCGACGAGCGCATTCACCAACGTGTCGTCCCAGTGCCCGGGGGCGGGGTGCACCACGAGGCCGGCCGGCTTGTCGATCACGGCCAGGTACTCGTCCTCGTAGACCACGACCAGCGGGATGTCCGCCGGACGGAGAGTCCGCGGCGGCTCGGCATCGGCAAAGACCACGACAACGCGGTCCCCCCGCGCGAGCGTGCGCGAGGCGCGAGCTATCTTCTGGTTTACCGTTACGGCCCGGTCGGCGACCAGTCGAGCGGCTTGGGTTCGGGAAAGCTGAAGCTGATCGGCGAGAAAACGGTCGAGCCGCTCGGTCTCGGGCACCAACACGGAGAACTCGAGCGCGCTCACCTCACGCCGCGGGAGCCGATTCGGTCTGGGCCCGCCGATGATCCTCGCGCCAGAGCGCGATCGCCAGTGCGATGCCACCGCAGCTCACGGCGATATCGGCCACGTTGAACGTCGGCCAGCGCAACGACCCCACGCCGACGTCGAGGAAATCCACGACGCCGCGCGCGCTTCGGATGCGATCCACGAGGTTGCCCGCCGCGCCACCGGCCACGAGTCCGAGCGCCAACTGGCGAAAGCGGTCTCCGATGGGACCGGTCTGCGACATACGGTTGAGCACCACGACCGCCACGCACGCCACCGCGAAGAACACCCAACGCGAATACGGGCCCACGTGTAGGCCGAACGCGGCGCCCCGGTTGTACACCAGACGCAACTGGAACCAATCGCCCACCACCGGCACTCCCGGCGTCAGGAGAAGCGTGGCTTCGGCGACGAGCTTCGTGATCAGGTCGAGCGTCACCACGAGAAGCACTGCGGCCCAGAACACCCGCCGGTCGGCGCCGGCTACACGGCCCTCAACGCCGCTTTCCATCCTCTTCCTTTTCCTTGCACGTAATGCAGAGCCGCGCGTGCGGCAGCGCATCCAGGCGCTCGAAGGTGATCTCGGTCCCGCAGGTATGGCACTGCCCGAATTTCTCCGGGCTATTGTACAGCCGCCGCAGCGCCTCGTTCACGTGCCAGAGATACCGCCCTTCCTGGGACGCGAACAGGAACTGTTTCTCCCGCTCCATCGCGTCGGTGCCTTGGTCTGCCATGTGGAGCGAGTACGAAGAGAGGTCTCCGTCGGATGATTGCAGCGACGAGTTGAACGACTCATCGTAGTAGCCCAGCTCCTTCATCACCCGCGCCCGCTCTTCCATCAGACGCTTCTCGAGATGGGCCAGATTCTTCTTGTTCATGCGACATCCGTGCGTTAAGGTCTTTGCATTGCCGTGAGTTAAGGTCCGTGCGTTAAAGTGCGACCGCCATCCGGTCCTCGTACCGCCGTACTCCGACGACCACCCCGAGTCCGTCGATGCAGAGCTCCTGCTCGAGATCGGGCGTCGGCGCCCGCGCTCCGACCGCGAGCTCGCGGGCCAGCGTCTCCTCCTTGATGAACTCGGCGTGGCGGGAGATCGCCGCCGACGCGGCGGAGTCACCATCGATCCAGAGCTGGATTCGGGTGGTGTACTCGTAGCCCGCTTCCTTGCGGAGGCGCTGCACCCGGTTCACCACCTCGCGAGCGAACCCTTCGCCCCGAAGCTCGTCGTCCAGCTCCGGGTCCAGCGCCACCACGTAGGGCCCGTCGCTCTTCACCAGCCATTGGCTCGTCACCTCCCGCTCGACCGTCAGATCCTCCGGCAGGTAGGCGATGGTCTCGCCGTTCAGCTCGAGATTCGCGGCCTGGCCCGCCTCGAGCGCCCGCAACTGCTCCGGGGTGAGACCGCTCATGGCCTCCGCCGCCGCCGGCGTCCGCTTACCGAACCGCTTGCCCAGCGCCCGAAAGTTCGGCTTGGCACGGAGGCGCACGAAGTCGGCGTCGGACCCCGCGATCTCGATCGTCTTGACGTTGACCTCGAGGCGGAGGAGCTCCAGCAACTCGT
>JBGPVE010000158.1:0-6660 GCA_041491545.1 Gemmatimonadota bacterium | reverse complement strand
CTACCGACACAATTCGAGCTCACCGGTGGGTAGTAGTCCGTGGTGTGCCAGCAATGCCACGGCGACGGGGTGTACAAGGGGAAGAGCACCGCCTGCGTCGCGTGCCACCAGGCCGACTACAACGCGACGACCGATCCGAACCACAAGGCCGCGCAGTTCCCCACCGACTGCGCGAGCTGCCACACGACGACCACCTGGAGCGGCGCCACGTTCAATCACGACGCGTCGTTCTTCCCGGTCTACTCCGGCGCCCACCGCAACCAGTGGTCCGCCTGCTCGACCTGCCACACCAACTCGAGCAACTACGCCCAGTTCACCTGCCTGGTCTGCCATGCCCACGACCAAGCGACCACGAACAGCCACCACACTCAGGTCAACGGCTATCGCTACGACAGCCAAGCCTGCTACAGCTGCCATCCGAGGGGGACCGGCGGATGAGGAACCTCCGACGTTTCATCAAGCCGCGGCTGGGCGCGTGGCTGGCATGCGCGGCCTGCCTGGCGGTTCCCGCCGCGCGCGCCGCCGCGCAGGACACGACCCACGCGAGCACGGCGCACATCACGTACGTCACCAGCAGCTCCGCGTACATCGACGCCGGCCGCCTGGATGGGCTCAAGGAGGGCGCCGCGGTGGAGGTGCTCCGCGGCGGCGCGGCCGTCGCGTCGCTAAAGGTGGCGTACCTCGCCTCCCACCAAGCATCCTGCGACATCGTGACGACGTCCGTCACCCTGATCGTCGGAGACTCGGTCCGCTTCATGGCGAGCGCCGACCGGCGGACGCAGCTCGCCGCCGACAGCGCCGGCGGCGCGGCCTGGCCGGCGGAAGCCACCCGCGGGCGCACCGGCCCGCACACGCACACCATGCGCGGACGACTTGGCGTGCGGTACCTGGAGGTCCGGCCGCGGGACGGGATCGGCAGCACCCTCTCGCAGCCGTCCTTCGATCTCAGGCTCGACGGCGCTGGCCTGGCGGGGGCGCCGTTCGGCATCGCGGTCGACGTGCGCACGCGTCTGACCTCCTCGACACGGCCGGATGGAACGTCCGTGGCCGATGGACGCACCCGCGTCTATCAGGCGGCGCTCTTCATGAACCGGCCCGGCGCTCCCTTTCGATTCACCGTCGGCCGCCAGTTCTCACCGGCCCTCGCGTCGCTGAATCTGTTCGACGGCGCGATGGCCGAGTACAACAAGCCGAGCTGGGGATTCGGATTGTTTGGGGGAACGGAGCCCGATCCCCTCGACTTGGGATACTCGGGCGAGATCCAGGACTACGGCGGCTACGTCCAGGTCCACAACCGGCCCACCGCGTCGGCGCAATGGTTCCTCACCGTGGGCGGGATCGGATCGTACGAGCAGGGACAAGCGAACCGGGAGTTCGGCTACGTGCAAGCCGCGGTCACCATGCGGCGGTTCTCCCTCTTCGCCACTCAGGAGATCGACTATTACCGGCCGTGGAAACGCACGCTGGGTGAAGCGCCGGTCTCGTTGACCAGCACCTTCAGCTACGCGCGCTACGAGCTGGTGGACGGCGTAAGCCTCAACGCCGGCTTCGACAATCGGCGCAACGTGCGGCTCTACCGCGACGCGGTGAATCCGGAGACCGCGTTCGACGACCAATACCGTCAGGGCGTGTGGGGCGGGCTGTCGCTCTACTTCGCGCGACACGTCCGCGTCGGCTTCGACGCCCGCTCCAGCACCGGAGGAAGCGCCGGAGACGCCAACGCCTACACCGGATCGCTCGGCCTAGAGCGACTCACCAGCTTCGGCCTGAGCCTCCGGTCGCGGAGCACGCGGTACACCAATCCCACGCTCTCCGGCTGGCTCCACTCGGTGACGATGGGTGTCGATCCGTTCAGCCGATTGCATCTGGAGCTCAACGGCGGCCTGCGGTCGGAGGAGAATCCGCTGGCCAATCCGAGCAGCCTGCGGGTGACGTGGTTCGGCGCCGACGTGGACGTGAGCCTCGCGCGGTCGGTCTACCTGATCCTATCGGGCACGAGGGAGACGGGCGGCCAGGAAGGCAACGACCAGATCTACGCCGCGCTGACCTATCGGTTCTAGCGGGCCCAGGCCAGCGCGGCGCGCACCGCGCGGTCCCACCCGCTTCGCAACGCCGCGCGATGCTTGTCGCTCATGCGGGGCTCGAACCGGGTGAGTCGCCGGCCGGCCAGGAACTCGGCGGACGATCGCCAGACACCCGCGGCGATGCCGGCGAGCCCGGCCGCGCCGAGCGCCGTCGTCTCCACCATGTCGGGCCGCTCGACGGGGATGCCAAGCACGTCGGCCTGGAACTGCATCAGCCAATCGTTGGCCGCCGCGCCACCGTCCACCCGCAGCACCGGCACCCGCAGCTCACCGGTCCCCACCATCGCCGCGAGGAGATCGGCGCTGCCGAACGCCATCGCCTCGAGGGCGGCGCGCACCAGATGCGCGCGGGTCGTGCCCCTCGTGAGTCCGGTGATGGTGCCACGCGCGTCCGGCTCCCAGTGCGGCGTTCCGAGACCCACGAACGCCGGCACGAAGTGCACGCCACCGGTGTCCGGCACGCTGCGCGCCAGCGCTTCGGTGTCCGATGCGCCGGCGATGATCTGGAGCCCGTCGCGCAGCCACTGCACCGCAGCGCCCGCGATGAACACGCTGCCCTCCAACGCGTACCCCGGCTCGCCCCGGGGGCCGCAGGCCGCGGTGGCGAGAATGCCGCGGCCGGGCGTCACGAGGCGCGCGCCGGTATACACGAGCAGGAACGCACCGGTGCCGTACGTGTTCTTGGCCAGCCCTTCGGTGCAGCAGCCCTGCCCGAAGAGCGCCGCTTGCTGGTCGCCGGCGAGTCCCGCGATCGGGAGTGGAAACCCAAAGTGGGCCGGATCGGTGACCGCGATGGTGCCCGATGAGGAAACGATCCGCGGCAAGATACCGGCGGGCACGCCGAAGAGGCCGAGCAACTCGGGATCCCAGCGGCGGGCACGGAGATCGTACAGGAGCGTGCGGGAGGCATTGGTGTGATCGGTGACGTGCGCCCGACCGCCGGTGAGCTTCGCGACGAGCCAGCTCTCGACGGTTCCGGCGGCAAGCTCTCCCGCCTCCGCGCGCCGGCGGCGCGCGGGGTCGCGGAGCAGCCACTCGAGCTTGGTCGCGGAGAAGTAGGGATCGGCCACGAGCCCGGTGCGCTCCCGCAGCATCGGCTCGAGTCCCGCCTCGCGCAGCTCGCGACAGCGATCGGTCGTGCGGCGATCCTGCCACACGATCGCGGGCGCCACCGGCTGGAGCGTGCGCCGGTCCCAGAGGACCACGGTCTCGCGCTGGTTGGTGATGCCAAGACCCAGCGGCCGCTCGCCCGATTGGGCCAGCGCCTCGCGCATGACCTCGACCGACACGCGGAACAACTCCTCCGCATCGTGCTCGACCCAGCCCGGCTCGGGAAAATGCTGGGTGAACTCGCGGTACCCGCGTCCCAGGACGCTGCCGTCCTGGTGAATGACGAGCGCGGTGGACCCGCTCGTGCCCTGATCCAGCGCCAGAATGGAGGGCATAAGGCCGGGAGGTTAGGTGGCGGCGGCGCCCTGGGCCAGCGCGGGCGCCGAGCGCGAGATCTGCGCGGGAGGAAACACCCCACGATCGGTGATGATCGCGGTGACGAGTGCGGCGGGCGTGACGTCGAACGCCGGATTCCAGACCCGCACGCCGGCCGGCGCGGCGCGGTGGCCGCGCCAGCCGGCGACCTCGTCGCCATCGCGCTCCTCGATCGGAATGCGCGTGCCGTCGGGCGTCGTTGGATCGACCGTCGAGCTGGGCGCGGCGACGTAGAACGGCACGCCGTGCGCCCGCGCGGCGAGCGCGAGCCCATAGGTGCCGACCTTGTTGGCGACGTCGCCGTTGGCGGCGATCCGATCGGCCCCGACGATGACACACGACACGTCACCCAGCCGCAGCCGGCTCGCGATCATCCCGTCGCCGATGAGCGTGCAGGGCACGCCCGCTTGGGTCAGCTCCCACGCCGTGAGCCGGCTCCCCTGCAAGAGCGGCCGGGTCTCGGGCACGATCACTTGCACCGGCCGCCCCGCGGCGTGCGTGGTGTAGATCGGCGCGAGCGCCGTGCCGATGCCGCCGGTCGCGAGCGCGCCCGCGTTACAGATGGTGCAGACGGTCGCGGACTCCGGGAGCAGCGCGGCGCCCAGCTCGCCGATTCGCGCGCACATGGCGCGGTCCTCGTCCCAGATGGCGTTGGCTTCTGCGATGAGCCCGGCCCGCAGATCCTCGCCTCGCGCCGCGGCCATCTCGGCCCGCCGAAGCATCCGGTCCAGCGCCCAATGCAGGTTGACCGCCGTCGGTCGCGTCGCGCCGAGGGTCTCGCAGACCCGTTTCACGTCGGCCAGCGTCCGTCCGCCGACGACCACGCCCATCGCCGCCGCGATGCCGATGAGCGGCGCCCCGCGCACTCGGAGCGAGCGAATCGCCTCGGCGACCGCCTCGACCGAGGTCAACTCGAGCCGGCGCTCCTCGCCGGGGAGGAGCGTCTGGTCGAGGATCCGGATGGTGTGCGACGGGGTCCAGCCGATCGGTGAGGGTAAGGGCATGGCGGAAGATACTCAGACCCGATGGTGCCGCCATCCAATTAGTTTTCGGCGCCGGCAGACACCGACGCCTGCCGCACCGCGCGCTCCCCTTCATCTCCGACACCATGGCCTTCACGACCCTACTGTACGAAATCACCGACCGGATCGCCCGCGTCACGATCAATCGGCCGGACAAGCTCAACGCGCTCAACGGCACCGTCATCGCCGAGCTGGGCGACGCGGTGGGCCATATCGAGGGGGACACCGGAGTCAGCGGCGTGATCCTCACGGGCGCCGGCACCAAGGCCTTCGTCGCCGGCGCCGACATCGCCGAGTTGGCCGGCCAAGGCCCGATGGACGGCAAGGCCAGGGCAATGGCCGGACAGCTGGTCATGCGCCGTCTCGAGCGCTGCGGCAAGCCGGTGATCGCGGCGGTGAACGGGTTCGCGCTGGGGGGCGGGTGCGAGCTGGCGATGGCGTGCCATCTTCGGGTCGCGAGCGAGACCGCGAAGTTCGGCCAGCCGGAAGTGAAGCTGGGATTGGGCCCGGGCTACGGCGGCACGGTGCGGCTGCCCCGGCTCGTCGGCCGGGGACGCGCGCTGGAGCTGCTGCTGACCGGCACGATGATCGACGCGCAGGAGGCGCTTCGGATCGGACTGGTCAATCGGGTGGTGCCCGCCGACCGACTGCTGCAGGAGAGCGAGCAGCTCCTTCGCACGATGCTCGAGCAGGCCCCGCTGGCGCTCCGGGCCATCATCGAAGCCGTGGATACCGGGCTCGACCTCAGCGTGGACGAGGCGCTCCTGCTCGAGGCGAACCACTTCGGCTTGCTCTCGTCGACAGCCGATATGCGCGAAGGCATCGCCGCCTTCCTGGAGAAGCGAAAGCCCCGATTCGAGGGACGGTAGTGGGCGAGCCGCCGTCGTTCAGCGTCGCCGCGCGGATGCGCAGCTTCCGCTATGCCGCGCGCGGCATCGCCATGCTGCTCCGCTCCCAGCACAACGCCTGGATCCACGGCGCCGCGTCAGTGGCGGTCATCGCGGCCGGCTTCGCCGCGGAACTGTCGCGGCTCGAGTGGTGCGCCGTCGTCCTGGCGATCGTAGCCGTGCTGACGGCGGAAGCGCTCAATACGGCGTTCGAGGCGCTCTGCGACGTC
This sequence comes from Gemmatimonadota bacterium, assembly GCA_041491545.1. Lineage (GTDB taxonomy): Bacteria > Gemmatimonadota > Gemmatimonadetes > Gemmatimonadales > GWC2-71-9 > DASQPE01. Next base: position 952 of record JBGPVE010000158.1, on the reverse strand, counting down.
GCCTCGCCCGCGATGCATCCGTTGGTGGAACGAGCGAAGGATGTCGCGGCGGGGGCGGTGCTCATCACGGCGATCGGCGCGGCCTTGGTGGGCGTACTGGTCTTCGGCCCGCACGCGCTCGCCTGGTTGAGGTGACGAGCCGCCCGGCCTCTAGAAGCTGGCCTGCCAGCCGATCGCGGCGCCGCCGCTCGGCGAGAGGAGAAAGGCCGGCGGCTTGATGCCGAAGATCCGCCAGTGGCCGTCGGCCAGCTTGGCCGACGTGATGCCAACGATCGCGCCGAAGCCCGTATCGCTCAGCCAGTGGCGGTTGTCGTTGACGCGAGAGAACGCCGTGCCCACGGCGACGCTGTAGAATCCCGCGCGAAGCCAGTGACTGTGCACGTCGTCCGCGAGCGACGTCATGAGCGCGAAGGCGAGCGCCGAGTGCCCCGATGGCATCGACTCGCTCCGGCTGAACGGGTGGAAATTGGTTGAGCCCAGCCCGGAATCCGGCCGCGCGCGACCGATGAGCGTCTTGAACACGAGCGTCGACGCGCCGGCAAGTCCGACCGCCGCCACCGCGCGGCCGCCCGCCCGGGCGATGTCCGAGTTGTGCGACGCCAGACCGACGACCACGAGACCCAGACTCACCGTGGCGTAGACCTCCGGCTGGCCGGCATGACGAAATGCCGAGGCGACATCGTCGGAGGTGTTGCTGCGGTGGCGCTGAACGTAGCGCTCGACCGGGTCGTCCACCAGCATCAACACCGATGTGCCCGCCACGGCCGCGGCGGCCTCGTACCAGCGTATCCGATGAACGTGCGGTTGAACCGGCGATGCGGAATCGGCCACCACGGTGGGGCTCGGATCGCCAGCCGCCGGCGCCTGAGCAAGCAGCGGGGTCTGCCCGGCAAGGCCGAGCAGAAGCAGCCACGCCGGGCGCGCGGTCAACTCCGCACCTTGCCATCGCCGG